>WVXJ01000160.1:31176-47376 GCA_011773575.1 Armatimonadota bacterium | reverse complement strand
ATAACTGCGGACCAAACAACCCTCCGCGGATTGAGAATCGGTTTTGATGTGTGCACGTGCTGGGACGAGCAAGCGGTACGCTCATATGTCATAGGTCTCCTCCGCCGCGGAATCCGCCCCGCGGGAGATTCCGGGTATGAGCAAACGATGGGTGCGGGCTAGTGCATCCATCTTCTTCAACCTGTTCACGGCGATAAACCTGATGTCAACTTTCTGTGCGGAATCTCCTGACAAGACCAGCTTAAGATCCAATGTCGGCAGAATCACCACGACCGCATTGAAAGCGGATTTGGATTTCCTCTTCAAGACCATTGCTGATGTACACCCCAATATGTATGCGTACATCGGTGACGAAGAGTTTGTCGAGCATCGTGACGCGTTATATGAGCAGATTCGCACCCCCATGAACTCAGTCGAGTTTTATGAATTGGTGGCTCCAGTTGTTGCGAAATTGAAGAATGGACACACCTTCGTGTCTTCCTGGTTGGCGGAGTTTGATCGCTACACCAACGCGGGAGGTAAGGTATTCCCGCTGGCGATAAGTTGGGCCGGAACGGAAGCTGTTCTTCGCGAGAACCACGGCCTGGATAAGTTACCCATAGGCGGCACAATCCTTGCCATTAATGGAGAAGATGCAGATGAAGTCATGGACCGCTTGAGTCGCTACTCTGCGGTCGAGTGCAAGGATTTAAATCCCGCAAACATCACTCGAAGCGATATCCTGCCTCGATTGCTGTGGGTTGAATACGGCCCCGTTGAGTCATGGTCTCTGCGTATCCGCGCTTCAGACGGCACCGTAGATGACTACGAGATCAGGCCCATAAATCTTGCGTGGTGGCATTACCCGGTTATCAGTAGAAAAGCAGGTGAGTCCAACTACTCGTATCGCTACCTTACCGAGTACGCCGCCGGCCTGCTGGAGTTTAACTTATTCGACAACTCGGAGAAGTTCAAAACATTCCTAAAAGAAGTCTTCGGAGACCTCAAGAAGCGAAAGGCCTCCAGCCTTATCATTGATCTTCGCGGGAATCCCGGCGGAGATAGCAGTATGGGTGACCTGCTGTTGGACTATCTGTCAAGAGAGCCTACACCTCAATTCCAAGAATTCCGCGTCAAGCTCTCTGCTCAGGCGCTCCAGCAGAAGCCTCACCTTGAAGAACTGCAGAAGGTTTACGAACACTTCTTCCCCAACACGTGTATAGAGGAGAACGGCACCATTTTCCTTCCCCTGGCTGAACTGGCCGCCAAACTGAGCGATCCTTCTACAGAATGGCGCAGAGATAATCCACTCAGATTCGAGGGCAGTTTGTTTGTCTTGATTGGTCGCGCTACTGCATCCTCGGCTCTCTCGTTGGCTTCGACGATAGGCGCCGCTGATATTGGAACTCTCGTTGGTGAGGAAACTAATGACACAACCGCGGGGTATGGTGATTGCCTGGAATTCAAGATGCCCAACTCAGGGCTGAAGTTCATGGTTCCCGACGCCTATATCGTCGTTGTTGGCGGCAAGGCCAACGGGCGCGGACTTATCCCCCATCACAAGGTGAGACGCAAACCAGAAGACTTGGCCGCGGGCATTGACACGGTCCTGGAATATACGCTCAGTCTCCCCAGAAGAAGGAGAGCGCAGGCCTTCTGGGGATCCGCCTCATTAATGAGCCCGACGTCCACCTAGTGGTGGGCCGCAAACCCCAAGAAGTAAGCCTGCCTGGAGACAAGTGGGAGATTCTTACGAGGAGGCTGGGTAAATGGTAATAAGAAAAGTCAGATACTTCGAGAAACCCGGTAGCGCTAATATTGCAGCCTCAGTGGAGGCCGTACGCGATTACCTGGAGTCGGGCGGGGAAGCAGCCGCGGTGATTGTGGCGTCAATGTCTGGTAAAACAGCCCTGAAGGTCAAAGACGGGCTTGGTGATAGTTCGATACCTGTCATCTGTGTAGCAGGGCCTCCTTGTTGGTGGAGCTGCTACCCCGTCTCCGGGGACAACAAGCCTATATCCGCCGAGATGCGATCAGCGCTCGACAATGCCGGGATCGCAGTCGTGAGTTCCGTACCATCCTCCCTGACTGACACTATCGAATCCAGCCTTGCTCGATATGGCTTCCGCTCCCCCACCCTGATATTCACCGAGACACTGCTGGCGGTGGGCGGATACGGTCTGAAAACGGCACTCGAATGTGTATTGATGGCGACCGACGGGGGATATGTTGAACCATTCAAAGATGTGATATCAATAGGCGGAACCGGCAAGGGTGCAGACACGGCAGTCGTCGCCCGTTCCACATTCTCTCCGCTTGTATTCAGTTCCAACCCGGAGCGCCGATTGGTGATCAAGGAGTTGCTCGCGGTCCCGAAGAATAAGGTTTTCTACAAGACCGTCGGATACGGAGAGTTGAAAATCCAAGAGACAGAGTAGTTGAAGAGAGAAGCCCCTGGGATAAAGGGCAAGACCCAGTGCGGTTTCTTAAGAGGTAAGTTGGATGCAGGTTCTTACTAAGCGGGTTCGACAGGCCGCCCTTGAGGGCGGGGCGGACTTGGTCGGTTTTGCTCCCATTTCTCGATTCGATAATGCGCCACCTGAATTGCACCCGAGAACGATTCTTCCCCAGACACGCACTGTCATCGCTATTGCGACGCGGAAACTTCGGGGAGCCTTGAAGACGGTTGAGGAAGGCACTTACTGGCAGGCCTACAATTGCGACTCCTATTGGTATTTGAGTGAGATACTGGCCCCGGAGATTTTGCGCAAGATCATGCTGGCC
This sequence comes from Armatimonadota bacterium, assembly GCA_011773575.1. Taxonomy (GTDB): domain Bacteria; phylum Armatimonadota; class Hebobacteria; order Hebobacterales; family WVXJ01; genus WVXJ01. Next base: position 44,613 of record WVXJ01000160.1, on the reverse strand, counting down.
CTGGAGGATGAAGGCTATACCGGTGTGCCGATACACAATCCCTTCATGTCAGGGGTGGGCCGCAAGCTGCGGGAGGAGCATATCACCGGCCCGGATGGGATGGTGTCACTGCGGGTGATCGGGGTTGCCGCGGGGCTGGGAGAATTGGGGCATTCCAAGGTTCTACTGACTCCGCAGTTCGGTCCCAGGCAGCGGATTTTCGCGGTCTTCACAGATGCTGAATTGGAGCCGACGCCCCTGTTCACCGGAGAGATTTGTGACGGCTGTTTGGCCTGTGTGAGGGAATGTGAGGCCTGTGCTATCGGCGAGAAGCGAGAAGTCAAGCTGAGCATCGAAGGCCGCGAATTCTCACACGCAGAGTTTGATGAAAGGGCCTGCTCACCTGTTCACAATGGCCGGGATCCGCGGTTTTCGCCCTTTTTCGACGGGAGTGAAGCAGAGGGTGAGGAACCGGCCTACAATAAGTTCCTCATGCACTGGTTTCGCGTGCTTGGTATCTGTGTGGGCCGCGGCTGTCTGCGGGCGTGCATGGATCATCTGGAGAAGAGCGGCCGTATCCAGGCGGAGTTCAAAACCCCGCTCATCGAGCGCGAACGCTGGAAACTGAACGAGCCTCCCGCGCGCAAGCCCAGCCGGTAAGAACCCCTTGAACTCGTTTCAAAATGCAGCCGAAGAAAGAGTCTCTGGGGGACGAGCCTGCGGTCCGTCCCCCAGACCCCCTCGCCCGCGTTTCAAAGTTACTGAAGGAGATCATTGCCTGGTTAAGGATTCCTCAGCCTAAGTAAGAAGTAAATAGGTGAACGCGAGAAGCAGCTATGAATAGCGGGGAACGGAGGCGGCGTTCCTGTACCGTATACGTCAGTACTGCGCAAACCGGGAGGGGAGTCTGAGGGGGAAACCGGAGGCTTCCCCCTCAGGAAGTTGCAGTTTCGACTTCTAAAATAGGCCCTAGGCGCTTGCCCTGCCCATGAGCATCCCTTTTGCGGCTCTGCTCAGTGCGCCCAGGCCGAAGAGCACCACGACGAAGCGAACAATCCAACCTGCGTAGGGGATGTGCATCAGCAGGCCCAGGATGATCACCCCGATGAAGAGCGCCAGATAGGGTGAAACGGAGCGGCCTCTTTGCAGGCTCCGCAGCAGCCACCGCCCTATCGAGATAGACACCGGGATACCGGACAATAGCAAGGCCGCCACATATCCCAAACAGAGAAGGATGCCCAGCGGAATGCCGATGAGAGTGATGCAGAGGATAATTGTCGCCACAGGTGTGACCACCAATATCAGAAAGCCGAAGAGCAGGGATTTCCACGCCGGCTGGCTGACGGCATTCACCGCATTTATCATGTGGCCGCGGAAAAGGGCGAGCAAGACTACACCCGTGACGAACACGGCCAGTCCCCTGAATAAGGCCCACCAAAAACCGAAGGGCGATTTCGGTTCTGGTTCAGCCTTTTCCCTGGGGAGGAGATGTTTGATTTTTCCGCCGACACGAGCACCCTCCGGCACAGTTATTTCTTCCGGTGAGCGGTAGGTGAGGTTGCCGCCGATATCCGCGTCCGGCCCCAGCGAGAGTTTTGTCGCCTCCGCTTTGACTCTTCCCGCCACAGATCCCAGGATAGTCAGCTTATTACTTGCGACATCGGCATTTCGGTCGATTTGCCCATCCACTTCCAAAATCGCGCCGGCCAGATGCGCATCATTGCCGACACTCGCCGTCTTGTCCAGGTAAACTTCCGAACCGGCGGCGGCAAGGTTTCTGCCCACCTCTCCCATTATGGTGACATCCTCTCCTGCAAGGCGCGCGCTGCTGCCGACTTTACCAGCCAGTGTAACCGACTGGCCCAGCGCCAACACACTGCCTTTCACCTCTCCATCCACAGTTACTTTGCTGGCGGCGGTAATAAGGTCTCCTTCGACCACGCCGTCAATTACCACCCTATTGGCAAAGGCCAGTAGATCATCTGAGATGACCTCATCTTCGGCCACACTAATCGTGCCCTCCCCCACCCTCAGTTCAGTGGCGCCGGCTGAGCCGATAGCAAACAGAAGAATCGTGAGGCACAGCGACACGGCCAATGGCAGGACGCTAGGTCCTGCCCAACGAGTAGTAGGCAGTGGCAGGACGCAAGATCTTGCCCAACGAGCAGACTTTTTCATTTTGCCCTTCCCCCTTTCCGGCAAGCCCCCCATTGGGCGGCCTTGTCAGGACATAACGGCTTTCGAGAGTCCGCTGCCAGTTGATGTGGGATTTCCCCTTGGCGAACGGATTCCCTGCCGGCCTGGTGAGCACGGTGGTGGAGAAATGTATGAATTATGGAGAAGCGGTGGGCTTGGTTCCATTCGCCTGCCCCTCGACTTCGTTCGGGGTAAACGTTCCCTTCGGCTCCTTGGCCGAGGCCGACAGACCGCTCACTCGCCCTTTTCGCCCTCCTCCTCCAGCAGCGCCTTGAATGGGCAGTAGAGGCGTCTGTCCAGGGCCGCAAGGGCCTGAGCGCACTCCTCTTCCGGTCCTTCCCGACTGATGATCATTTCCGCGAGCAGGTTGAGGTCTTCTTCGGTTCCAACATGGCTGAAAGTCTCCAAGGCTGCGCGTCGAACCCTCCAATTCGCATCCTTCAGCATCTTCTGCACCAACGGTAGGTCTTGACGGCTTCCCAGTCGGCCAACGACCTCTACTGCTGCCCGTCGAACACCCGAATCCCTGTCCTTCAGCATCTTCTGCACCAACGGTAGGTCTTCACGACTTCCCAGCCGGCCAACAGCCTCCACTGCTGCCTGCCGAACGTACCCATCGTCGTCCTCCAGCACATTCCGTACCTGTGGCAAATCTTCAGTACTCACGAGCCGGCCGATAGCTTCTACAGCGGCCTGCCTAACCCGCCAATGGTCCTCCTTCAGCATATCCCGCAATGCTGGCAAATTTTCCCGGATGACCAAGCGGCCAATAGGACCAATAGCCTCTACTGCTGCCTGCCGCACATCCTTGTCCTTGTCCTTCAGCATCTTCCGGACCGATGGGAGATCTTCACGTCCTACCAGCCGGCCAAAAGCCTCCACTGCTGCTTTTCGAACGTCCTCGCATTCGTCATCTAGCCTCTTGCGCAGCGACAGAAGGTCTTCACGGCTTCCCAGCCGACCAACAGCCTCCACTGCTGCCCTCCGAACGTCCTCGTCCTCGTCATCTAAGATTTCTCGCACGGATGGCAAGTCCTCTTGGCTTTCAAGCCGACCGATGGCCTCCACTGCTGTCTTTCGAACCATCCAATTCGCGTCCCTCAGCATTGCCCGAACCTGTGGCAGATCTTCCCGACTCTCCAACTGGCCAATAGCCTCCACTGTCGCCTGCCCGACCCTCCAATTCGCGCGCCTGAGCATCTTCTGCATGTCTTCCCGGTTCATCAGTCGTCCAGTGGTCTCCATAGCAGCCTCCTGAATATGCCGATCAGGCTGACTTGATGTCTTCTGACATGCAACGAGGTAGTCTTGTCTCGATATCGCTTGATGCCAAAACCAGGCAGGTCCGCGGCCGCCGAGATTGCTGTGAAGCACGAGTAAGGATTCGGCCGGGGTCAATGGCCCGATGCGAGTGCGGTGAAGATAGAGTTGAGCCATCTCCTGGGAATCGAGAAGTGAGCATGTAGTGGTATAAGCGGCGGCGGCTTGCCGAAGGAATGCACGAAGGTTGCGGATATGACTCTCCTGCTTCCCCTTTGTGCTCTGTTTCTCGACCAGGCTGGCAAAGTGATCGTGGACTATCTCGTATCTCATTGGCCTCCTCCAATCGGCCTTACCATGCGGTCTTTCACTAACATCTGAATGACTTCCTCCACCCGCCCAACAGACAGTCCGGCCTGAGAAGCAATCTCCGAGGGTGAGAGCGCGGCCGCCCGGCCGACCTCACTGGAGAGATGAAACAGAATCGTCTCCGCGTCCTCTCTTATGTCTTTGAGGTCCTTGAGTCTGTTAAGCAGATACTCTGAGATGATCTTCCGCGCTCCACGCATTGTCTTATAAGCATCAAGAGTGATCACATTCACCTGCTTCTCACGCGCCTGCCGCGCAAGCGTGAAGCCTACCATTTGGAGATAGGGTGGATAAACAGCGTCATCATCCGCGACCTTCTCGCTTTCAGTTGACAGGTCATCGAGCATCATCTCCATCAGAGTTCGGCCTTCAACAGGCTCTTCACTGACCAACAATCTTGCGCGCTCGAAGCCAGCGCGCAAGGCCTCTTCTGCCTGCTCACGCGATAAAGACAAGAGGTAGGTTTCGGGGAGTGATTGCCTGGGGCCGCGTATCTCCTCCAGGAAGCGATCCAGCAGAGCCTGCGCATCCGAGCGATAGACAAGCAGCACATGCAAGTTGGGAAGGTGGCCCGCGTGTACCTTGGAGAGAGCATGCGTAAAATCCGGCGACACTGAAGAGATGACACGCGCCACATCCTCAAATTGGTCAATAATGATGATGACCGCGGTTTTTGCGATGTGCTGCTTGGCAATCTTCTCCAGACAGGGCAATACTTGCCATTCATCGGGGGCACTAGTATCAGGCATTAACTGCTCCCAGCAGGAGCGCATGATCGAGACCACAACATCCAGGCGGTCTGCTCGAACACGGGCTGTCGGGAATTGGGAGTGATCGAGAGCAGGCATTAATCCCGCGCAAACCAGACTGGACTTCCCGACTCCCGAATCACCTCGCAGGAGTGAAACCCGCCCGCCGAGGATTACCTGATTGTAGAGTTCATCTATCTTCGTTTCCCTGCCCTTGAACCAGGCGGCATCATCCTTGCCGAAGTAGTCGTGGCCAAGGAAACCCCGCTCCTCGTCGGCCTGCTCCTGCGCCCTGGCAACGAGCCTGGCCGAATCCACATTGTGCGCGACCCGGGAGGGCAGACCATGATGATTCAAGACGGGACCGGCTTGAGCGAGATGTGTACTATTCATCCAATCCAGGCGATCCTGCAAGGCGGCAATGTCCTCCCTGTGGTGCGGTAGAGCGTCGAAATATATGACACCGTCTTGTATGCTGAAACCCATCGTCCGAGAGCGCGCTCCTTGTCTTTCAACCTCTGGCAAGGTGGCAATGAGCCGCGAGGAGTAGTCGTGGAGGTCGTCTGCGAGTATCAGGAGGGAGGCCAACAGCCGGATATCGAGAGCATGAGAACCAATTGTTCTCGGATGATTGCCTAGATCGCGAATGCGGCCGTGGTCGTGAACCTGTGTTATATCGGCGATTACGCGCGCCTCTGCCTCTTCGAGTTTGAGGGCTTGCCAGTTCTCCCTGATCCAGCGCGCGCTGGCGTCGCCGTGATCTTCGTCACTCGGCCGAGCCACCCCGGGAACCCGGCCCACATCATGGAGCGCGGCCGCTGCCGAGAGACAAAACAAACTGTGCGCGCAGCAGTTCTTATCATTTCCCCACGGTGCGGAATCTTGGGCGCATTCCTTCCATTCATCGGGGACTACGGCAGAGAGGTGCTCTTCAATCGCCGTGGAGTGTTCCTGACCGCGCTGCACGCCACCTTCGTCTGTCAGGTGAGTGTGGACCCGGCTTTCGGCCTCCCGCCAAACCCCCTCCAGCCGGTCCGCCAGGTTCTCATCAAGTTCCCGGATTGCATCACGTACTTGAATGATGCCCTTGGAATAGGGCATGAAGCGCTCCAATCGATCAGTTCTCGTTGTAGATTCTACGCTGTTTTGGTGGAGCAAACAAGCGCCATTTGCGGCAAGGCGGCGCACACTGAAGTGTGCGGCTACCGGCTGAGCGGCCGGTGGGCGGGGGTTGGTTCCCTTCGACTCGGCTCTGGGCAAGGATCCGCGTTAACCTACGGTTGAATATGGCTCGGCGGGAGCAAGACTCCCGCCTGTGAAAGCGAAAGCAAGCTTTCGCACTCCAAAAGAAGCCATCCGGCGGGGCACCCTTCGACAGGCTCAGGGTAAACGGAGACCCCGGCCTACAACGGGCCGGCAAGGCAGAGCACCCATTCGGCGGGGGCCGGCACCCCCGCCCTACAATTGGCCGGCGGGCGCAGGCGCACCCGCCCTACCCTACTTCTCCAAGGCTTCGTAGGGCAAGCAGGATGAACGGGCGCACCCGCCTTGCAGGAGACCGCAAGACAGGGGGTGGAGCCGCATATTCCGCTTCGAATGGGTTGAATCCGGGGTGAGAAAGCTTCGCAGGGCTGGAGAAATGTGGATTTTTGTCGGAAGGGTCTCAAATCAGGTGAGAATTTGTGGAATAGAGTTCGACGCAGTTGGAATATCCTGAGCAGGGCAACTGTACAAAGGGCACAGCGTCCGAGGTGAATCTCAAGCCAGAAAGGAGGTGAGAAATGGTGAAGATTCCGCACAACATACCGATGTATCCCATGCGGACGGTGGTGAAGTTGACCGGTGTTGAGGCCCACCGCATCCGTTATTGGGAGAACAAATATGGTATGCCGCGACCTTCTCGGGATCAGCACGGCCACCGCCTTTACACGAAGGCACAGGTGGATCTGATCAAGAAGATTGGCGGGCTTGCGGATGGTAAAGGGCTGAGCCTCGTGGCGATCTGGGACCTCCTGCCGGAGGTGTCTCGGAGTGCCCGAGGGTCCAGAACGACCCATCCGCGAAGCAGCCAATAAGAGGGGGATCAGGCAGATGTCGAGTGACACGCTCTCCGATGTAGCCAGCGCCGCGCTAGAAAAGGCGCTGGACGGAACCGCTGCACGCCACCGGACATTAGCGAATAATATCGCCAATGTTGACACACCGGGGTTTCGGCGAAGAGAGGTCGCCTTTCATGATGCACTCAGGGGCGCGCTCAAATCTGCCAACGACAGCGAGCAGACATTGGCAAGGTTGAAGCGCGTCCGACCGCGAAAATTCGTTGATCGGACGCGTTCCGCGCGTGCCGACGGCAATACTGTGAATATTGAAACCGAGATGGGTGAGTTGGCGAAGAACACCTTGGAATACGAGGCTGATGTGCAGCTGCTGCTTTCGAAACTGCGCATGCTGCGGACGGCCATCTCTGGAGGCAGGTAGAAGGGAGGCATGAATGTCTTCGATTGATATCAGTGCATCGGGATTGTCTGCTCAGCGCAGACGATTGGACATTATCGCGAATAATATCGCCAACGCGGAGACCACGCGTACGGCAAAAGGCGGCCCCTATCGCCGCCAGCAGGTGGTATTCACTGCAAATGACGCAAGGGGTGCGGTGAAGGGTGTCAATGTAACTCAAGTAACGGAAGACCCGCGCCCGCCCAAGATAGTGTATCGCCCCGGCCATCCGGATGCGGATGAAAAGGGGTTTGTCGCCATGCCGAATGTGAATGTGATGGAGGAGATGGTGGACATGGTGTCGGCGACGCGGTCGTATGAGGCGAATGTTGCCGCCATAAACGCGGCGAAGAAGATGATACGAAAGGCCTTGGAGATTTCCCGACGCTAGCGGCGTCATGTTTCAGAGAGGATGAGCCATGAAGATAAATGGCATTCAGGCCAATGGGGACCAGTTCCGGCTCTTGAAGCAGGCCAGTGAGGCCGAGAAAGATACGAAATCTTTCACTGAGATGCTGAATGACGCCGTGGAGCAGGTAAACGAGATGCAGAAAGAGGCGGACTCGTTCGCGGTTAAGGCGGCGGCGGGAGATTTGGAAGACGTCCACCAGGCAGTGGTCGCGATGGAGAAGGCGGTCCTGGCCCTGGAGTTTGCTGTTCAGGTCCGCAATAAGGCGATTGAGGCTTATCAGGAGCTGATGCGGACTCAGATGTAGGTTTGAGGAGCGCGGCCTGCCTTCCCTGCCCTGAGCGAAACCGAAAGGAGCGTAGTCGAAAGGAGAGACCCGGTGGAGCCATCGAAAGGACTTATGTATTCACTTATTAGTTTCTGGCAATCCGCCACCACCAGCCAGAAGATGGCGCTGGTAGCATTTGTTATGGCCGGAATCGCTGCGGTCGGCGTCATTGTGAGTGTGGCGACACGCCCCTCCTACGCTCCTCTCTATTCAGGCCTCCAACAGGATGATGCGGGCAAGATCGTCGAGAAACTGCGGGAACAGAAGGTTCCCTATCGGCTGACCGGCGGCGGCAGCGCCGTGGAGGTGGCCTCGGACAAGGTGCATGAGGTGCGCCTGCAATTGGCGGAGGAGGGTCTGCCGCGGGGAGGAAATGTAGGATTCGAACTCTTCGACACTAATCGCGTGGGGCTTACCCAGTTTGGAGAGCGCATTAACTACCAGCGGGCACTGCAGGGAGAATTGGCCCGCACCATCTCTGAGATAGATAGTGTAAGCAGCGCCCGTGTGCATCTGGTTGTCCCTGAGCCCAAACTTTACGAAGAAGAGGAAGCCCGTCCTTCCGCCTCTGTCGTGTTGAGGATGAGAGGCGGCCGCGTCCTGGCGCAGCGTCAAATTCGCGGCATTGTGCATCTGGCCTCCTCTGCGGTGGAAGGCCTTTCCCCCGATGATGTGAAGATATTGGATACCTCCGGCAATCTACTTTCCGCGCCCAGCGATATCTCGTATGGCAGCGGCGGCGGAGGTATCGTGTTGGCGCGGCTGGAGATGGCGAGAGAGTTTGAGCGGCGGACGGAGCAAAAAGTACAGTCCATGCTGGACGAGGTCGCTGGGCCGAACAAGGCGGTGGTGAGGATCAACGCCACACTGGATTTCGATTCGATAGAGATGGAAGAGGCCATCTACGAGCCGGCGGGAGAAGGCAAGGGCGTGTTGGAGAGCCAGCAGGAACTGCGCGAATCCTACAAGGGCAAGGGGGTTCCGCCGGCATCAGGTGTTCCGGGCGTGACCTCCAATCTCATTGCGAGACCAACGCCGTCAACTGCGACCGGAGAGAACGAAGGTTATGAACGGGTAGAGACGAGCAGCAAGTATCAGATAACAAAGAAAATCCAGAAAAGCAGTGTCGGGCCTGGACAGGTCAAGAAGATACAGATGGCCCTCTTCGTTGATCAGAGCATAGAATCAGCTCAACTGGCGGCCTTGGAGAAAGCCGCATCGGCGGCGGCGGGAATAGACCCGCAGAGAGGCGATCAGGTAGTGGTGGAAAGCATCCCCTTTGCGCAGCCGGAGGAAGGTGCTGACGAGGGCGGAGGCGCTTCCCGGGCGAGAGAGTTCTACTTCAGCGTGGGGAAAGATGTCCTTGCGGCACTGCTGCTGGTTGTCTTCCTGGTGTTTGTTCGCTCCCTGTTCAAAGCGAAGGGCGAAGCCGCGCCTGTAGTGAGGCCGGCTCGAAAGACGACCGCCGCGCGCTCTTCGACGGCCTCGGCGTCCGCTCCCCGAGCACCTGCGCTCGCGCGTGAAACCGTCCGCGTACCCGGCGGTAATGGAGAAACGACAACGACCGATTTGGATTCAGAGAAGATGGCGTATGCCATTCAAGGACTCCTCGGGGAATCGGAGGAGGGATAGCACCCCATGCAGCAGACTGCAACCTCGCTTCCGGAGCTGACTAACCTTCAGAAGGCGGCCGTCGTTCTCATCACATTGGGGCCGGAGAAATCGGCTGAGATTCTCAGTCTCCTGGACAACGATCAAGTGGAGAGGATTGTCAGAGAGATTGCCCGGATGGACAGACTGAGCGATGAGGCCAAGCGCAAAGTAATGGAGGAATTCAAAGCGCGCTGCGAAGGCCTGCGGAAATCCGACCGCGGGGGTATAGAACTAGCCGCGGAACTGGTCAGGAAAGCATTGGGGCCTCAAAGAGCAGCACAGATTATGGAGATTCTGAAATCGGGCTCCGAGGAAAGCGATCTTGTTTCTTTGCAGAAAAGCGAGGTCTCCGAGATCATACGCTTGATACAAGATGAACACCCTCAGGTGATCGCCCTTGTGCTCAGCAATCTCTCCGGGCAGAAGGCCGCCTCCGTGCTGGCTGCGCTCACCGAGGAAATGCGCGTTGAGGTGGTGCGGCGTATCGCCACGAGCAACCCCGTGATGCCGAGTGCGGCCAGCCGTCTGGCAAAAGCGCTGGAACACAAGGCAACTTCCATGAGGTCGGAGGCGAGTGACGCTGAGGGGGGAAAGCCGGTCCTGATTGAGATCCTCAAGAACGCGGACCGAAGCACGGAGCGTACGGTGCTGAACGCACTCTCGGAGCAAGACCCTGAATTGGCGGAATTCCTGCGTGAGAAACTCTTCGTGTTCGAAGATCTGGTCAAACTGGAGGGCAAGCATCTGCAGTTGCTCATCCGGGAAGTCGAAAATGAAGACTTGCGGGTAGCCCTGCGCGGCGCCGGCGATGATCTCAAAGAAGCGATCTTCCAGAATATGTCCGAAGGTGCGCGGGAGGCGCTAAAGGAAGAACTGGAAACCGGTCAACCGGTGCGTCTGCGAGAGGTGGAGGCGGCGCAGCGCAAGATTGCGGGAGTGCTGCGCAGCATGGCGGAAGCCGGCACCATCATCATGGGAGACGCACAAGAGGAAGAATATGTCTAGGATAATCAAAGCCGCGGAGGCTGATCAGAAAGAAGCGGTCCTTTGGCAGCCGGAGCCCTTGCCTTCTTTGGAAGAACCGTTGGGAGAAGAAGACCCGGCCCGACATCAAGCTGAGGCCGCGGCGCAGATCAGCGTGGTCGAATCAGAAGCGAAACGGATACGCGAAGCCGCTCATGAGCAGGGGCTGGCGGAAGGCCGCGAACAGGCTCAAAAGGAACTCGAAGCGAAACAGGCGGAACTGGCCAAATTGGAGGAAGAGATCGAGGCGGAGCGGACGAACTTCTTCGACAGGATGGAGCCGGAAGTCACCAGGCTGGCGGTGACTGTCGCGGAGAAAGTGCTCGCCCGAGAGTTGGAGAGCCGGCCCGAAACAGTGGTTGATCTCGTGAAGAATGCAATGAAGCGCATGCGAGAGCGTGAGAGCCTGCGGGTGAAGGTCAACCCGGAGGATCTTCCACTAGTAAGAGCGGCGCGAGATGATCTGATGTCAGAAGTCAACGGGGTCAAGAAGTTGGACCTGGCTGATGACCGCAGAGTGGGCCGCGGCGGATGTGTAATAGAGTCCAGCAACGGCATTCTGGATGCCCGCGTCAAGACTCAGTTGGACGAGATAGAACGCGTCATAAGTGAGGCAACGACTCATGGGAAAGCCGGCGGGACCGAGTGACCTCTCCAAATATCGCTGGCTGGTCAGCAGGACTGACTCCCTACGGCTGAATGGAAATGTTTGTCAGGTAGTGGGCGTAGTAGTGGAGTCCGTGGGGCCCGGCTCCAGGATTGGAGAGGTTTGTAAGATAGAGGTGGGCCGCAACAAGGCTCCTATTCCCGCAGAGGTGGTCGGCTTCCGAGATAATCGAGTTCTTCTCATGCCCCTGGGGGATATGGGTGATATCGCTCACGGCAATGAGGTGGTGGCTACCGGTCATTGCCTGACGGTGTCCGTTGGACAGGAACTCCTGGGCCGGGTGCTGGATGGGCTCGGCAGGCCGATTGATGGAAAAGGGTCCATCATCGGAGAGGAAGAATATCCGGTCTATCAATCTCCTCCTCATCCACTTGAGCGGAAACGCATTACCGAACCGCTGACATTCGGGGTGAGAGCCATTGACGGGCTGCTGACCTGCGGCCGGGGACAGAGAATGGGTATCTTCTCCGGCAGCGGAGTGGGCAAGAGCACCTTGCTGGGTATGATTGCACGGAACTCCGAGGCAGATGTAAACGTTATCGCTCTCATCGGAGAGCGGGGCCGAGAGGTGCGGGAATTTATCGAAGGTAACCTGGGTGAAGAGGGAATGAAACGCTCCGTGGTGGTTGTGGCCACCTCTGACCAGCCCTCCCTCCAACGCTTGAAGGGCGCATTGGTGGCGACAACCATCGCGGAGTATTTCCGAGACCAAGGCTGTAATGTGATGTTCATGATGGATTCCATCACCCGCTTCGCCTGGGCGCAAAGGGAGATCGGTCTGGCCATCGGTGAGCCGCCAACGGCGCGGGGTTACACTCCCTCCGTATTCGCCATTCTCCCGCGGCTCCTGGAACGCACCGGCTCCGGCAAAAGAGGAACCATCACCGGGCTCTACACAATTCTGGTGGAGGGAGATGATATGAATGAGCCGGTGGCGGACACGGTGAGGGGGATACTGGATGGTCACATCGTGCTCTCCCGCGAACTGGCATCAAAAGCGCATTATCCGGCGATTGATGTGCTGCACAGCGTCAGCCGGTTGATGCCGGACATCACCAAATCCGAGCACCAGAAGGCTGCACAGAGGATGCGGAAGATTCTTTCAGTTTACGCCGAAGCGGAGGATCTCATAAACATCGGCGCATATTCGCCAGGGAGCAATCGAGACATTGATGAGGCCTGTAGCCTGATAGATGAGGCGCGGGCATTTCTTATCCAGACTCCGGATGAGGTTGGCCGCTGGGGTGATGTGATTTCCCGTCTTTGCGAACTTGAGGCGGTCAAGACATGAGAAAGTTTCGCTTTCGTCTGCAAACGGTGCTGCGACACGCCGAGCGACAAGAGCAGCGGCTAAAATTAGAACTCGCCAGGCTCCAGGAGAAACGGGACGAAGAGCGGGCGCGGATGGATCTGTTGATAGAGATACGCGCCCGCACCCGGGGAGAACTGCTGTCTCGGCCGGGGAGCACGGTTGATCTGGACAAGATCGAAGCTCTGCGCCGGCACCTGGAAGATCTGAGTGAGAAGATTGATGAACAGCGCGCGCTTCTTGCTCGTATGGAAGGCGAAGTGGCGGACAAGACCCTGGAAGTCATCGAGGCGATGAAAAAGCGGCAGATGCTGGAGAAACTGCGAGAGCGAGAGCAGCGCGAGCACCATATCACCCTGAGCCGCCTGGAGGCGAAGATGCTGGATGATCTGGCGATGCCTCGACATGCGGCACGCGCTAAGTAGAGATGATTAGCGAGATTCCCGGACTTAGCGCGGTATTGAGCCGGATAGGGGAGATCAGGGCCCGTTTCGCCCCACCCTGCTCCGCCCCGCCGCCCACATTTGCGGATGCACTGGCGACGAAGCGCACTTTNNATTGAGCCGCCGCTTATCAAGGCCCTCATACATGCGGAATCAGACTTCAATCCCAGGGCGGTGTCACGCAAAGGCGCGCAGGGGCTGATGCAGTTGATGCCCTCCACCGCCCTCTCATTGGCTGTAGAGAACCCCTTTGACCCTCACGAGAACATCGCCGGCGGCACTCGCTATCTGCGCCGGATGTTGGACGTCAACAATGGCAACCTTACTTTGGCGCTCGCCTCTTATAACGCGGGCCCCAACGCGGTGCAGAAATACGGCGGCATCCCTCCCTACCCCGAAACCCAGAGGTTTGTGGGCCACGTGCTTAGTCTTCTAGAATTCTATCGAACAGAAGACTGCGAATAGCCTCTTCCCCGAGGTTAGGTTCCCCTCCTCTCGACTCTGCTCGAGGTAAACGACTGCACTCAGAGCAAGCGGCCTCGCTCACCATGGATGG
>WVXJ01000160.1:28510-31161 GCA_011773575.1 Armatimonadota bacterium | reverse complement strand
GCTTAAGTTATGCGCTCATGTGGGCGATAACTATTTGTGGGTAAGCCAAAAAATGAGGCCGCACATCCTCGAGGGCATGGCCATCGTACGCGAGACTTCGCAGGAAGGATCTGCAGGGATGGCCGTGCCTTATCCAAAGTCGCAAGATTCACAGCCCGGCGCCGCCGCCTTCGTTTCGGCCCTGCTGCACGCATTGTCTGGGGCAAAAGAGGCGAAGGGGACAGAACCCTTCGGCGTCCCTCGACCCCCTCTCGACCTTGCTCGAGGTAAACGCTCGGGACAGGCCGCTCAGGACAAGTCTCCCGCCCCGGATTCGTCACCGGAGGAAACTTTCGGCTTCCAAGTCAGGCAGTACGCTCCCGGCAGGGTAGATTCCGGTTGCGAGTACATACCGGAGCCCTCACAGACCGAGCCGCCTCCTGTTGACGAAGACCCACTGTCACAGATAGAGCCACAAGTACCGCAGGGACCCGAGTTCCCGCTCCCACCGCCGCTGCAAGTGCGCTTCGGGGCTGAGGAGCCCATAGAACCGCCGGAGACGGATCCATCGCTGGAAACGCTGCCGATCGAAGACCTCGATCTCGCCTTCTTCCCGGCTCCCGGTATAGAACAGATGATTCCCGTGGCTCCCAGCCTGACCACTGAAGTGGAGCCGCCCACCCAGGAGGCGGTGATCATACAAGAGGCTGTGATGCCTGCCGTAGAGACGCTGGAGCCGGGCGCGGCGCTTGCGTCCGAGACAGATCCGCTTCCCACCGCCGAAGGCAATATAGCGGAACCACAGGTGACAATGCCGCGCCCTGCTCTTCAGAGCGGAACCTCTCATATGGCGGCTGAGATCAATACTCCTGCCAATTCGCCGCAGAAACAAGAAATCGTATCTACACCGATAAACCCGCCGCAACCGGTCGAACAAGGCCTGTTGGAAAACCTTCAGGTTGTGATAGATGAGGCTTCGCCGCCTCCAACCCCGTCACCGGAAGCGACACGGGAAACCGGCGGAGAGGTAAGAGAAACACCTCCGCCACAAACACAGCCTCTCGCTAAACCGCAAACGAGTGAACAGCCGGTCAACGCGCCGGTGAAAGCACCGCCTCAGCCGGAGATGCAGAAGGGCGGAGACAAGAACCAAGGCGCGGCTACTGAGACAAATGCTCGAGATTCCAGGCCGCCTGTTTCGCCCACCGAACCGATGAGGATTCTGCCTACCGAGAAGCCAGAGGCAGAGAACGCAATACTTAGGCCTTTATTGAAACCTTCGAAAACAGAGGCTTCTATGCAGACCAGGCCTCCCGCCAATTTCAAAGCGGACGAAGTCAATCATTCAGAACGAGCCGTTGTAACTGAGCCGGTAAGAGCAGAAAGTAGAGTAGATAAATCTTCCCAACCCCTCCCTGCAAAGGGCCTCGAGATTGAGGGCCGGCCCCTGCAAACACCGGAGGTGCATGTTTCCGACTTCCAGATAGACGCACGCCAAGTGGGAGAAGCCGTCCGGTCCGAGACGGCCTCTGTTCAGGGACGGGAAGTGATTGAACAGATCGCAAACATCACGCGGATGGAGATAGGCCGTGGACAGAAGCACATCTTCATCCAGTTGGACCCTCCCCACCTGGGCAAGGTGTATGTGAGGATGAGTTCAGAGGGAGGGATTGTTAGCGCCAATCTCGAGGTAACCGCCCCCGTCGTCAGGGATCTGTTGGAGGCGAACCTGGAGCAGTTGCGGGCCGCTCTAGGGAAGGCGGATATGGGCGCCGGCGAATGCACCGTATCACTGGGCACAGGCTGGGAGGGTGAAACGGCAAATGCGCGGGATTTCCGGATGGCAGGGGGTATACGCCGGATACGCTCGCTGAAACCTGCGCTTCAGTCGACCTCGGCCTATCCACACAGTGTACGGCGACATATCTGGGCTGAGGGCGCGACCCTCGATTATCTTGCTTGAGGAGAAATGAAATGATCAGCGAGCCTACTTTCGGAATAAGCGGTTCCGTCGTCCCTCCATCGTCAGATTCCACATCAGCTCCGAGAGAGCTGGGCAAGGATGCTTTCCTGAATCTGCTGGTCACACAGATACGCTTCCAGGACCCCTTGGCACCCCTTGAGGATCGGGAGTTCATTGCTCAACTCGCCCAGTTCTCCTCATTGGAGCAGATGCAGTATGTCAATGACAATCTGGTAGTTCTGGCGCAGATGCAAGCCATTTCACAGGCGGCATCGCTCATAGGAAAGCATGTTACCACCAAGGCGGGCGCGAACGGAGAGACGATAAGCGGCCTTGTGGATGCGGTGCTGTTCGAGGGGGGCCAGCCCTGGCTGATGGTGGGTGATGACAAGATTAACCCTTCAGACGTGACGCGTGTGGAGCCCTAAGCATCATACGCAGTAAATAATGCACTCTAGAGGAGGAAAGCAAGTATGATCTCAATGTTCACCGGCGTGTCAGGATTGCGCGCACACCAAAGAGCGGTGGATGTAATCGCAAACAATATTGCGAACATCAATACCGTCGGATTTAAAGCGGGTCGCGCCTCATTTCAGGAAGCACTGGTGCAGACCCTGAGCGCGGCGAGCACGTCAGGCACAAACCCCATGCAAGTGGGCCTCGGCGTGGGCATCGGCAGTATTGAAAACGTGATGACCCAAGGAAACCT
>WVXJ01000160.1:22954-28490 GCA_011773575.1 Armatimonadota bacterium | reverse complement strand
GGTGCCTCGCTCTACTACACGCGTGACGGCGTCTTTCAACTGGACGCCCAGAACCGACTGGTTTCGGCAAGCAGCGGAATGCGGGTCTGCGGCTGGACCGCCGACCCCGTCACCGGGTTTGTGGACATTAACAATCCGGTGGGCCCGACTTCTGAGTTGGTGATCCCTATAGGAACACTGTCTATCGCCCGCCAAACGGCGAATGCGTCTTACCAGGCGAACCTGGATGCCAGCGCCGCTACCGGTGCGACGGTGGATACCTCGTTCACCTTGTTCGACTCTTTGGGCACGACCCACCAGGTGGATTTGACCTTCACCAAGTCGGCGGTGGCGGGGCAGTGGGACTGGACGGCAACAGGACCGGACTTCACAGGAAGCGACACCGGGACCCTAGTCTTTGATGCGAACGGGCAGATTACCACCCCGTCACAGCCGCTTTCACTGACATTGACCAATCCCAATGGGGCCATCAATCCTATTGATCTCCAACTCGACTTCTCCATTGTCACCCAGTTGGCAGGCGATTCCACGATTCAGGTGGTCTATCAGGATGGCATGCCGATGGGCTCCCTGGACAGTTTCACCATTGACGCGCAGGGGATAGTTACGGGCGTATTCGGCAACGGAATGACCCAGACGCTGGGGCAGATTGCCCTCGCCCGGGTACCCAACCCTGGTGGCATGACCAGGTTGGGGGACAACCTCTATGGACTCTCCGCGAACTCGGGTATTGCTGTTGTTACTCCTCCGGGGAGCAGCGGCAGCGGCGAGGTAGCCTCCGGCTACCTGGAGATGTCCAATGTTGACTTGGCGAGTGAGTTTGCCGACCTGGTAATCACCCAACGCGGCTTCCAGGCGAACTCGCGCGTGATTACTACTGCGGATGAGATGCTGCAGGACGTACTGACACTGAAGAGATAATGGCTAAGTCGATAGAACCGGCTGTTGTGGCGGCCGCAGGCCTAGCCATGGACTGAGATGAATAGAATGGGGGGCGGGCGGTCCTCTTATCCCCCCGGGGGGCCGCCTGTCTCCTCCCCGAAATGATATTCGGAGCAGTAGAAGGATGATTGAAGTAACTCGAATCAATGATGAGAAGATCACCGTGAACGCCGCCTTCATTGAGTTTGTGGAGGCGACGCCTGACACGGTGATTTCACTCATCTCCGGAAGGAAGATCATGGTGAAGGAATCGGTGGAAGAGGTCAGCGGAAAAGCCACAGCCTATCACCGTATGATAGGTCTTCTTCCCAGGCCGCTGTCGGAGGCGGAGTTGCCAGGCAAGGTTGAGGCGCGTCAATAGAGAGACGAGAGAATTATGGATCTGGCTACGATTTTGGGATTGATTATCGCCTTTGGCGCACTCCTCATCGCCATCACGATGGAAGGAGGGCATGTCGGCGGATTCCTGAACGTCTCGGCCGCCATCATCGTTCTCGGAGGCACGGCAGGAGTTACAACAATAGGCCTTTCCTTCAAAGAGATAATCAAGGTGCCGGGTGTTTTGAGACAAGCCTTTTTCGGCAAATCAATCGATCCTGTAGAGGTTTCACGGATTCTCGTCGAGTTCTCCCGCAAGGCACGCCGGGAAGGGATACTAGCCTTAGAGGAGGATGTCAGCGCGGTGCCTATCCCGTTTGTGCGCAGGGGCATGTCATTGGTGATTGACGGGGTTTCGGCGGATCTCATTCGAGAGATCTTGGAGACCGAACTCGCCTCAATGCAGGGCCGTCATCGCACCGGCATCAATGTGTTCGACACCATGGGAGGCTTTGCCCCAACCCTGGGGATTCTGGGCACGGTGATGGGACTTGTCAATATGCTGGCCAACCTCGATGAGCCCGGAGAGATGGGCCATGCCATTGCCGCCGCCTTCTTGGCGACTCTCTACGGAGTGGGTACGGCGAATATCATCTTCCTGCCCATCGGCAATAAACTGAAAGCGAAGAGCCGGAAAGAGACGGACGCCTGCGAAATGGCGATTGAGGGGATACTGGCTTTGCAGAGCGGGGACAGCCCCCGCGTAGTGGCCTCCAAGATGCAGTCTTTCATGCCTCCCAAGGNNNGGCGGTCATGACGGCGCCGGGATGATGCGCTGGCTGTTGACTTATGCCGACATGATTACTCTGTTGATGGCCTTCTTCATATTAATGTACTCAATGTCAATCATCAACCTGGCGAAGTTCAAAGAGGTGGCGATCTCCATACGCAGCGGATTCGGCGGCTCGCTGGAGGGAGGCTCCGGCCTTCTCACCCACCCCACCGGACAACGTACGATACGGGGGGAGAGATTCCCGGAGGAGAGTAGAAGCATCGCAGAGGTGGCGGACCAACTTGAACAGTACATCAAGGAACGCGATCTGACGGAATCTATGCGAACCGTCATTGAGGAGCGCGGGCTTGTGATAAGCATCAGTAGTGACAACATGCTGTTTCCGATCGGCTCTGCACGACTGCGGCCAGACGCAGAGGAAATCCTGCATGAAATAGCCGGTATAATCAAGAGCGTCTCCAATAAGATTCTGGTTGAAGGGCACACCTGTGATTTGCCGATCAACACACTCGAATTCCCTTCCAACTGGGAACTCTCCGCAGCCCGCTCCAGCCGGGTGATTCGCTACCTGATAGAAGAGTATGATATCAGCCCAAAGCGGCTGGCTGCGGCGGGTTATGCAGATACGAAGCCGGTTGCCCCGAACATCTCGGAGGTAAACCGCAGACTGAACCGCCGCGTGAACATAGTCATCCTGACTGATATCGTCCCTCAGCCGGCGAAAACCCGGGAGGCGACCCGCGAGTCTGAAGCAAGTAAAGAGATTTAGCGATGAACAAACTGGTGATTGCAATTGTGAGCGTATTGGTGCTCGCCGGCGGTGGAGGTGCCTACTTCTTCCTCTTCCTCCCCCAAGGCTCACACGCGAAGCCCAAGGAGAAGACGGAGCGCACGCAGGCAGGACACAGTGAGACCAGTGAGACGGTGGAACTGCCTGAATTCGTGGTAAACCTCTCGGATAAGGCGCGCCCCCATTATCTTAAGATCTCGGTTGCCCTTGAGGTGCCGGATAGTGAAAGCGCAGAGAAGATTCGTGAAGCCAGCCCCTATCTTCGCGATAGCATGTTAATATGCCTCAGCAGACAGCAGTACGCTGTCCTTTTGGAGGAAGCGGGCAAGAAGGAGTTGAAGCAAGATCTTCTCATCCGCGCCCAACAAATCGCGGAGCCAAGGGGAGCAAAGGTCTCGGGTATTCTCTTTACCTCCTTCGTGATGGATTGATTCGGCTGAAGAAACCCCGCTTTGCAGCACGGATTTCTTTTCTTCTGTAAATCGGTGTTTGCGCGCTCGAAAAAATCTGTCCCGACTCTAAAGTTGCCGAACTTTCCAGCCGATGATATTTGTGGAGCGAGGTCATCATGACTGAAGGGCTATATACAGCGGCGAGTGGAATGCTGGCACAGACCAGGAATCTGGAAGCGATTGCCGGCAATCTCGCCAATTTGAGTACCCCCGGATACAAGAGAGACATCCCCGTCTTTACCTCTCAGTTGCAGGACATGCTCGAAGATCCGCTGTGGTTCCAGACCACACATCCCGAGCCCACCACTCAGGAGATAGTCGAGCCGGATATCGCTATAGATCTCACAGACGGCCCCCTGCGGCGCACAGACAATCCCTGTGATCTGGCTTTGCAGGGCCCCGGCTTCTTGGTGGTCCAGACAGATGAGGGTGAGGCCTATACGAGGAGCGGCGCGCTTTCTCTGGACAGCGCCGGGAACCTTGTCACCCACAGCGGCCGCCAAATTCTTGGAGAAGGCGGGCCCATCAATGTCACCGGCAACACCTGGGGAATATCTCCGCGGGGAGAGGTAACCGTGGACGGGGCGATTACCGAGCAACTGCAGCTGGTGGAGATACCCGCCGCCTCCCTGCAGAGGATCGGTGATGGCCTGATGCTCTCCGATACCGCGCCGGAGCCCCTGGATTGGACAGAGACCCAGGTGAAGCAAGGCTTCCTGGAGCAGTCGAACGCGAATGTGATGTGGGAGATGGTCTCCTTGATTGCCGCCATGCGCACCTATGAGGCAAATCAGAAGATGCTTCAAGTGGAAGACCAGACACTCGGCACCGCCGTTAACGATGTAGGTCAGGTTTAGTGAGGAGGAAAGGGCATGACCAGAGGACTATGGACTGCCGCCAGCGGAATGTCCGCACAGCAGACTAATATAGATGTAATCGCCAACAATCTTTCCAATGTGAATACGACCGGGTTCAAGTCCAGCCGCGTGGATTTTCAGGATCTGTTCTATCAGACCATTCAACTGCCGGGCGCTCCTTCGACTGAGACCACTCAGGAGCCGTCGGGGATCCAGGTAGGGCTGGGGACCCGCCCTGCCGCGGTGCAGAAGGTTTTCGCTCCCGGTGATTTGCGCCAGACCGGCAATCCTCTGGATGTAGCGATTGAGGGTGACGGCTTTTTCCAGTTGACAGACCCGGATGGAAGAATCGCCTATAGCCGGGACGGAGCCTTCAAGTTGGATGGTCAGGGACGCTTGGTCAACACCGATGGCTATACCCTTGAACCGCTGATATCAATCCCGGCCGACGCCCAGACCATTTCCATCGGTGTTGACGGAACCGTCAGCGTTACCCTGCCGGGACAGAACCAGCCCCAACAGGTTGGGCAGATACAGATTGCGAAGTTCTCCAACCCGGGCGGCCTGAGCAGTGAAGGGCACAACCTCTATCTGCCCACCGGCGCCTCCGGTCAGGCCACCACCGGAACCCCCGGGTCACAGGGCTTTGGGCGACTCGCCCAGGGAACCCTGGAGATGTCGAACGTCCGCATTATTGATGAAATGGTAAACATGATCATCGCTCAGCGCGCTTATGAGGTGAACTCGAAGTGCATCCAGATTGCAGACGAGATGCTGGCGATGGCGAACAACATTCACCGATAGGGGCCCTTGGCTCGTCGTAGGAGTCGAAGATGAGGATCAAATACCTGCTCTTGACAACACTAGCCGCTGTTGCCCTTTGTAGATCCTGTCCCGGGGCCTCTATCGGTTCCCCTCTCGTGCTTCGTAGCGAGCCTACTTCGTCAAAGGCCATGAAGGCAAATGCGCCACTTCGCAGAGTAGCATCTGTGGCTGTAGCGGGGTCAAAGGTAAGCCTGGGTGACCTGAGGTCGGTCATCAAAATGGACAAAGGAGAGATGGCGAGGCTTGAATCCGTGGTCATCGCCATCTCTCCTCTGCCGGGCAAAACTCAGTTGATTACCCGCAAACAGATCCTGCAGCGTCTGCACCGGCACGGCTTTGCCGGCGGAGCGCAGATGGATTGCCCGGAGGCGATCCAGGTAACGAGAAGCTCGATCACTGTGTCCGCGGAAGAGATCGTTGCCGCGGGAGAGAACTTGCTGCGGGAACTGAACCCAGCCCAGGAGGGCAAGGAACTCATCATTACTCCCATCACACTGCCGCGGGATGTAATTGTTGCAGAGGGAGAGATTGACATCACTGCAGAGCCTGTGGGTTCTGT
>WVXJ01000160.1:5669-22903 GCA_011773575.1 Armatimonadota bacterium | reverse complement strand
AAGCCACAATCTCGCCAGACATACCAGACTCTCGGCCGCGGATGTGAGGCGTGAGCGAAGGGATCTGTTCTCTCTGCGCGGGAAGCCGCTGTGTGCGCTGGACGAATCCGCCGAGCAGCGAACAACCCTCAGGCTGATGGCCGGTACGCCGCTAACAGATGCCTGTACAGAACCGCTTCCCTTGGTTTTGAAGGGACATGAAGTGACCGTAACCGTATTCGCCTCGGGCGTCGTTGTCACGGCGCCGGCAGTTGCTAAAGAAGACGGGGCAAGAGGTGAAATGGTACGACTCCGCACTACTTTGAGCAAAGAAGACTTCTCCGCCAAGGTTGTAGGCGAGGGTCAAGCAGAGATTAGGCTTGCTCCATGAAGGAGGAACCAGTGCAAAGACTGACTCCGTTGTTGGCAATAATTCTGACTTTGGTAATCTTGATGCCGGCCTGCGCGGTCTCACTCTGGGGACCCTATTCCGGTTCTCTCTTTGCCGATCATAAGGCACACCGGGTGGGCGACATCGTCACCGTGGTGATTGCGGAATCCTCCTCGACGGAGCATTCCGCGGAGACGGACACTGATAAGAAGATGGATGTGCAAAACAGCACCGGAACCGGCATCTTCGATTTCATTCGCTCTTTTTCGCTTTCCTCAGAGCGCAGTTCCGAGGGAAGTGGGAGTGCGGTTCAGACCACTACACTTGTTGATCGTATCTCCGCCAAGGTGGTCGAGGTGCTTCCCAACGGGCTTCTTCGCATCCACGGAGAACGCACCGTGAACCTCCACAAAGAGGAGTTAAAACTGACTTTGACGGGACTGGTGAGAACGCAGGATATCGGCCCTGATAACAGCGTGCTTTCCACCCAGGTGGCGGAACTGAACATAAGCAGTGTCGGCGAAGGCCGTATCAGTGATTCACAGAAGCCTGGGCTGATATATCGGCTCATCCGGCTGCTCTGGTAAGAAGGGCGGGTCTAAGAGAGAGATGAGGAGAACGAGCATGGTTTGCAGACAGATATTGATTATCGCCCTGGTACTTGCCGGATGTGTGCGCGGCGCCTCTGCGGGCCAGTTGGTGAGAGTTAAGGATATCACCCGCCCTTCCGGGGCAAGGCAGAACCAGTTGATGGGATACGGTCTGGTTGTGGGTTTGGACAACACGGGTGATACTCAACAGACTAAATTCACCACCCAGATGATCGCCAATCTGTTGCAGCGCTTCAATATCACGGTACCCGCCCGTGAGATAAGGGTGGGAAATGCCGCCGCCGTCATACTGGTGGCGAACCTGCCCCCCTTTGTGAAATCCGGCGACAGGATTGATGTTACGGTATCCTCTCTCGGAAACGCTTCATCTCTCCAGGGAGGCATTCTGCTCCAGACGCCTATGCGAGGCGCGGATGGATACACCTATGCGGCGGCCCAGGGACCGGTCTCCATCGGAGGGTTCTCCTCCGAAGGAGCGGGCGCCAAAGTCACCAAGAACCACCCCACCGTCGGCAGGATTCCGGGAGGCGCCATAGTGGAAGCCGAGGTACCCATGCATCTCGTTGATTTTGGGATCCTCTCACTTTCTTTGAACTATCCAGATTTCGTCACTGCAACTCGCATCGCAGAAGTGATCAATGCACGCCTCGGCTCTCCACTGGCCTCCGCCCGAGATGAAGCGACTGTGGACATAACCGTTCCGGAGGCTTATTTGAATCGCATTCCGGAACTGGTATCTGTGATAGGCAATCTGATGGTGGAGCCTGACTTCATTGCCAAGGTGGTCGTCAATGAGCGCACCGGCACCATCGTGGTGGGTGGAAGTGTGAAGATAACTCCGGTAGCCGTGGCGCATCAGGGATTGAGCGTAAGGATTACTACTGACTATGCGATTTCCCAGCCGGCCCCACTGTCTGACGGTGAGACCGTGGTGGTCCCTCGCGGTACAGTAGAGACGGAAGAGCCAGAGGCATCGCTCACCGAGATCGGCGGCGGGACCATTGAGGAACTGGTCAAGTGTCTGAATGCCATTCGGGTGACACCAAAAGATATGGTGGCAATCTTACAGGCCGTGAAACAGGCGGGTGCTCTGCAGGCCGAACTGGATGTTCTGTAGGGGGAGTTGGTAATGAACAGCTATGTGGAACTGCTGCCGACATTCCTGACTGGCTTTGCAATGGAGCAGGGAGATGCAAACTCCGCTCAGCGGCTGAAAGAAGCCTGCGCGGAGTTCGAAGCCATCTTCCTCACCCATATGCTGCGCTGTATGAAGGCGACAGTGCCGGATGGAGGACTGCTTCCCAAGAGTTCCGGGGAGAAGATCTTCGAGGATATGTTTGACGAACAGATTGCCAGGGAGATTGCCAAGACCGGGACCTTGGGGCTGGCGGATATTTTGTTGAGGGATTTGGCGGGACCGGAAGCGGAAGGCGCTGCGGAAGGCTGATTTTTCAGCATAAGTGGAATTTCAGCTTCTTGGAACAGGGGCGCTGGTATGAGTATTTCCGGCAGAATCGAGAATTTCGCCTTAAGTTCGCCTTGTGGGATGCCGAAGATAGTAATAGGTCGGCCCGCCTGAGGCGGGTGTATTGCCCTGGTGGAGGTGATGGAGGTGCATATCTCAACCGAGCAAATCGGGCGTATCCTGGAATCCCACTTTAACAAGATCGAACGGGCAAGTGCGAACAAGCCGCCCGCGCCTGGTCTCAAATCCGATCAGGCAACCTTTTCCGCAAAGGCGGAAGAGATCGATCTGGCGATGCGGGTAATTGCAAGACTGCCGGATGTACGCGCGGACCGGGTGGCCGAACTGCGAAGTCAGATCGCCAAGGGAACCTTCCGCATCTCCTCTGATACGATCGCAGAGAAGATCCTCGCCGAGGCCCGCCTGACGAAGTTGCTGGGGAGTTGAAATGGCTGAGTCAAAGGTCCTGGCATTGAGGCTGCGCCAGGAGAGGGACCTTCTCAGAGGACTGCTCGCCTCCGCTGAGGAGCAGCGTGATTGCCTGATAGCGGGTAAGGCGGACAGGCTGGCTGAGATAGTCTCTCAACAAAGCGCCCTATTGCAGAAGCTTTCCAGGGCGATGAACAGGACCGCAACGGTGCTGGGCGATTCCGAGGAGTCGGCCCAAGAAGTGGCTGATGAAACGGAAGAGTGCCGCCAACTGCGTCTGGATGTGAAGGAGCTCGCCGAAGACCTGCGCCGCCAGGGCCGGTTCAACTGGATACTGGCGCGAGAAGCGATGCGCTATAACGATTTTTCGATTAGTCTGCTTGCCGGCAGAGAAGAGGACCCCTCTTACTCTGCCGCCGGCAGACGCCAATCTCGACTCTCCACTTCCCTGATGAACAGAACAGCCTGAAGCCATCAATGTCATCTTTCTCCATCATAACTACAGCACTATCCAGCCTCCAGGCCCAATTCCAGGCCATGAATACGGCCGGGCACAATGTGGCGAATGTCAACACTCCAGGCTTTCGCCGACAGGAGGCGATCCTCTCCTCTACCCGCCCCTATCCTCCACCGGGCACGGCCGAAACGATCTTGGGAGGAATGGTGGGGACAGGTGTCCAGGTGTCCCTTATTCGCCGCGCACAGGACGGCTATCTGGGGCTCCATCTGCGCACCACCGCGGGTCAGGTGGGACAGTGGGATACGACCTATAATGCGCTGCGAGAAATAGAGGGCATTGTGGCACCTGCTCCCGGAGAGGATCTGGGCACGGTTCTGGACCAGTTCTGGGATGCCTGGCAGACACTCAGCACCCGTCCGGATGACCTATCTGCTCGTGTACAGGTACGCTCTCAGGCGACAGCGCTGGCGGCTGGATTCCGAGATATAGTGCAGAAACTGCAGTGGCAGGCCTCCAACCTGGACATCGCCATAGCCGGGAGTGTTGAAGAGATAAATCGTCTCTCCCAACAGACGGCGGAATTGAACCGCCAGATAGCCGTCGCTCTGGCGGAGGGCAGACAGCCCAATGATCTGCTCGACCAGAGAGACTCTCTTTTGCTGCGGTTGAGCGAACTGACCGGTGCGACGCTCATCTCCCCTGAAAACGCTCAACCCATTCTGAACCTGGGAGGCAAACCATTGGTGCAGGGCGAACTCGCCTTTGCGCTCACCACAGTGCAGGGAGCCACCGGTCACCTTGAGGTGAGATGGGAGGATGACGGCACCGCCGCGCAGATAACGGCGGGCGAACTCGCCGGGCAACTGTACATACAGGAGCAAGCCATCCCCCAGTATATGAGCCAGTTGGACGCGATTGTTACAACTCTGGTCTCAGAGGTGAATGCCCTTCACCAGACCGGCTTCGGGCTGGATGGAACCACCGGGATAGATTTCTTCACGGCCGGTTCGACGGCCGCGAATCTAACAGTGGATGCCGCCGTCCTTGCTGACGCCAGGGTGATTGCAGCAGCCGCGGCGGCGGGTTCTCCTGGTGATGGTTCGGTGGCGCTCTCCATTGCAGGGCTTCGCAACGAGCCGGTTATGCCCGGGGGCGAATCTTTGGGGCTGGCCTGGCGCTCTTTGCTGGGACAGGTGGGGGCCGATGTAAAGACGGCGGGAGACAGCGCCAACGCGGCTCACCTGCTCAATGAGCAGGTGCTCGTCCAGCAGCAATCTCTTGCCGGAGTGTCTCTGGATGAAGAGATGGCGAATATGATTCAGTATCAGCACGCTTATGATGCGGCGGCCCGAGTGCTGACCACGGCGGATGAGATGATCCTCACCATCATCGAGAGGATGGCGCCGCCAATCTAGGGGAAATCATGCGAATTACCGACTCCATGATGAATCATAATCTGATCGCACGAATGGGGCGGACGGTAGAGAATCTCTATCGGCTGCAAGAGCAGATGGCCTCCGGTTTGCGCATCAACAGGCCCTCGGATGAACCGGTGGGCGCGGTGCGCGCGGCAGCGCTGAGGTCTGCTCTGGCGGAGGTCGCTCAATACAAGAAGAATGCTGAAGAAGCCGACGCTCTGCTGACAATGACGGAAAGCTCTCTGGGAGAGGTCGTCAATCTGCTGCGCGTGGCGCGGCAATACGCGCTTGCCGGAGCCACCGGCACCGTTGATACCACGACGAGAGAAGCGCTCGCGCAACAGGTCGAGCAGGTGCTGCAAGCTGTTGTCGGCACCGCCAACAGCGAACGGGCGGGACGCTTCCTCTTCGCCGGCCATAAGATAAACGACGCCCCCTTCAGTCTCGATCTCGCCGCCGACCCGCCGGTAACCTACTCCGGAGATGGAGGTGTTGCGGTCTTCGAAGTGGGGCGCACTTCAACCGTGGCTGTGAATCTGCCGGGCGACCAAGTCTTCAATATGAACGGGCAGGCCGACCCGGCCCTCCCCGACCTCTTCGCCACTCTCGATTTGCTGAAGGATGCACTCCTGGCGGAGGATCTGACGCAGATACAGACCAGCCTCACCCAGATAGATGAACACCTCTCTCGTATACTCGTTCTGAGAGGAGAGGTGGGGGCCAGGCAACAGGGCATTGAACTTGCCCTGAACCGGCTCTCCGACAGTCAACTCTCTCTTACGGAGTCCTTATCTAACACAGAGGACGCAGACTTTGCAAGAGTTATGCTTGAACTACAGACGCAAGAGAACGTGTACCAGGCCACCGCCGCCGTAGCCGCTATGTTGTCCGGCAACGGCCTGACAGAGTTCCTGCGTTAGTGTGCGTATAAAGAGGTATGCCGATGATAATAGAGACAGTCCGATTCGGTGAGTTGGAGATTGATCCTGAGACGATTCTGGAGATGCCTGAAGGTCTGGTGGGCATAGATAAGGCAAAGCGCTTTTGTCTGCTGCAGGAATCCTCCGACAGCGCCTTCAAATGGCTGCAGATGGTGGATGAGCCGGGGCTTGCATTTGTGGTCATAAACCCCTATGATTTCTTCCCGGACTACGAACTTGAGGTATGCGAAAGCGACGCTGAACTGCTGGGCATGGAAGCGCCTGAGGATGCTTTTGTCCTTGCGCTGCTGACGCTGGGCCCGGAAGGGCGAGAAATAACTGCCAATCTCGTCGCGCCGGTTGTAATCGGCACCAAAACGCGCAGGGCGAAACAGGTGATTCTTGAGGATGAGCGCTATACCACCAAACATCCGCTTGTGGGAGATGCGCTCCAGGCGACCGACTCTGCGGCGGGTTAATCGCATTCAGTAGAAGCGGGGGAATTGAGATGCTTGTCCTTACACGGAAGGTGGGCGAGACCATACTCATTGGAGAGGATATCAAGATAACACTGGTACGGATTGAAGATGACCAGGTGAGAATCGGTATTTCCGCTCCGAAAGA
This sequence comes from Armatimonadota bacterium, assembly GCA_011773575.1. Classification (GTDB taxonomy): domain Bacteria; phylum Armatimonadota; class Hebobacteria; order Hebobacterales; family WVXJ01; genus WVXJ01. Next base: position 16,606 of record WVXJ01000160.1, on the reverse strand, counting down.
TGTGCCTGTATATCGAAAGGAACTTGTGGAAGAAATAGGAATAGAGAACATTCGAGCGGCAGAGGCGGCCCGTAAGGGAGCAGAGGCACTGGAAAAACTGAGCAAAGTGAAGCCCATACCGAAGCACAACAGCGAGAAACAGCCCAAGAAGAGCTCCAAGGACTAAAGTCTGAATCGTAGAATGCCGATATACTTATTAACAAAGGCAAGAGAACTGGCGAAAGGAGGTAAAAAGAAAACAAACTGAGGCTCGTGAAGGAGATTCCCGCATTCCTTTGCGTTGCCGACAGGTAGTTGCGGTAGGGTGGGCATGTAAGGCTGCTTTCATCAAACCGATTTTGCGGGAAAGTACAATAACACAACCTAAGCAGGAAGCAAAGGCTGGCGACCGCCGATTGCCGGCCCAAAAAAATCAAGGAGGAATCACCAATGGCACTGCGTATCAACCAGAATATCGGCGCGCTCACGGCGCATCGTTGGACAGCTTTGAACGATACAAACCTGAGCAAGTCGATCGAGAGACTTTCATCCGGATTCCGCATCAATGCGGCTGCCGATGACCCGGCAGGTTTGGTTATTTCCGAGAACCTTCGCGGCCAGGTATCCGGTCTTGGCCAAGCAATTTCCAACACTCAGCAAGCCATCAACATGTTGAAGACCGCTGAGTCGGCATTGCAGGAGGTTCAGAACTTGCTGCGAAGCATGCGCGATCTGGCGCTGCACGCCGCCAACACCGGCGCCAACGACAGCGTTTCCATTGCTGCCGACCAAGCGCAGATCAACCAGGCAATCGACAGCATTGACCGCATTGCCGAGCAGACTCAGTTCGGCAACATGAAGTTGTTCGACACCGCCAGCCTTGGCAACCTTGACGGCAAGGTGTTCCAGGTGGGAGCCAACGCGAACCAGACCGTTACCCTGGACCTCACAGGCGCGACCCTGGTAAGCGACCTGCATGCCGCTAACCTGGGCGATGGTGTCAGTTACGTGGACACTATTGACGTAACCTCTGATGCTCAGGGTGCGATCGCCGTTGTCGACGCTGCGGTCGTGCAAATTTCAGACCTCAGAGTGTATCTGGGTTCTGTGCAGAAGAACACGTTGGAGTCGAATCTGGCGTCGCTGAGCGTTGCTCGGGAGAACGTGGCGGCTTCCGAGAGCAGCATCCGCGATGTTGATATGGCGTTGGAGATGATTACCTTTACCCGGAATCAGATCCTGCTCCAGGCCGGCTCTGCGATGCTAACACAGGCTAACCAGGCTCCGCAGGTAATACTTGCGATGCTTCGTTAGTTGAGGCTCGCCCAAGGAAGGGGCCGTTGACCTCGCCCTAATGGCGGCCCCTTCCACCTTCCCTCTTGCTCGAGGGTGGACGGTGGGCAGCACTGGGTAGTGAATAAAATGGAAGGATTAGTTGTTGTATCAAGTCAGTTGGCCGGTTCGCCGGCGACAGCGCAGGCATCAAGTGCTCGTGCAAAGCCGCCGGCCCGGAGCAATCCTATTTCTCCTCTGGGTTCAAGTCCGCCGCTGCAGGCCAGTTATCAGTATGACCGCATTCTTCGACAGGCGGTGGTGACTCTGCAGAATCCCAATACCGGCGGGGTGGTGAGGGAGATCCCGCCGGAGAAGATTCGGCAGATCGCTCAAGACTTCGTTCTTGCCGCGCATCATGTTTTTGATGCTTCGGCCTAGACCAAGGAGTACTGGAGACGCGAATGAGTGGAACAGCGTATATCAGCGGTCTGATCTCTGGTTTGCAGACGGATGACATCCTCGCTCAACTCGAAACCCTAGCGCGGGTGCCTGTTCTCCGTCTTGAAGCGCAAAAGGCCACCCTTTCCGCCAAACTCAGCTCCTGGCAGACGATGAATTCCCAACTTCTTTCCTTGAAAGAGGAAGCCGCCGCGCTGGGCGTTTATACCGCCTTCTCGACAATGACCGCCGCTTCCAGTAATGAGAGCCTGGTGACGGCGAGCGTATCCGGCAGCCCCCCTCCGGGTGATTATACCTTCACCGTTCAATCTCTCGCCACCACCCATGAGGTTGCCTCTCAGGGCTACGCGGAGTTGACCACACTGGTGGGCGATGGAACCGTTACCATAACCGTTGGATCAGAGGAAGCGGTTGAGATAACGGCGAACGGACTCACTCTGGCGGGACTGCGAGACGCAATCAACGCTTCTGACGCCAATGTGAATGCTTTCATCATAGATGACGGCTCAGACACCACGCCTTACCGATTGCTGATTACCAGCGGGAGCACCGGTACGGCGGGAGAGATGACCATTGACGTGAGCCTCTCCGGCGGCACCGCGCCCGTCTTCAGTGACCTGCAGACCGCCACCGACGCCACTCTGCAGATGGGAACTCTGACGATAACCCGTAGTTCGAATCTGATTACCGATCTGATCCCCGGCCTCACTCTCGATCTGCACGCCGCCGACCCGGCGACACCGGTGACGGTGAGTGTGGTCTCGGATACGGATGCCATCAAAGAGATGGTGCAGAATTTCGTCACAGATTTCAATGCCGTCATAGACTACATTGACGCACAGTGGGATTATAATGAGGAGACGGAACAGAGCGGGACGCTCTTCGGCGAGTTCAGCCTTCGCCATATACAGAACGATCTCATTTCCCGCGTCTCCAACCCCATCACCGGATTGCCGTCTTCACTTTCACTGCTTTCTCAGGTGGGTATAACAGTGGGTTTCGACGGCAAACTCTCACTGGATGAGACCATCCTGGAGTCCGCGCTGGAGAGCGATTTGACCGGAGTGATGAAACTCTTCTCCCGGTATGGTGAAGCCTCAAACGCCGATGTAGTATTCATCAGCGCGACGGGTGATACTGTGCCGACGGAAGAAGTTGGTTACGCGGTTGAAATCACCCAGGCGGCGACACAGGCGCGGGTTACCGCGGGTGTCGCACAGACCTTAGCATTGGCGGCGGATGAGGTGTTGACCATAAATGGCGTAAACATCACTCTGACGGCAGGCATGACCCAGTCGGAAGTGGTCGATGCCATTAATGATCACAGCGCGGAGACGGGAGTCACCGCCTCCGCCACCGGCTCCGACGGTACTGGCACGGGCCAATATCTTACACTGAAGAGTAACGGGTATGGTGACAGCACGGAGGTGACAGCCATCTCCGACCAGTCCAATGCCACATCAGATACCACCGGCATCGGCAATGTTCTGGTGACGGAATCATCTCCTACCGGAGAATCGGGCACCGGCACAGGAGAAGCCGGCGTGGACGTGGCGGGGACAATCAATGGTGAGGCGGCGGAGGGCAGCGGCCAGATGCTGGAGAGCACGGCCGGAGACTCAAAGGGACTGACGCTCTTGATAAGGGCGACTTCTGCGGGCTCTTACGGTACGGTGGATTACACTGCCGGGGCCAGCGCCTTGCTGGATGATATGCTGGATTTCCTGACCGAGTCGGAAGACGGTATGGTGAAATCTTCACAGAACACCCTGCAGGAACGCATTGACGATATAGATGAGAGCATCACCAAACTGGAGGAGGCCATCGTCAGAGAGCAAGACCGCCTCCGCCAGCAGTTCACCGTTATGGAAGAGGCGCTGGCTAAACTGCAGACGCAAAGTAATTTCCTTAGCAGCCAACTTGTACAGATGCAGAACAACTGGAATACCGGCTAGATAAAATAGAATCTTTACCAGGAACGAAGTAATCTCATTCTTACATAAGAGGAAAAATGATACACGGCTACGCAGATGATCAATATCGAAAAAGCCAAGTCATGACCGCAGGCCGCGCCCGCCTTCTCTTGATGACTTATGACGGGGGGCTCCGCTTTCTTCGTCAGGCGATACGCGCCATGGAGGAGAAATCGCTGGAGGAACAACACACCAATATTACGAAGGCGCAGGGCATCGTCCTGGAATTGCTCAACTCCCTGGATCATTCCGCGAACAAGCAAATCGCCGCCTCTCTCGACAGCCTCTACCGATATATCTATGACCGCCTGACAGAGGCGAATGTCAACGACAATACGGAGGCACTAAGAGAAGCGGAGATGCTTTTCTCCCGGCTGCGAGAAACCTGGGTCGAGGCGGAGGCGCGCTTGTCTCAAGGTGATGGTAATTTCGCGCAGGAAGGCTAGGTGTGTAGAATGGGCTTGGCGAGCGACCTGGACGCCAGAGAGCAGGGCTCTCGGCTGCTGGAGCAGCATGAAGACCTGCGAAAACAGCTTCTCGAATTGCGAAGAGTAACATCTCTTCAACTTGAGGCGGATTCACCGCGAGCATGGGAGACGATCCTTCAGCAGAAACAGCACCTGCTCGACCAGCTGGAAGCCGTGGACACGGAGGCGCTCTTTCTGCATACCCAACGCGTGATGAATAACCTGCCGCGGGATTTAAACGGTGAATGGGCGGAACGGCTGTCCAGCCGTCAAGAGGAGAATGTTGCTCTGATGGAGGAAGTGGTAAGAATTGAGGCCGATGCCGCAGCCCGCCTGAACAGCCAAATCAGAGAAGTGCGTCTGGCGCTCGCCAAAACGCAGCGGAACGCGCAGGTGAGCGGAGCCTATCGCGGTCGCTCCGCTGCGACCCCCCGATTTCTGGACAGTAAGCGATAGTGGCTGGCCCTGAGTGCCACTACCCCGCTCAGGAGACCCAAAGGCTGTAGAAGCACGTTTGCTCGAAGAGCACCCCGAATCTTTTCTCGTCAGACTTTATGAAACAGCGCCGGCTTCTTTTCTCTGACGCAGCGCAAATAGCAAGCGAAGTTCTCCCCGGCTTACCCCCAGTCTCTTGGCAATCTCTCCCTCATCAGTGATCTCCGCAGAGAGGCGGTGCGCGGCCTCGGCGAGGGTGATAGGGCTCGATTCAGCCATCAGAGGAGGAGACTCATTCTCCACCTCCGCATCCGGAGCCGGCTTTGTGACCACATGGGAATCACCTTGCTGTAAGGCGCGCAGGGCTGTGATCCGCTCGTCCGCGGCGCGGACCAGCTCATTCATTTGCGCGGTCCAACCGGCCAGTTCCTGGATATTGCGCTGAGCCGTCGTCTTCAGTTCGGCAACCAGCTCAGAAATCGCCTGTTCCATCCTCTCCAATCCTTCAGCAGGTGTTGGATCGCCTGCCAGGGCATTTGCGGCGTGTCTTTTTCCCGCCGCCGGGTTCCTCTGGCGCCATACCCGCAAGTACCAGACTACCCCTATTGCGAAGAGGATGGCCGCAGCTGCTATGCTCATGGAATCCATTTCGATGCCTCCTTCAGGCCTTGTAATCCAGGCTCTTTTCTTGACGCTGCCGTACAGTTTCCGGCAGTGAGGCCTCCTTGCTCTTTTCTTCCTGTTCTCTGTTTTTCTTTTCAGATTCTCCATGACCACACCAGGTATCGGTCCCCTCCCGGTGTGCATGGCTGTCCGGCTGTTTGCGAGACACGCGGCGCGTCCGCTCGCCACGCTTCTCATGTTCAGCGGATTCCGGCTCTCGCTCTACCTCTGGGACCTGCTCGATCGGAACATGGGTTTCAACGCCGCGCACCGGCATTTTCCACCTCCCGTTCATGACCCTGATTCGGGGTCAGTTTGTCCCGCAACTTCGAAACCGCTCTGGAATGCAACTGACAAACCCAGGACTCGGTCACGTCCAAAACTTTTGCAATTTCCTTCAGCGTGAGTTCCTCCTGGTAATAGAGCGCGATGACGGTTCGCTCTTTTTCCGGCAGCGCGTCTATCGCTTCCGCCAGAAGGCGCTTTTCTTCCTGCTCTTCGGTGCAAATCTGTGGTGAAAGAGCATCCTCATCAGCCACCACTTCCAACACTTCCACGAGTTCCCCATCGGCGTCCCCCACTATCTCGTTGAGGGACTGCATGTTCTGCATTCGCAGGGAACAGTTGAGTTGGACGAGTTCCTCCGGAGAGATTTCCAATTCGGCAGCGATCTCTTTTTCGGTCGGCGCTCGTCCTAGTTTCGTCTCGAGCGCCTCGCTGGCGGAACTGAGTTCTCTCTCCTTGCGGCGAAGGGTCCGCGGCAGCCAGTCCATCTCTCGCAGCATGTCTATCACCGAGCCGCGGATCCGATGATAGGCATAGGTCTCGAACTTGACTCCGCGGCCGGGGTCAAAACTGTCAATGGCTTCCATGAGACCGATAACCGCCTGACCCACAAGATCTTCATATCCCATGCTCGGAGGCAGGCTTATGTTCAGCCGGTCAACGACGTATTTGGCCAGCGGCGCGTAGCGCTCGATCAGGCGCTCCCGATCGCCGGCTGTCCTTGACTTCGAATAACTCCTCCAGAGGAGCGCGGCCTGTGTCATGGCTGATCTCCAGTCTGGAAATCACCTCTCTGCACATCCATCCGCCCGGTCCGACAGGCGCTCGTCCGAGAATGATGTCTTTCTGCCGTGGTTCTCATCTCTCAGTCTCGGCCTCGGCTATCGGATTTGGAGTAGGTATCCGCTTCTATGGAAACGGGCTCGGCGGCCTCAGTTTCGTCCCAGGCGGACCAGGCATCGAAGATTTGGCAAGCCACACGCTGGAAGATGAAGATGGCGAGGAAAGCGCCCGCGCCTCGCAGCACCGAAATGAGCAATTCCACGCCCCGCTCATAGGAGAGGCCGGCCACAATGACAAAAGCCAGCAGGCCCAGATAGAGCGACATATTGCGTGTGACTTCACGGAAACTCATGTGCTAGCTATCTCCTCTGAATCGGTGCCCAGCATTACCTCCGCCAATTTCTCCTCGGTCGCCGCTTCCAGATCTCCGGGAATGTCCTGGCCATATCCCAGATAGGAGATAGGAAGCCCGCTGCTCAGAGTCGCGACGAAGATCTGGTGAAGACGAGCCGCTTCATCCAATTTGGTGAAGATGATGCGGTCGGCGTTGAGTGCGGAGAATACCTTGAGGCACTCCTTTATGACACTGGGGCGGGAGGTGGCGGTAAGCACGAGATGGGTTTCCGTCGGCTCCGCCGCCCGCAAGAAGGCCTCCACCTGGGATTGATGGACATGGTCCCGCTGGCCGCCTCCCGGAGTGTCGATAAGGATAAGGTCCTGGTCCCGCAGTTCTCTTACCGCCTCCGCCATCTCCTCCGGGCCCAGGGCGATTCGCAAGCCCACTCGGAAGACCTTGGCAAAGGCCTTCAACTGCTCTACCGCGCCGAGGCGGAATGTGTCAGCAGTCACAAGTGTTAACTGTTTGCCCTGGCGGAGTGAGAATTCTCCGGCGAGTTTCAGTAGTGTGGTGGTTTTCCCGACTCCCGTGGGACCTATCACCGCCACGGTGGCGGGTTTTTCTCTCATGTCGATTTCACCACACACCGGCAGTTGCGCGGCGAGCCTGCGGAGGGCCTGTTCATCATGCCGGATCTCGCCCACCAGTGCTTTGCCGTTGCCATTGCCGGAAACCTCACTCCCCGGGCAATGCACGGTGCCCACTCCTAAGCCCAGCAGGAGGGTGTCCAGTTTGGAATTCAATGTCTGCAACTGATGACGCGTCTGATCCGGCGCAGCCGCGGAGGAACCCTCCCAGCGGTCCTCTTGGCCGTTGCCGTTCTTGTGCTCGGCGGCGGGCTCGTCCAGTGCCGCGCATACTTCCACGCGGTCTCGCTTTGCCAGACCGAAGAGCCCTCCCTTTTGTACTGTGCGGGATCTCACTATCATAGCCTCCTCCCCCATCATGGCGCGCACCTTATCCAGTGCGCTTGTCATATCATCGGCTTCAAACCTTTGCATGTGCATCTAAAGTCACCATCCCAATAGATTTTGCCTGTACTCCATCACCAATCTCCGCATGGGAAAGCACGGCTACCTTCTTCAATCGGCGCTGTATGAGCGCTCGCAGAATGGGCCGCGCTGTCGGCGAACAAAGCAGAACCGGCTGTGCGCCGGCGCCGGCCGCCTTCTGCGCCTGAGTTACCACGGCATCCAGAATCATCTTCGCCTGTGTGGGTTCGATTACAAGTTGGTTTCCCGTGGGTGTCGGTTTGAGCCCGGATTGGAGAATCTCCTCGATGTCCGGATCTACGGTAATAACATCCAGCGTGCCGTCCGGGCTCTGATATTGCCTGCTGATGCTCCTCGCCAAGGCCTGGCGCACCTGCTCCGTGAGTTGGTCCACATCTTTGATGGATGGAGCATAGTCCCCCAGCACGCTGAGAATCCGGTTCAGGTCTTTGATGGCAACCTTCTCCCGCAGCAGATTCTGCAGCACCCGATGTACTTCAGATAGTGTCATTACCTTTGGCACCAGTTCCTCAACCAGGGCCGGAGCCTGGACCTTGATTGTGTCGAGCAGATTCTGCACATCCTGCCGTGTCAGGATCTCCCAGGCGTGGCCCTTCAGGGTCTCAACCAGATGGGTGACGATCACGGTTGCCGCATCCACTACGGTATAGCTCGCGTTTTCCGCCTCCGCTCGCTGTGCGTCGGTGATCCATACCGCGGGCAGACCAAAGGCGGGCTCCGTTGTCGCAACGCCGCGAATCTTCTGTTCGGTTTCTCCGGCGCCGATGGCGAGATAATGCCTTGGCAAGATTTCTCCCTGTGCCACTTCCGTGCCCCAGAGTTTCATCCGGTATCCATTGGGCCTGAGCTCGACATTGTCCCTCACCCGCATCGGCGGTATGATCAGGCCCAGATCACCTGTAATCTGTTTGCGCATGGTGGTGATACGCTGGAGGAGGTCGCCTCCCTGGGCGGGATCCGCGAAGGGGATGAGTCCATAGCCCACCTCCAGTTCCAGCGGATCTGTGCTGAGCAGGGCCATCATCTCTTCCTCTTCGCTGATGGGCGCGGTCTGCTCTGTTCTCGCAGTCTCTCCAGGCTCCTCCCCCGCCTGCTCTTTACCTCTCAGTGACAGGGCGATGGTTCCCACCAATGCCGCCACCAGGAGGAAGGGAAGTTTGGGCAGGCCCGGCATGAGGGCGAGTGCCAGCAGCATAACGGCGACTGTGGTTACCGCGCGCGGGCTGGAGAGAATCTGCTTGGTCATCTCACTGCCCATGTGAGATTCTCCGCTGGCGCGGGTAACGATGAGGCCCGCGGAAGTGGAGGCGATGAGGGCGGGGATCTGGGTCACCAATCCCTCTCCCACAGTGAGCAGAGTATAAGTCTGCAGGGCGGTAACGAGATCCATGCGCTTCTGCACCACGCCGATGACGAAGCCGCCGATGATGTTGACAAGGATGATGACGATTGCGGCGATGGCGTCACCGCGGACGAACTTGCTGGCTCCATCCATGGCGCCGTAGAAGTCGGCTTCCTTCGCCACATCTTCTCGCCGTTTTCTGGCAGTCACCTCATCGATCAGCCCCGAGTTGAGATCCGCGTCAATCGCCATCTGTTTGCCGGGCATGGCATCCAAGGTAAACCTGGCCGCCACCTCGGCAACACGCCCTGCGCCATTGGTGATGACGACGAACTGGATGACGACGAGGATGAGGAACACGACGATGCCGACGACATAGTTACCTCCCACCACGAATGACCCGAAAGCGGCGATAACCGCGCCGGCATTGGCATGCAGCAGGATGAGTCTGGTGGCGGAGATATTCAGGGCCAGCCGGAAGAGGGTCATCACCAGCAGCAGTGATGGGAAAATGGAGAATTGCAGCGGATGGGTGGTGTAGGTGGTAACCATGAGGACACCGAAGGTGGCCGCCATATTCAGCACCAACAGGACGTCCAGCATCCAGTGCGGAAGGGGAATGATCATCATTCCCACGACCAGCACNNAAGGCAAGCACCTCGGCGACAGCCTGATAGAGTTCGGCGGGAATCTGCTCTCCCACCTTGACACTCTTGTGCAGGCTCTGCGCCAGCGGCGGATTCTCGATGACGGGAATGCGAGACTCCTTGGCTATCTCTTTGATGCGCTCTGCAATGAGCCGCTCACCCTTTGCAACCACTTGCGGCGCGGGCATCTTCTCCGGCTCATAGCGGAGGGCGACGGCGATGTGTGTCGGGTTGGTTATCACGACAGCGGCGCGTCGTACATCCTGCATCATGCGGAGCCGGGCTATCTCTCTCTGGCGCTGGCGCCTTCTCGCCTTCACCATAGGGTCACCCTCGGTGCGCTTGTATTCCTCTTTCACTTCCGCTTTGGTCATACGGCTGCTCTTCTCGAATTGGAATCTCTGGAAGAGATAGTCGAAGGCGGCGATTATCGCCAGAGCGACGACGGTTCGCATCAGAAGCCCCCACATCAGCTGACCCGTCATCCGCCCCATGCCTGCAACATCCATGTCCGAGAGTGCCAGCACGCTGGGCCCCCGTGAACGCAGAAAGGAGAGAATGATGAATCCCACAATCAGCGCTTTCGCCAACGTCTTCGCGAACTGGACCGCACCCTGGACTGAAAACATCCGCGCCAATCCCTGAAGCACGTTCAGTTTGTTCCAATCAGGTTTGATGGTATGGGCGGTAAAGAGGAAACCGACCTGGGAAACTCCTCCGACAATGCCTCCAACACAGACCGCGACCGCCAGCGGCCCCAATATCTTTGCCATTGCGATAAGCGTCACAATGACCTCTGTCTGCAGTACGGCGGCATTCAATTCCACTGTGCCCATCCCGGTGAATGTGCGGCTGGCAAACTCGCGATAGGCATTCACCATGCCGCCGGCCGTGAATCTCAGTGTGAGCATGGCCGCCACCAGGCCCGCCGCCGCCGACACCTCAGGGCTCTTTGCCACCCGGCCTCGATCACGCAGTTCTTTTCTACGGCGCGGTGTTGCGGCCTCAGTTTTTTCTCCAGCAGCCGTTGCCATTCCCGTTTGTCCTCAGTTCAATGTGCGGCCAAAGAGAGCATGTGAGTGATGGCTCCCTTGATGAAATAGACGAGATTTCGTTCCAGCGCCAGGCTCACCGGCAGGGCCAACATAAGCACGACGAGGCCCAGCAGCATCTTCATGGGGAATCCGACCACGAAGACATTCATCTGCGGCACGGTCCG
>WVXJ01000160.1:4257-5608 GCA_011773575.1 Armatimonadota bacterium | reverse complement strand
CCCAGCGGCATTACCCGGTAACTGTCCAGCAATCCGCTGAAGAGGATGTGATGACCGTCAACTCCCAGGAAGATGAGCGAGGCCATCATGATCTGGAACTGACCTATGACGGAGATGCGCTGTCCTGTGTGTGGATCAACCAGTCTTGCAAAGGCGAAGCCGGACTGCATGTCCGCAATTTCCCCTGCCATCTGTACGGCGGCGAAGATCATGTTGGCTATGAAACCGATGGAGAGGCCCACCACCGCCTCCTTGAAAACCAAGGCCGCAAATGGGAGTGTCTCCTTCGGCATCGCGCTCGTCATCTGAATGATGGGTCCCAATATCAGCGCTACCATGAGAGACAGCCCTATCTTCGTGTGCAGTGGAACCCGACGGGTGTTCAACACCGGAGCAGTCAAGAAGATCGCCGTCATCCGGGTGAAGATGAGCATCACGCTCTGCAATTGTTCAATCTCCCAATTCAAGATAGGCATTTAATTACCAGCCTGAGCCATCCTCGACAGGAGGTTGGTGGTGAATGTAGTCACCACCCGCAACATCCAGGGACCGCAAATCAGCGCGGCCAGCGCCATCATCAGGATTTTCGGTATAAAAGTGAGAGTGAACTCCTGTATCTGGGTCGCCGCGAGCAGTACGCTGACGAACAATCCCGTCAACAGGCCGGTAATGAGCAGCGGCGCGACCAACATGAGGCCTGTCGTTATCGCACTCCTTCCCAGTTCCAGGGCTTCCATCGTCGCCATGATTTCACTCTAATTGAAACTCGTGACCAGGCTCTGCACGACCAGGTGCCAGCCATCCACCAATACGAAAAGCATGATCTTACAGGGTAGAGAGACGAGCGCCGGCGGCATCATCATCATGCCCATGGACATGAGGGTGGTGGCGACCACCAGGTCAATGACCAGGAATGGGATGAAGATCATGAAGCCCATTGTGAAAGCGGTTTTGAGTTCGCCCACAATGAAGGCCGGCACCAGCACATAGGTGGGCACTTCGGATCGGTTCTTGGGCCGAGGCGCACCCGCCATCTTGAGAAACATCGCCAGATCGCTCTCCCGCGTCTGGCGAAAGAGAAAGTCTCGCACCGGCACTGATGCCTTATCCAAGGCCGCCTGATAGGTAACTTCCTTTGCCAGATAGGGCTGCAGGGCCTCACTGTTCACTTTGGTCCATACGGGAGCCATGGTGAACGTGGTGAGGAACAGCGCCAGACCGATAAGCACACTGTTGGGCGGGATCTGCTGAGCACCCAGGGCGCTTCTGGTGAAGGAGAGTACGATGACGATGCGGGCGAAAGATGTAAGCATCGTCACCAGGGCCGGCGCCAGGCTGAGCACGGTCAATA
>WVXJ01000160.1:3696-4167 GCA_011773575.1 Armatimonadota bacterium | reverse complement strand
TACGTCATCTACGCCCCCCCTGCCATAGATCCGCGATGTTGAGATGACGCAGGTCGGTGACTTTCTCGGCGAGCACGCCGTTTGCGCCGGCGAATTCGCTGTTCAAACTCAGAGTGTTCTCCTTATCTCGGCCCAGCATCTTGCTCAAGCGGCCTGCAAAACCGCTGGTTCGGCTGCACTGTGTGGATAGGTCCCTGAGTATTCTGTTGTCTTGAATCTCCGACAGAAGCGACGTTTGCTGAGGTGTGGACCCTACCAGGAAGGCCTGTTCACCCACGCTGATGATGTGGATCCATCGGTTGGGCCCAAGGGTGACCGTCTCCAGGACCTTGAGCGGGCTTTCACGGCGAAGTGAGCTGCCGCGCGCCCCCGCCAAGCGCCTCAGAGCCAGCGCGCCCATGTAGGCCAGAACCAGCACGAGTCCGAATTTGAAGAGAAGGCCGAGGAGCATTCCGGAGGTGCTCAGAAGGC
>WVXJ01000160.1:2763-3648 GCA_011773575.1 Armatimonadota bacterium | reverse complement strand
CTCAAATCATCCGAAGATTGTTTTGCGGAACCGGTCGCGGGCAGGACATCTGCTTCGGCCGGCGCGGAGAGCTTGGCTTCGGGAGTCTTCGCGGGTGCCGCGGGTGGTGCGACCGGCTTGGGCTTTGTCACAACCACCTTCTTTGGGGTTGAGGTATTCTTGGGAATGCGGCATGCTCCCGGTATCTGCAGTGTCTTGCCGATGCCGATCAGGCGCGGATTGCTGAGGTTATTTGCCTTCACGATGGCACTGGCGGAAACCCCGTGTGCGCGTGCAATCCCGACCAAAGTGTCACCCTGCCTGACTTTGTAGGACACGGTGGTGCCCTGAGTCTTTGCCTCCGGCTTGGGAGACGATTTCGCACGGGGCCCCGCGGCAGGCGGCGCGGTGCGTTCTTGCCGGCTGGCAACTTCGTCATTCTGCGCAGTAGGCGGAACGCTCAACTGGTAGACGCCGGGTATCATCGCGCCGGTGTCCGGTTCGGCTGACGGGAAGAAGGTGTTGACGCTTATAGGCTGGCCTTCCTCGACCGCGGCGGACTGCGCTTCCGCCAAAGCCTGATACGTATGAGCAAGCCCCAGGCAGCCCAAGAAGACCAATGGCACCAGTATCCTTTGCAGACACCTCATTTCAGATTACCTCCAGGCAGATTTAAGAAAGGCTCGCCCCGCGCGCGTCCTGGCTGGCGATCTCCGTAATTCTGATACCGAGGAGATCCTCAACGACGATCACCTCTCCCTTTGCCAATGACTTGTCATTGACGAAGATATTCACCGGCTCTCCGACCGCCTTTTTCAGATCCACTATCGCCCCGGTGGAGAGGTCGAGGATCTCCCGGATGGGCAGATTCACCCGCGCCAGTTCCACTCTGAGTTCCAGGTCGAC
>WVXJ01000160.1:815-2693 GCA_011773575.1 Armatimonadota bacterium | reverse complement strand
TCCAGTTCTTTTGATACGCGCATTCCTATGTGACCATCTATCATGACGGGCTTGGCAAGCAGTGTTGCTCTTCCTCCCGTCCAGATTTCCAGATCACTCGACTTCTCAGCATCCAGGCACATGATGTCCCCCACGGACATCTCAAGCAGATCTGCCAAGGAGAATTTCACGCTGTTCAAGACCGCGCTCAAGGGCAGTTCAACCTCTTGGATCACTTCAATCACCTTGGCACGATCCTCCGCCTTTGCCTGGGCTTTGTCGGCCGCCCACCGATGAGTGGTCAGTTTGGAGATCAACGGTTCGCACCCGGGCAGCAGCAAGTGGACGGTCAACTTGCCTTCCAGGCCGCCCACCTTCACTGAGAATTCGACAGCCACCGCCCAGTCGGCTCCGGTAAGTACTTCCTCCGGCAGAATCTGACACCAGGTTCCAATGATGGCGGGAGAGAATCTCGCCAGCCTGGTCCAGCCCTCGGCATACTCTTGAAGCAACATCTCGAATCCTTCAAGAGCAACCTGTCGTTCCAATGTAGTCAGTGACCGGTCCGCGGATAGGGGCTGATTCGTCCCTCCCAGGATGCGTTCCACCACGGAAAGCGTCAGGTTACTGTCCATTGAGATCAAACCCTTGCTTTCCGTGCCCGTGGTTGTGAACATGGCGATGGCCTTGTCGGCCCAGCAAGGCTCTTTCAGTTCCGAGACAGACATCTCTCTTGAAGAGCCGACTCCTACGTCCGCCTTACAGCGGCAGATCTCTTCCAGGCGATGCGCCATACGTTGAGCGACTATTTCATTTACCCGTCCCAGTATCCGCTCCTGTTCGGAGGAAAGGCGCCGAGGACTGAGGAAGTCGTACTTCCTCACCTCTGCCTCTTCACCCGCGGCCTTGGACTGGTTGATTCCGGTCTCGTTCTCTTCAGGCTTATCGGCCATTGCAATTACCTGTGTGAATGAGATTGAAGTTATTCACACTGAGTCTCAATCAATTGAAGCGGTTTTAACTCAGCATCGGGCTTATTCCACAGAGTTTTGAGTTTTTGAGATGAGGAGAGTTAATTTGAGGGGGCTAGAAGCCGATAATAAAGGGACCAGATGGCGTCCTCTTATGAGGCTAGCAGTAGCTTTTCACTGCGGATCACTGCTTCGCCCCGTAATGGTCATTCCGGAACAGGGGGGCGGATGGCCTGAAAAGAAGGGTTGGCAGCCTTGTACAAAAGGCTGTTCTCAAGGGGAAGCGGAGGCGGTCCTGGCGGTTCTCATGGACAAGGGGAAGGGAGATGGAGGCCATCTTCACGGCACGCGTATGTCCAAGCGACAGCAGCCGCAAGCCTAGCCATACTTGCCGTATTTCTCGGCGGCGCGGGCCATGGTGTGGAGGTTCTCGTCGGGTGTATCACGTCCGCACTGATCCCCGGTGGAGAGGATGAAACCGCCGCCGGCTGCGGCATCTTCAATCGCCTTGCGGGAGGCCTCTTCCACCATCTCCGGCGTTCCTCTGAGCATGATGTCGGTGGTATGGAGATTTCCCATCAGAGCCAGCCGATGGCCCAGGCTCTTCTTCACCTCGGCAAGGTCGCAATCTCCCATGGGCGGAATTTCGAGTGGGTTGATACAGGAGAGGTCGGTCTCGTTGGCGCAGATCCCGGCGAGTTCCCTCTCTTTGCCGCAGGAATGGAGGAAAGAAGGAATGCCGGCCTGTTTGGCCATCTGAGTAACGTTCTGCAGTGCGGGCAGGCTGAAGCGGCGGAAGACGGAGGGAGAAGAGAGAGTCCACAGCCCGGAGGCGCCGATCATGAGGAAATCGGGTTTCACCTGTAAGGCCATCTGCACCTTGCGCACCTCGTACTCAGCCTGTTTCTCGAAGAGTTCAGCGAGCAGG
>WVXJ01000160.1:0-665 GCA_011773575.1 Armatimonadota bacterium | reverse complement strand
GATTCGCTCCTCATTGCGAGAGACGATGTCGATGGAGTGGGAGCGGTCGTCATCTTTGGTAATGTACTTCAGACCCCCATAGATATACCATCCGTCCATCTGGAAATAAGAGATGGCATCCAGATAGGCCTGCCAAAGCGGGGGGTTATCGTATAAGTAGATATCCCAGAAGGGCTTGCCGGCGAGCCTCGCTGGGACCATATTGGAGATGTCGGGGGCCACCGGCACCCGGTCCGGCATCTCGTTGCGCATGGCGAGGACCATGCGCTCTCTCGAGGTCATTGGCTCTCTTGTTCTGTGTCTCCGTTCTGCTTTTCTTGCTGCTGCTTGGCGGGGCCTCCGCCTTGCTTTCCTCCTCCTCCGGGACCGGGGACTCCTCCTCGTCTCTGCATCCTTTCCGTCATGGTCGGGCCGGTGCCCTTGAATCCTCCAGGACGGGTCGCCATGTAGGCCACTACCACGATCACCACGGCGGCGATGAGGATTATGAGTATCCCAAGCCCGCGGCTTACCTGTTTCCTTCTGGGAGCAGTATTGGACTTCATGCTTTTCCTCCTGTGCTTTGATTTAGCCTTTGGCCTCGGTCACACAATTCTAGGCTGGCTGCCCCGAAATCGGGGCAGCCAGCCATTCACTTCATTCTCGCGAGCACCGAGTGTGCTCGT
>WVXJ01000034.1:65873-68646 GCA_011773575.1 Armatimonadota bacterium | reverse complement strand
CTCTTCCTGCTGGGGCAACCCAAGATTTGATAGTTGTTGATATAAGGGATAACCGCGGTCATCCAGTTGGCATACTTATACACTTGAGGTGCAAGAGTACCCCAGTTCGGATTCCATGCCCAGATGCAGTAGTATGTCGAAGGGGCACGCTCATCCCAGTCACCAGCATACATCAGAACCGCAAGAGTCAACTGCTTTACGTTGCTCAAACATGCGGTTTGCCGCGCCTTCTCACGGGCCTTCGCGAAGACCGGGAAAAGGATCGCAGCCAGAATCGCGATAATCGCGATTACGACCAACAATTCAATTAGAGTAAAACCTTTCTTTCGGGACATAAGTCCTCCATGTCTCCTTTCTTAGGATCTGTCTCTTTTCACCCATCTGACAGATTACTGCTCACTCTGATAGTTTCCGGCCTTCACCTCCTTTCCTCTGGGACCCGCTTTCTCACCAGGCATACGGATACCTGCAACAAGCTGCTCCAACAGAACACCGCGTTGGGCGAGAAACCGAGTGCTTCCAGCAGTCCGTATTTAGATTTCCTCGCTTGCGGTTTTCTTAAACTGCCACCGCACGAAATATTTCACAATATTTTAACAGAGAGGCACTTTTCTGTCAATGCCGGCCTACAATAAGAGGGCTCTGTGCGCATTCTAAGAACATGCAAACTCATGTATTCATGCCGTTTTCTCCTGCAATCCCCGGCTTGGCAGGAGCTCGTATCCGCTGTGGCCCTCATTTGTTTTGACCGGCAGGAGAATTCTTTTCCCCCGCGCCGCTCAGGCACCCCTTGCTTTGGGGAAGCGCTCAGCGGAGTTGGTCAATTCCGTGTAGCCTCTGCATAGAGTTGCCGCTGAGGATATCTGCTTCATCGGCCCCTGTGCCTTCTCCAAGACACATGTAGATCTCAGAGCGGACCCACTCTGCGTGGCCGTCGCAGAAGGCAATGTTGTTGCCACCGCGGTGGCGAGCATCCCCGGCGGTGAAGTTGCTGGGATCATCGTCAATGCAGGGGGTTCGGTCGGAGCCGCAAATGCCGGCATAGTTCAACTTATTGCCGCAGTTGTCAGCAATGTTGTTGGCATCTGACAACATCATCACCTCAGCCGGTCTTTCCAGACGGGCGAAATTCTGGCCGCCATAGCCGGTGGAAGGATGCATGGTCCCGGCAGCCACACTCTCCCAGTCAAACCAGGAGGAGGAGGTGTCCGGGGTTTCATAGGGTATCGGTACACTCAGTTGAATGAGCGGGTTCATGGCATAGCCCATGGAAACACCGGCCCAGTCGGACGGAACCGGGACGCCATAGGCGCAGGGTTCGACCAAGTTCCACGCGCCCGCTAAGCACCAATCGGGGCGCGAGGGGCAGGCGTAGGAGCTGCGATCTCTTACATAAGGATCGATCAGCACCGACCATAGTACGTATTCATTCCGAGGCCAGGCGCCCCCGGAGAATGCGGCCCAAGGATGTTCGACGCTTGGCGCGCCTCCATCCCAACTGCTGGCATACATCATTACACCGAGGGCCAATTGCTTGAGATTATTCAAGCAGGTGGTTTGGCGTGCCTTGGCGCGAGCCCGGGAGAAAACTGGAAAGAGCACTGCGGCCAAAATCACCATGATGGCGATTATGACCAGCAACTCAGTTAGGGTGAAACCCTTTCTTCGAGACATAGCCCCCAGTCATGTCTCCTTTCTCAGGATACGGCTCCTTTCATACATCTCACAGAGCGCGGCCTGCCCAATCGGTGCTGTCCGGCCAGCCTGCGGCTTTCAGCTCCGCGCGTTGGGGAACAACCCTTCCCAGCACGCCGGGAGGCTTGTCACAACCGCCGGCCATGGGGCACCGCATCAGGCATGCAATCTAGCCTTTCCAAGCACCGGCATCTTTATACCATCTTTTCGCTCTTTTTCTGGGACGATTTTGGGGGATACAGAGGGGGGATGCCGGAAGAGGTGTCTCCGGGTTTCAGAAGGGAGTAGAATGGCTGGATTTGCCCATTTTGACGCTTGAATAGTCAGGAAGCGGCTTATTACACATACGCCAACCGTGAAGTTAGGTCCGCCGCGGCAGGAGAGAAGCCGCTCACTTCCGAGTTGGGAAGGAGCAGCGGCAAAGCGTGGGGGCGGCTGGAGCTTCCTAGAAGGTGATAACTCCCTTGATATAGCCTTCCCCGCCGGCGGCTGCCACTTCCAGCGCCTTCTGGCTTTCGGAGAAAGGGAAGCGGTGGCTGATGAGGGGTTTCTGGTTGATTCGCCCTTTTGCCATGAGCGCAACCGCAGCCCTGAAGCAGATGAGGAAATCATCCGCGAATCCAGGGGCGGTGTTGAGCACCTTCAATCCCATCATGTGCCATTTGACGGTGGGCACAGACTCCTCCTCGACATGACAGCCGAAGATATTGAGGGTGCCCCCCCTGCGGAGCATATCGGTGGCGAGCGAAAGCGTTCCTTTTGCACCGCTCGCCTCGACGACCACATCGAAGCCTCCCATTTCCTCCGCCAAAGCAGGCAAGTCAGTTTCGTCCGGGTTATAGGTTTCCTCTGCTCCGAATGCGCGGGCAAGAGCCAGACTCTTCTCGTTGGGGTCGGCCACTATCAGCCGGCTGAAGGTCTCTCTGGGCATGCCCTGCAAGACCAGCAGGCCCATGTATCCACAGCCGAGCAAAGCGACTTTGTCGCCGGCCTTGAAGCCTGATCCTTGAACACCATTTACCGCACAGCCGACCGGCTCACTGATCCAGGTCGCCAGATCCTCAACCGACTGGTCGGG
>WVXJ01000034.1:62239-65847 GCA_011773575.1 Armatimonadota bacterium | reverse complement strand
ACTTCGGCTACTATCCCTGAGGGTTCATGGCCGAAGAAAAATGGGAAGGGCCGTTTGAAGCGGCCTGCAAAGAAGTTGATGTCTCCCCGACAGATACCATTTGCCTTGACCTCAACGAGCACTTGCCCAGGACCGAGGTCAGGCACCTCTATTTGTGTGATATCCAGTTGGCCTGGTTTGACGAATCGTACTGCATCAGTTTTCACTGCATTACTCCATGTTTCGGCCCGCCGAGCGACGCGACTAACGGCGGTCTTTTACGCGGGCATTGTTGGCGAGGTCGGCCTCACTGCGGGAAGGTCGTGTATAGGTGTTTGTGCAAGATCAGGCCGGTGAGGGCCCAGAAGGCAGTAATAATATAGTCTCCCAAGATTAGTCCTATCGCAAAGGGGATGCCGCGCCGGTAGAGCCGCATCCCTCCATAACGAAGTATGAACCCTTTCGCCAGCCATACAATAAAGAGCGGGCACCAGAGCCATTCAGGTGTGAATGTGGCTGACAGGGCATATCCGACAGGATGAAAAGGCCACCAGAGCCAACGGCTCCGCATCCAGGCGAGGAAGACCACCATGGCGGCTCCGGCTCCGCCCCCGGCGATTTCGCCCCAGTTCATTCCCTCCCCGCTCTCCGCCCAGGTACGCAGGTGATTGATGGGCATGCTTGCCCATCCAGTGCGGTAATCATCCACACTGCCAGTTTCCGCTCCGAAGCGATAATAGAGGGCGAGCAGGGCGAGGAAGGCGACGATGATGGCGATTGCGCTTGCTGTCAAGATCCCCTTCACCATGTGCCGACTCTTCAGGTTGGCCGCTGAAGCGATCTTGAGGCCCTCCATCTGGTAGGGCATGTTGACACAGCGATAGTCCCAATCGAACCATTGGAAATAGGTGAGCGCGGTGAGGGCGCGAGGCGAGATGTTTACCGGCCCGACACTCGGTACCATGAAGAGGTGAGGAGGGTGGTTGGGACCAAAGGTCCAAGGCAAGCCGGCCTCGGCACGGATGCGGGTAAAGCCCAAAAGGGTAAAGAAATAGATGAAGAAGAATAAGGCTATGAGCGCCACAGGTATGCCGGAAATCCAGAAGAACAGTCCCAGGAAGATACCGGTTGCCAGAAAACCCAGCAAGATCGTCCGATCGGAGAAATGGTCCTTGCTCTGATTCTGCTCCTTCACGCCCTTGAAGACACTTACGATAACATTGGCGAGATGCGACCGAGCCAGCCAGACTGCAACCAGGCCCAAGGCGACGAAGGCGCCCAGGGATTGCTGATTCAAATAGGGCATCTCCACCATTGCCGCAGACGCTTCCGGCCCGCGGAAGCCGAGCCATATGCAGACCAGGTCCTGGAAGCGGGCAAACCAGTAGAAGAACCAGCAGGAGAAGAGCACTTCCAGTTGCACGAAATAGGCGATGCCCAGGGCAAGAGGATAAAAGGCGAGAGTGACATCATAGAAGGGACTCGCTTGTTCCGCTCCCAAGAAGCGGCCCAGCCTGAGCGCACCAGTGGGCTTTATGGGCAAATAGGGAATTGAGGGGTTGATATAGTTGAGGCCGGCCAATGATTCGAGGATTACGGGGATGAGAAACCCGATCCAGAGCAGTTTGTTCTTCAGAAGGGGCTCTTTCTCTCTGGTCAATTCGAGAGGGAAGTAGACGATGGGGAAAGTGAGCCTTTCCCGCTCTATCCATTGGCGGCGAAGGAGCAAGTTAATGGACATCATGAAAGAGAGGAAAGCGAATGTGAAAAGCGACCACACACCGATGGGAACCAGCCAGCCTTTGATGTTCTCCATGGTGAAGAAGGTGGTTTGCCCTCGATAGAAACCCTCCCAGACGGATTCCTTGGGGATCATCCAGGTGGGAACATAAGGCCAGAACTGGGCCCATTTATTTTCCGGGGTGGCGAACTTGAAGATATGGGTCAGCATGGGCACGATGAACTGCACCATCCCCACACCGGCGATACTGCCGGCCACGGTGAGCATCACATATATGTAGAGAAGTTCACTCCGGGAGAGATGCCAGCCGGGTTTCCATCGCTTAAGCAGGGCATTGACGGCCAGGAAGAGGATAAGGATGAAGATGGCGATAAGCATCAGGGAGGTAGTGGCGAGTTCGACAAACCTTACTATCTCGCCATAAACGACGGCCAAGACAAGCAGGGGGACCAGAATGATGCCCAGAAGCAGAGCACGCCGGCTCATCGGGGAGGCAGGGGTGGCTCTTTCCTCTGCTTTGCCTGGCCCGCCTTGCTGTTTTGGCGACATCTGGTACTGATTCATACTACCGAAATCTCATACCTAAGTCGGGAACCTGTAGCGATTGTAGGCCACCAGTTTCACCGGCTCCAGAAGGCCGAAATCAAGAGCATTGCCCTCCAGAAGATTGGTTACGGTGTTAGTGATTTTGAAGATGATACGATTCTTTCCGGTTTTTGCCAAGGAGGTAATTTCAACTCTATAGGGGGCCCACGGTCTGGTGCCCGCCGTTTTTCCGTTTACCTGCACCTCCATCGTATCAGTCCCGCAGTTCATCTCCAACACCAGTTTGCGGTCCTTCAGATACTCTTTCGGTAGTTGGAGCTCGGCGCGGTATGTCATTGTACCGGAGAAATAGGGATAGCCTTGGTTGACCAGAGAGCCGACAGCGGCCTCGACGACAGGTTCAATGATGGTCGGCAGTTCTCTTTCTCTCTGTAGAGAGAAATCCCCCACCAGTCTCGCCGGATCCAGCAGGCCGCCTGAGGGTGAGTCGGTGCGGATGCTGATTTCGAGAAGGTTCTCGCCTTTCTTAAGATAATCGGAGATGGGCAGTTCGCGAATGTTGACATCCAGTTTACTGCGCCGGGTTCTCCCTTTCACCAACTTGCCATTGAGACGAATCTCATAAGACCCGCGCAACCCATCTAGAAGCAGGCGCAGTTTCTTTGGCAGATACTGGCAGTCAAAGCGGGCCTGATAGCGCAGCAGCACCGGATAGGAGGCGGATTTGCGCTCATACGGGAATTGCGGCTCCCAGATGCCGGGCCGAACAGGAACCCAGCCGGCGGCCTCCTCTCCCTCCACCTGAAGCTGCCAATCGCTCAGCACCAGGCCGTTGTCATCTTCCGGTTTGAGCTGCCATTCGTCTATGGTGAGTTCTGGCAGAAGGTTTCCTGCCGGAGCGGAGAGGCTCTCTTCTTCGCCGCTGGCGAGGATGTTGATGCTGGCCTCTCTGGCGGGACGGCCGCTGGCGATGATTTCTCCCTTCTTGATGGCTTCTACACAGACATTCGCTTGCGTCACCACAATATCAGCCTTGCCTTTGGGGACCATCACTATAAGAGTGGATTCCAGGGCTTCCAGGCGGAGCGGCATCTCCAGTCCACCATCTATCGGCTTGTGGTGGTAAATCGGCTCAATGGAGCCGTCTTGCGGGTTCCAGCGCTGGGGGCTGCCCTCACAGTAAAGCCGCAGTCTGGTGTCTTTGGCCTTCCAAGAAGTATTGACGAGGAAGTAGATGTCTCGGCCGTCTTTCACGCGATGCAGATAGAAGATCTCTTCCTCATCTATCTCCACATCGGGTTGGAAAAGGCTGGTCAATGCCCGCCGCAGAACCTTGCTGTCC
>WVXJ01000034.1:61521-62081 GCA_011773575.1 Armatimonadota bacterium | reverse complement strand
ACATAGTCATAATCCAGGTGAAGCCTCAGCAGAGTGTCGGTGAGGTAATCGAAGTCCGCTTCACACAAACTCGAGGCCGCCTCCAGGCTCTGGGGAACGTAGTTCGCCCAGATGGTGCTGAGAGGATAGAGGACGGCAATCTTCGCCACGTGTTTGCCGCCGCTCAGCATGTAACTGAGCCGGAGCATGTAGTCGGCGAAGAGTTTGTAGTGTTTCCACCAAGGATGGTGATAGAACTGAGAAGGAGGCCAGTCCCGCTTCCTCTCGTCTGCAATGGAGTAGTGAAAACCATGGGGGTTGAAGAGATTGATGCCCAGCACATACTCCCAGTCCGCCACCCACTTCATCCTCGCCATGGTGCAGTCCCAATAGGTGCCTCCCAGGGATTCGCACAAGACGCGGGTGGAGCCGAAATGGTGAGCCGCGGAGGAAGCGATCTTTAGAGAGACATGCTCATTCGGCTCCTCAGGGGTGCCGATCTTGGGGTAGAGATGGTCGGTTCCAACTATGTCGAAGTTGCGCAGCATGGAGAAGAGGTTGCCGGAACAGCGAGCACACCG
>WVXJ01000034.1:61156-61413 GCA_011773575.1 Armatimonadota bacterium | reverse complement strand
GGGATGATGTAGTTGTTCTGGCCGATGGCGTAGTAGTGCATTGCCGGCTCATCAGTGTAAAAGCCCTTGACGACAGAGCCCATGAGTTCGGGATGGGCCTGGGCATATGACTCGTAGCCGATTTCGATGAAGCGCTTGGTGGACTCGGGGTTGAGGGCGTCAATATACCAGGGGGCGCGCTTCTCCATGAAATAGAGAATCTTCCAGCGGCCCGGCGGGGCCTGCCAGGAGATGACTTTGTCAAAGGCGAGGTTGGG
>WVXJ01000034.1:45542-61107 GCA_011773575.1 Armatimonadota bacterium | reverse complement strand
ATATAGCGGGAGTCATAGCCCTCCAGGAAGACGAAGGTGGGCCCATCCGCATCCAAGACGGTGAGTTCTATATAGCGCTGCTGCAGGTCTGGATACTTGTTCGGCACTTTCTTGTAAGCGGTGCCACTGGGCCAGTTGTATTCATCATAGATCCAGACCTGCATGTCGAGCTTATCCGTCTCCCGGATGGCAAAACCGACCTTGTCCATCCATCTCTTGGAGAGGAAAGGCACTTCAAGACCGAAACGGGGATGGATGAAGAGGCCGGCAAGTCCCTTTTCCTTGTACTGAGCCGCCTGCCACTTCATCTCTCCGGTCTTCATGTCCCCATTCCAGAACCAGAACGGCAGAATTCCGAGTTCCCTCGGAGGCTCGCGGAAGGTCTTCTCGGAGAGGGGCGCGCCTTTGAGATATATGTCTGATTTACCTGACTTATCCGATTTCATGGATCCGATGCCTCCTGAACGGCTCATTCAATATGAATGACCTGCACGCTTCCCGCGGGCAGGCTTGCTGTCATACGACCTTGTTCGATGGCGACTTTCTCGCCGCTTATTATCTCCTTCGCCCGCTTGGGCTCAATTCCTCTGACTTCCACATCGGTTTCACGCGGTTCCTCGGTCAGATTGAAGAGAAAAACCAGTTTGTAGCCTTCTTCCTCCAGGACACAGCCCTTGATATTGGAGGCGGAGAGCACGAGCGGAGATTGGATGCCGGCCTGGCGCACTACGTCGAGGAACATGTCTGCAGTGGGCTGGTGGAATTCTCGCGCAAGGCTGATGCCGAAATAGGTTCCGTTGAGGATGGCAATGCCTTTTCCGTGGCGCTTGCAGACAATGACGGGCTGACCTTTCCAGCGGCCCACCACTTCACCATCGGTGGGCTCCAGTGTCTCCGCATAGAGATGGCCCCTCACACTGCGGGGTTTTCGCCAGCCCAATAACCCGGAGACTTCTGTCTCCATGTCCAAGTGCTCCTCTTCGACGTAAACGCCCTTCTCACGGGCACCGAAGAGTTCATCCAGGCCCCAGCCGGGAACGATCTCGGAGCAGCGACCCAACTCATCATAATGCGCGGGACAGGCGTCGGCCCAGAGGATACCGCCATTGGCGACGAACTCTTTCAGTTTCTCCGCGGTCTGCTGTTTCATTGCCTGAGGGAGTGGGAGAATCAAGAGTCTGGCGTCGGCGAAATCGCCCTTGTCTATCTCAAGTTCGGTGTGAAGGAAGTCCACCGGTATATTGGCTTCCCAGAGGGCCCGATAATAGCCGGAGCAAGATTCGAAGTAGAAGCGGTTGTCACCTTCTGCGGCGAAGTTGAGGATTTGGCTGTGAGGGTCCTGGGCAATGGCGATTTCCTTCTTGGAGGGCTCGGCCTTCAGGAATAGGTCCTCGTGTTCCTTTATGATGGTCGCCACTCGCTTGGCCACAGGTGCTCTCTCGGTGGGTTCACCGGCGACATTCAGCAGACCGAATCCCGGCGCCTCGGTGCCCAGGCGTTCCGACCTCCACTGCCAGTACATGAGGCCCTTCATCCCGTGGGCCAACCCCATCCAGTTCCACTGCCAGATCTCCTCGGGTGTGGGGGTGGGAGGACGGCGAATGCCGTCGAAAAGGCCCTGACCGCAGCCTCCCTGGAGTTCGCTTATCCAGTAGGGCTTGCCCTTGGACCCGGCCATACTGCCATCCAGATGGAAGGCGAAGCGAAGGGCGTCATGTGATTGGCCCCACCACCAGCGGGGGAAGATGGAGCAGCCGAACATCTGCACCGGAGCGGCAAGTTTCCAGGGGTCAATGGAGGCGTGGGCGAGACTGTTGGTGCACATAGGCCCCCATACATGGGTCATTACGAGGTGTTTGTCATCGTGTTTCCTAATCTGTTCCACCCGCCACGCCATCTGGGAGGCGAGGTTCTCTGACATATAGAGGCGCCAGTCTATCATGTCCTGATAGCATTCACGGCGGCGGGGAGGATTCACCTGGGACCAGGAGGTGTAGCGGTGCACCCAGCGCTTGCAGAGTTCCTCCAGTGAGCCGTAGCGTTTTTCCAGCCAGCGGCGGAAATCGGCGATGGTGGAATCACAATAGCAGTAAAGGTTGCGCTCCTCCGGGGCCTTAAACGCCATGGCGGCGGGCTCCAGGTGGGGCTCGTTCCACACATCATAGGCAAAGAGGGCGGGATGGTCGGCGTAGCGGCTGGCGATTTGAGAAAGGAACTTGGCGCCTTCCTTTCTTACCTCGGGATGATCCAGACACAGCCCGGGCCAGCCGCCTACCGCGGTGTTGGACCTGGGCTGAAGCGCAAAGGCGAAACCGTCCGCGGTCTGATAGCGGGCTTCCGGATATTTCTCTTCCATCCAATACGGGGAGTTTTCCAGGATGGTATTGATTACCACCTTGAGCCCCATTGAATGGGCAAGGTCCATCACTTCATCTATCTCCGAGAAATCGAAGGTATCAGGGGCAGTGTGGATCCAGGTCCACATGGGCCAAATCTTGATGATATTGAAATTATGGTCAACTAACTGCTGTAGGTCTCGCTTCCAGTCTTTTCGGGGTGGGTTGGGCGGCCTGAAGAACTGAGCGCCATAGGGGAAGAAATCCAATTGCACAGTGTGTAACCTCCATAGGGCTAAATATGTATTCTGCCGTTCGAGGGCGCGCTGATCCGGCGTCACTCATACAAGTGGTAAGGATAGCATATTTCCTGCTACTCCTGAGAAAAAATTCACGAGCGAATCACTGGGATTCAGCCACTAATCCAGCAGGTCTTCCTGGCGGAAGTCGTCTCGTCCCAGGCGAAGCCTTGCTTTCTTGCGAGGCAGCTTCCGGCCTTTCGCCTCCATCAATATCCTCGCGCCCGAGGCCGGGACTTGTATGCTGATCCCGCCGTGTCCTTTACCAACCTCTACCTGCTCATCATTCAGCATATCCTGCAGCCAATCGGCCTGAGTGAAGACCTTGCACTTGGCGGCAAGCCCTTTGGGAATGGGGATATGCACCACCGCCTTATGGTCGAGGAAGTTCAGCACCACAAGGGCGGGCGGATCGGAAGGGCCTGCGTGGCGCAAATACGCATACACCGGCTGCCTCGAGTGTACCCGCAAAGCTTCCCAGTGGCGGGAGTGAAGGCTGGCGATCCGTTTGCGCAAGGTGATCAACTTCTTGTAATACTTGCGAAGCCCGCGCTCATCCTTGAAAGAGATGGGCTCCATGGTCTTGTATGGTTCAAACTCCTCCCCCACTTCCTGACCCGTATAAATGCAGGGGATACCGGGCAAGGTGAGTAACAGTGCCGCAGCCACTTTCGTGAGTTTGAGTCCATAGCGGGTGATGAACCGCTCAGCGGTGTCGTTGTTGTTGAGGAAACGGAAGATGAGGGCATCGTCGTGGAATCCCCGCCCCTCATTGGTCAAGGCGCGATGGAGCCGCAGCGGTATCCGGCGGGTGACATCGAAGACCCCATCCCAGGCCCATTGGCCCAGGTTGTCGGTCCAGTCATAGGCGGCATCAAAGCCCTCGGAAAAGTAATACGAATCCCGCGCGCTGGCTTCGGCGAGAAGGAGAAGATCAGGCCTTATGCGCTTGAGTTCCTGCCGCCACTTGAGCCAGTAGTCAGGTCTCCGCTGTCTGATTCCCCAGGCCACATCGACGCGGAAGCCGTCCACATCGAACTCCCGCACCCAGTAGGCGAAGGCTTCGGTCATCCAGCGGCGGACCTCCGGGTTCTCATAGTTGAGGTTGGGAAGATAGAGCCAGTAGAAGTAATAGGTATGTTCCTTGTCAATCTCGTCCCGGTCGTAGAAATCGTAATAGGGTGAGGCATCTCCGTGGGCCTGGGCGTGTCTCATGTAGGGATGTTCAACGGAGGAATGGTTGGGGACGAAGTCCATCAGCACTTTAATGCCGCGGGCATGAGCCTCTTTCACCAACTTCTTGAACTCGGCCTTTGTCCCATAATCCCTGCGGAGATTGAAATAACCGCTTACCGCATAACCGTGACGCTTGGTTGGCGTCACATTGCATGGTGCCAGCCAGATAGCATTGATCCCCAGATTTTTCAGGTAGTCGAGCTTTTCAATTACGCTGCGGAAACCATGGGGGCCGAAGTTATGGGGTACCACACCGTAGATGACCGCATTCTCCATCCAGGCCGTATTTTCCGTCTCCCACTTGACCAGCCGCGGTTTCCCTTTCTCCACCACGAAGTAGGTGGTGGTGGTGTCGGATCTGCCTTTTGCATCCACAACCTTTAAGGAGAAGTAGTATTCACCATCAACCGTGGGCGGGATAAGCAAGATACTCTCGTCCCTGGTGGGGCCCAGCGAGTACTTGATTGGTATATGGGAGGGGTTGTCTTTCCGCGCCCTCCAGATGTATTTGACGATAGGCGCTCCGTCCACTTCACTGGGCTGGCTCTTGCCGCCTTCCAGCGCGATTCCTTCGGAGTCTATTGACATGTGGACTCTGGCGGTAGGTGCGTTCCTGAGTCGCTGTGTGAAGATGATCTCTTTCGACTCACGCTTCTTGTTGCCCGCATTGCGGCAGGTAGCGATGACGCGATTCTTTGCTCCCGTTAGGGGTATGACGGCGGAGAACTCATCTCCGTTCCGTTCCACCTCCACCTTGGTGCCATTGACATGTAACGAAATGTCTGTGCATTTCTTGCCGCCACAGAAGATCTTGCCGGTAACCTTCTTCTGCCAGGCCCAGACTTCTCCGCCTGTGGTGTTCAATACGATACTCTCACCAGATGCCTTACCCATTGAGACCTACTCCCTCTTATATCTTACTCCAATAATTTCGACGGCGCCATTTTGCCGCTTCTCACCTATCATTTTCCCAGGCCCGGCGTCAAGACCGGGCCACAATATAGGCGCAAGGCGCGGGGCCTTGCGCTTATCGCAAAAGCCGATTCCTTCTATGCGTAGTTTCTCCTTCTTCGAATGGCCCTCCTGGCCCCCGAACCTGCCTCCTTGCAATAGCACTAATAGACACTACATTATACAAACTTCAGGCATTACTTAGCTACCGGCGCTCCTTTGGTTCGGCCTACGACCGTCGGGTCAAGTTCTTCGCCGAAGTGTTCTTTAAAGATACGATAATAGAAGAGTTCCTCTTTTGTGTTCAATTCACTGCCATTCGGCAGTTTCCTCCCAGCGGCAAATTCGCTGTCGGAGACAACCTCTTCGGCATGGGCCGCCAAGAGGTTACCCACACCGGCGCCCTCCCAAAACTTCACCTTGGGCCGGCACAGGATATCATCCGGCAGCAGCCCCTCCAGGGCGCGCCGCAAGATCCATTTCTCTACCTGTCTTTCATCTTTGACAATCTTCATTTCAGGTGGGATCCGCAAGGCGAAATCCAGCACATCGCGGTCCAAGAAGCCGGTCTTCGCCACCAGGCCGTGACTGGAGGAACAGCGGTCAACCCTCTGCAGAGCGGTGTTGTGCAGCCGCTTGGTGATGTCCACCAATTCATCCGGCAGTTCTTCCGTCTCAAGATCTTTGAGGTAGTTGTAGCCGGCGAAGAGCTCGTCGCCGCCTTCTCCGGAGAAGACTGCGGGAACTCTCTCGGCGGCGAGTTTGCCCACCAGGAAATTCGTTATGCTGGAACGGATAAGCAGCGCATCGAAGGATTCCAGGTGATAGATGACCCACGGCAGCACTGCCAGTATTTCGGCGGGAGCGCAGATCTTCTCGTGGTGTCTTGTGCCGAGGAATTCGGCGACAGTCCGCGCACATTCAAGGTCGGGCGCGCCTTCCAAACCTACTGCGAAGGTATGGAGCCTGCGCACCTGGCGGCTGCCGAGTGCGGTCATGGTGGCGGAGTCCAGCCCGCCGGAAAGCCAGGAGCCGATGTTCCCGTCGCCGATGCGCTTGCGGACGGACATAACCAGCCGCTGGCGGAGTTGAGCGGCGATCTCTTCCGCGGGAAGGTCTTTGGGTTCACGTGTCTCCAGTTTTCTCCAGCGTACGAATCCCTGTGCCGGCTCATAGTAATGACCGACCGGAAACTCGGCGATTTCCTCCGCCCATCCCAAGAGGGCCTTCACTTCTGAAGCGAAGCAGATCGCCTCCTTGCGGCGGCCGTAGTAGAGAGGGGGCTGGCCCAGTAGGCTTCGAGCGAGGAATACCCCATCGGGGCGGGCAATTGCCAGCGCAAAGGGCCCGTCAATTTGGGCGACGAATTCGGGGCCTTTGGAATGATATGCGCTTTCCAGCGCATCAACAGGACAGGTGGCCCCCACTGCCAAATCTGTCCAATTGTATACTTCGCCGTCCAGCACAACTCCGTGTCGGTCAATGTCGATTGTGCAGGAAGAGTGCGCCTTGGGCCAGACCTGACCCAGAGTGGAGCAGTCATGCGTCTGGATTACTCGGCCGGCACCCCCGCGATAGGCGATCTTCGTCAGCGCTTTGCGGACCAGTTCTTTCTTGCCTTTCTCGGCGATTCCGGCGATACCAGACATTAAACTCAACTCCTTTCTATTTCACCGCGCTCTTGCATATCAATGGCGGCAGGCGCGGGCGATTTCATGATTACGGTGCGAATGGGGAACGGTATCTCGATTCCCTCTTTCTTGAAGCGGCGGTGGAGTGCCTTGACGAACTCCGAGGCGAGTGCGTATTGAACACCGAATTCGCGCACCCGCAGAATGGTCACGAAGGTAATGGCGAAGTCGCCGAATTCCTTCCATCTTACCACCGGTTCCCAGTCAAGCGAAGAGCCTTCGACTTGCTGCATGACTTGTTTGGCAACCTCCACGGCAACATCTTCGACACGTTGAAGATCACTGTCATAGGCCACACCGCACCACACGTAAACCGACATCTCTTGTTGAGGCAGGAAGTAATTCGTGATTACACTCTGGCTCAACTTGGAGTTGGGGATTACCACGATGTTGTTCGCCCACAGCCGCACTTTGGTGTTCCGCCAGCCGATTTCTTCGACAAATCCTTCTTCACCCGACTCCAGTTTGATGAAATCCCCTTCAGAGAGAGGTTTGTCAATGGCGAGATAGATGCCTGCGAAGAAGTTGGAAAGGGTATCTTGCAGAGCGAGGGCAATGGCGAGGCCGCCGATGGCGCCGCCAGCGAGCAGAGGGCTTATGTCGACCTCCAGCATCCGCAGGATGTAGAGGATGCCTACTGCCAGTATCAGAATGTTTACGGCTTTGCGGGCGAAACTCGCCTGGTGGCTGACATCACGGGCCCCTTCTGGCCGCGCGGCGGCATTTTGCACATACCAGGTGAGCACTCCGCTGAAAACCCTCCAGGCGATCCAGGCAAAGAGCAGCACCCATGCGACACCCAGCACCTTGTCCAGGATCGCGAGAAAGCGAGGATTAGCTTGAACCGCCTCCAGACTTGCCAGCGAGTGGTTGATCCCCAGCAGCAGGATCCCCCATACGACAAGGCTGCGCAGAGGCAGTATTAGCACGTCGTCGAGTTCAGTCCTGGTCCTCTTGATGAAAGGACGAAAGACGCTGAGCCAGAGCAAGCGCACCAGGAGCATGGCCAACAGGAAAGCAGCCAGAATGGTTGCTGCGCCCAGCAGGTCGCGCGCGGAACTCGACAGTGTTTCCAGCATGATCTTTTCCTCCCAGTATTTCGAAGCCGTGGAGGCACCGATGACGCAGTATGAGGTGATTGACTGTCCTCATTAACTATATATGATGCTGAGTCGCGACGCAAAAGAATTGCTCCACCGCCGAGGCCCTGTCGGCAACAGACGGCGGCAAGCCATATTTACGGGCGGCTCCGCCGTCCGTTCGTTCTGCGTCGTTCTTTAAAGCGGCGTGACGGGTAACTCGACACCGGCGCGGCGCTAGAAGACCTCAGTGTAACTCAGCCCGACGGCGATATCGTCCAGGTCATTGATCCAGCCGCCGTGAACGAGAAGGCCGCGGCCTACCGGCAGGGTAGCGCCAAAGTTCGTGTTATCAGTATCGTATTCGACCATTACCGTCAGTTTGTTTAAGAGGGTGAGGGAGAAACCCGCGAAGATGCCGTCCAGGGCGCCGCCGCCAATGCCCACATGGAACGCGGGGGCAACCACCTCCTCCGCGGATTCTTTCAGCAACTTGGGCAGGCTTTTGCTGGCAACGAAGTAGGTGGTGGCATCTATCTCATCTGTCAGGTCGAACACTCCCACCGCCAGCGCGGGGCGTCTGGCGGATTCTGAGCGAATCCGGTACTTGGCGTTTATCAGGGTTTCGTTTGAGGCGTTGTCCGGGTCGATGATAGCAATGCCCGCTTCAAGTCCCGCGGGCAGTCCCAGGTTCCCCGCCCAGGTGGTTGTGTCGATCCCTTCATCCGCGTCAAGCGCAAAGAAGGCCAGATTGTAATCCTTTGCGCCAAGGGTATCAGCCGTGGGCGTCAACAAAAGGCCGGTGAAGCCGCGGAGCGAAGGAGCAGCCTGTGCGGAGAGCGTCAATCCGCACAGCGCGATCCCGACTAACAGGCTGACTATAAGCGTGGTTCTCTTCATGGTCCTTCTCCTCTCTCTTGTTGGATGTTTCACTCTTAAGGACAATTGCAGCCTTTGATCAGTTTATCCTGTCTGCAAATGAGCACAACTCTTCTTTGTTTCCACTTGCTGCCAGCAAGAGCCTTCTTTAAGCGGAACTAGCCGGATTCGGAGCGCGAGCCGGTTGCACCTTTCAATGAGAAGCATGCGGTTTCTTCCCAAACCCGCTCACCCACTTCTTGGTAAAGACAGAGCCTTGTAACACGGAACTGGCCCGTGAAACTACGCTCTCTCAGTTCGCTCCAGGCCGCATTGAACTCTGCCGGCGAAAAGTCCGCGCCCAAGGTGATGTGAGGAAGGTAATTGTCTCTCTCGAAGGCGCGGAACTCGCTCTCTTCGTCTTCCTCAAGGCCAAGCGCCTGGATGAGACGAAGATGTAATCTGTGAAGATTACCTTCATCCCTAATCTTCAGAAACACCACTCTTGCCTCCGGGAACGTATCCACCTCGCTCAGCGACACATCGAACATCGGAAACTCGCTGCAGACAGAGCCTATGATCGAGCACCTGGACTCTATGTCGCCCTTTTGGAGGAAAGGATATACGACTGTGACATGCACAGGATTGTGCATCCTCTCGCGGAGAAAACGTTCATGCACCGCCGAGAACTGGGCGCCGATTTCGGGCGGCACCGGAACGACAACTCCACAGCGTCGAGGTTTTTCGGAATCTTGCTGTCCGCTCATCCTATCAATCTCCCGCCCCGGCTCATCTCTACGACGGCCTGAGCCCGGTTCTCCGGAGTGATAATCCGCCCGCGTTCATCCACCACCTTGACACCGCCTTTGACGAGTTGGGTAGGCCAGCGTGTCGCTTGTTCGAACTCATCCCGGCATTCCCACAGATATGGCACCGGCAAGAAGCCCGCCTTGAAGGTTTCATACAACCCGTCCGCCGTATAAGGAGCCGGAATGACAGATTCTACCGCCTTGAGCACACAGCGAGCGCCGGAGAGCAGTTCCTCCGTGCGCGCCAGCACCTCGGGATGGAGGGACATATCTTCAACTTCCCCCCTTTGTCGCAAACCACGATACTCCTGTATGGCGGCACGGGTAATCTGAACGCTCTCATTTATCACCGGCGGGTCGGCGAGATGGGCCCCCTCCGAGTAACTCACCACATGGATGACGGGGGGGCTGGCGAAATCATGGGGTTCGATGTCATCCATCAGCGCGCTCACCGCGGCCAACTGCACTTTCGCCTTTTCCAGATCGTGTGAAAAGTAGTCCAGACCCGCGCGGGGTTGGAGGATTACCTGGAAGTTCTCATCCTCCAATTCCCGCACCAGGGTCAGCATGGCGCGCGCCTTCGCCAAATCCTGCACTCCCCAGGTGGCTTTGGGTGTGTTCAACATATTCTGCAGGATCAAGTGGCGCACTCCGAGGGCTTTGGCGGTTCTGGCGGCGAGGACGGCGGAGACGATATAGGTTATGTCATCCGCGCCGCGAAAAGCGAAATGATGGGGAATGTTCGGCTCCAAGGGCTTGTCGGATGCGGCGATGAAGCGGAGGGTCTCCAGATGCTGTTTCAGGTTCTCCCGCACACTGTTGGGACCGCGGCCGTCAATCTGACAAAACCACCAGAAAGAAAGGGCATGCCAAGCGATATTTATGGTCTCCTCGTAGATGCGGGCCAGTTGAGGGATATTGCTGGTGCCGGCATAGGTACGGACCAGCATGGGCCGGGCCGCCTGCCAGACGGAGCGGAACTCCTCTGCAGAGTTGATTGGGACCCCGCCGCCATTGGGCTTGTCGGCCCAGTCTTCTCCAAAATTGGATTGGCTCAGCTGGGAGGTGCCGATGGAGAGTATGTCCAGGAGGCCCGCCGCCGCCAGTTGACGCGTCCAATCCAAAAAGAGGTGAACGGCTTGGAGGCGATCCGGCAAATAAGGACCCACATGGGCCCGCATGAGCGGCGGCAGCCCCTTTTCCGCGCTGTGACATCGGCGGGCGACTACTCTGTCCTCCGCTGTCCCATAACCGGGATAGCCGGAGCGGTCAACAGGCTTTATCTGAAGCTGTTTGCCCTCCTGTATCAATGTGCGGGCAAATGCAAGGCGGGCATCATCATAAGCAATCTCTTCGGTCATTTCCCGGGGACGCAGAGCGGGGTCAACACCGATCTTGTCCAGGGTCTCTCCGGGGGTTTCATCACCGAAGAACACCTCCACGCGCTCGCCGTGTTCACTCTTTACGAGCATGCAGGCCTGGGGGAGTCCGGCGAAATAGAGGCCGTTAATGGGTCCGCCTCTTTCCGCCAGCAGCCGCCGCACCTGGAGTTGATGGAGGAGAAGCCCGAAGGCTTCGGCTCCTTCTTCCGGGTCCAGCCTGTAACTGAACCCCAGCCGGGTGATTCTCTCCCGGCGGATCCAGCGCTCCAGCAGGGCGATGTTTTGGGGCTTTGCAGGATCGCCTGCGGCCTCACATATGTCGGCATCCGCGAGCATGGTCTGGAAGCCGCACTCGCGCAGCAATTGTCCGACCGAACTCAGACCAAGGGTATGGGCGTCGACGGCGGGCCTGATGAGGCCGAAGACGTCCTTATCTTTATCGGGAGGTCTCACGACTCCGCTGTCTCCGTTTGCTTGGTTTGGCCGGCTTCTTCTCCGGCAAGTTGCCTTCCAGCACCAACTGCCGAATCTGCTGGAGGGTCAGCCCGGCGAGGCCCAACTTCTCCGCGGTTCTGCCCGTTTGCCAGTAGTCACACTGGTGCAGCAGATTGGCGAGATGGACAATCGCCTTGATAGTCGGGCAGGGCACCCCCAATATTTCCCCCATGGAGGCAATGGGGACAAGGCTCATGGGAACATCCTCCGTGAGGTAGCGGTGGTAGAGGCGATGGGGTGCCTTGATGCCGTAGTAACCGGGGTTGGCGCGCAGCGCCTCGTGCAGGGTCTTGCCGGCGGCATCATACGCCACATAGAGCCATTCACGTGCGCTCATGCAATTGAACCCCAGAGCCGCGCCGACTGCAACGCGTTCCGCGTCCAGGGCCTCCAGAATCAAGGCGGTGGAGGCGGTAATGCCGTCTATGTAGTACTCGAATTCACCGTGGGTGCTTTCGATACGGGCGCAGTTCAGCACGGTGACGGCGGGATGGAATACCGAGCCGATGTTGTCCATGCTGGTTTTCATTACATTGTCGCCAGGGATGAACTCATAATAGGCCGGCGCAATCGCTTTGATTACCTCTGGGGTGCGATAGGCGGGGATGGCCGCCACCGGGACACTGTTCTTGATGCGGAAGATCTGGACCTGCGCGGGGTTTACGGCACGGCTGGCATAGAGAAAGGTCTGCGCCTCCGCCACTACTACATCGGCCTTCACTTGTTTCTGGCGGAGGATGTGATGGAACTCCAGCGCCCCGCCGGTACGGCCGGGATGAAGTACAACGACCTGGCCATCATGCAGATGGGGCGCGCACTGTTCCGCGATGAAGGCATGCCCCACGGCCGGCACGGTGACCATCAATACGTCCACCCCGTCCAATGCCTTGGCGATATCCGCGCTCACCACTTTGAGCCGGCCTCGGCCCCGGGGCAGTTCTTCACCATCCCGAGCGACGATTTGAATTCCGCCGGCATGCTGGATGGGCCGCAGCCGGTCCGGATTGCGGTTGTAGAGGTTGACAGAGAATCCTTTCAAGGCAAGGTGAGCGGCCATGGCCATACCGCCATTGCCCGCGCCCAGCACACAAAACCGCGGCTTTTCGGCTGATTTACTCTTCTTTGGCATCTTACCTCCTCTACAGACGACACTCACTATCGCCGCCGGGGAGGCTTCTTTGCCTCACCCGTTCCCCTAGGCTGTTGCTGGGCTTTGATGTATGTCTGGGGTGGACTCTGACAGGGGAAGAAGGTGGCGATTGGCCCGACGAGGCTTGCACTTGTCAGCAGAGCACTCGCTTCTCAATCTTTGGCGCAGATTATAACACATGTGAGAATACGTGGTCAAAGAGCGCCGCTTCTCAATCATCTTGACAGTCGGAGAGGGAATTGCCTAATATGTGGCGAGTTGGGTTGTAAGGGGCCTGTGACGGCGCGGGCCGCCTGTTTGTTTGGGAGGGGGATCGCCAGGACTTTGCCGTTCTTTCCCGTCTTCGGCTGTAAGAAGGGAGCGGAGCAAAGGCGAATTGGCAAAGACAGGCCGCGGTCAACCTGGGCTGGGAGCGTTCACTGGCATCGGTCTGATGTTGGGCATCTCCGCAGGTCTGGGTTACTGGTTCGGTTCATGGCTTGACGGACGCTGGCATACCTCTCCTTGGCTCTCACTGGTGGGACTCCTTCTCGGCATGGGAGCAGGATTTCTGGAGACGGCGCGTCTGCTGCGTCGTTTTGGAAATGAA
This sequence comes from Armatimonadota bacterium, assembly GCA_011773575.1. Taxonomy (GTDB): domain Bacteria; phylum Armatimonadota; class Hebobacteria; order Hebobacterales; family WVXJ01; genus WVXJ01. Next base: position 48,232 of record WVXJ01000034.1, on the reverse strand, counting down.
TAGACAAGCCTGCAAGGGATTTCCCTCTTGACAAGCGTGGTCGGAATCAAAACATCGAGTGTTTTCGCCTGCCTTGAACTTACACCTCTGACCCTTTACTCTTCCTGACGGAGACATGGTATTGGAGGTTAAGGAAAAAGGCTCCCTGGAAGCGGTACCGAGGATCGCAGTGGCGGTTGCGGTTTTCGCCAGCCTGGCGGCTCTTCCCTGGGGCCCCAAGGCGGCGGGCGGCGTGGCCGCCGGCGCAGGACTCGGCATAGCAAGTCTTTTGCTCTTGCAGTCTTTGGTATCTCGAGCCTGCAAAGCAAAGCGCCCGAAACGCTGGCTTTGGGCGCTATGGGTGGTGAAGTTTCCGATTCTCTGTACACTGCTCTACTTTCTCATTGGAAGAGAGTGGGTCAGCCCGGTAGGTTTCTGCGTGGGTGTGGGAGTTGTTCCTCTTGTTTTGGTTGTTAGCGGGCTTTGGCCCAAGAGAGAAGAAGCATGAGTAGCCTTCTGCTGATCGCTGCACAGAGTGTTCATGGGGCAGCAGTCGAAGATTCGCACACCGCCCTGGAAGCCCCCACCTGGCTCGATTTCCTGCACCGAATGCCCTGGTGGCCGGAATGGATGCCGGTTCAGTTCGCTTGGTCTGTGGTGGCGATGGTTTTCGTTTGTCTGCTCTGTTATCTGGGCACCAGGAGGATGCAAAGGGTTCCACGGGGGCTGCAGAATCTGCTGGAGACGGCGGTACAGGGGATTGAGGATTTCGTGGTTGGAGTGATGGGCCCTACGGGACGCTCTTTCACTCCCTTCCTGGGAACACTCTTCATTTATATCGCGGTGATGAATCTGTTCGGCCTGCTGCCGGGGTTCGCTTCTCCCACAGCGAATCTCAACACTACCCTGGGAATGGCAATTATAGTCTTCTTTGTGGTTCAGTATCACGGAGTACGGCAGAGCGGCTGGCGATATGTCAAGCATTTCATCGGAGAGCCTTGGTGGCTTTTTTTCATCATGCTCCCCTTACATATTATCTCTGAACTGGTGCGCCCGATGACCCTGGCTCTTCGTCTGCGTGGCAACATCTATGGTGAGGAGGTGGCGGTCTTTGCGTTCATCGCTCTCGCCGTTAGCCTACCGGTCTACCTGCGGTGGTTACCCTTGCAGTTGCCCATGGTGCTGTTGGCTTGTCTGACCTCTCTCATTCAGGCCTTGGTCTTTGTTTTGCTGACTTCGCTCTACTTGACTCTGGCAAGCCCGGAAGCAGAACACTGAGGGTCCTTGCGGGATGGAATGGAGATACCCTTCACAACCGTGAAGTGGAGAAGATAGATAGACGAGATTCGCTGATTCAGAAGTCAATCCAGCACGGTAACAGGAGGTTCAGATGCTATATCTCTTCGGGTTGGTTATTGCCACCGGATTCGGTGTCGCCCTGGCGGCAGTCGCCGGCTCTCTGGGGCAAGGACGAGCAACCGCCGCCGCGGTTGAGGCGATGGCAAGACAGCCGGAAAACTCCGGGGCCATCCGGAACGCGATGATCATCGGTCTCGCCTTGATTGAATCCCTCACCATCTACGCGCTGGTAATAGGATTCATCTTGAGCACCAAGTTGCCGGACGTGAAGGACGTCTTGGCGGTTCTTTCCGGCGGCCACTAGTGTGTGGGTCGGGAGGTGAAGGTGTGGGAGCCTGAACCTTGTGCCCGCACCTTCCATCGGAAACGGAGGCCCTGAATGCAGGAACTTCTTAAAACATTGGGCATTGAAGGCCCGGTCATTCTGCTCCAGATCGTCGGCTTTGTGATCCTCTATCTCCTGCTGCGCCGATTTCTCTTCGGCCCGGTGGGAGCGATGCTGGAGGCGCGGCGAAAAGAGGTGGAGGCGGGGCTAGAGGCATCTGAAGAGGCGCGCGCGGAGACCGCCCGCCTCAGCGAAGATCGGGGGAAACTGCTCGCCCAGGCGAGAGATGAGGGCCGCGCGCTGGTGCAGAAGTCGGTGCAGGAGGCGCAAGAGGCCAGAGAGCGGCTCTTGGCTGAAGCACAGGCTGATCGCCAGGAGATACTGGAGCGGGGCCGGCAGATGATTGAAGTGGAGCGTCGCCAGGCCGTCGTGGAATTGCGCGAAGAAGTGAGTGAATTGGCCCTGCGAGCAGCCTCCCGCGCGATACGAGAGGCGATGGACGAGAAAGCCCATCGGGAGGCGATTAATGCTTTCATTTCCAGCATTGAGAGCCAAGCGCCGCCTGCTGCAGCGGATGAATGAGTCGTGAGTCGCATTGAGTTGAGTGTTGAGAGTTCAGAGCGCGGCGATGCAGATTCGCCTGTCTCAACTTTCTCTCAACTCTTAACTCTGGACTCTGAACCGGAAGTTGGATCATGGAACGCCAAATAGCCGCACGCTATGCAGAGGCTCTTTTCTCGCTGGCGCGGGAAAGAGACGAAATAGACCGGGTTGACAGCGACCTGAAGGCGGTCGCCGCGCTGTTGGCGGAAGTGAGCGAGTTTGCGCGGCTGTTGGAACATCCTGAGGTGGCCCAGGAGCGGAAATATAGTCTGTTGGAAGAGGTTCTGGGAGAAGCCATCCTGCCCGTTACGCTTTCTTTCTTGAAACTGGTGGTGAGAAGAGGAAGAAGCGAACTACTGGGGCTGGTGGAAGAGGAATATCGCCTGCTGGCTGAGGAGAGCAGAGGGATAGAGAAGGTGGAGGT
>WVXJ01000034.1:43456-45493 GCA_011773575.1 Armatimonadota bacterium | reverse complement strand
GCGCAAATCGGGCATAGATTGATAGATGGAAGCGCGGCAGGCCGGCTGCAGGAGCTGCGTTCCAAATTCAAGGACATAGGTGGAGCGGGATGAGGATAGACCCCCAGGAAGTAAGTTCTGTTCTGCGCAGTGAGATCGAGTCCTTCAAAGAGGAACTCATTACCACAGGAGTGGGCCGGGTCATCCAGGTGGGAGACGGGATTGCCCGCGTGTACGGCCTCTCCGATGCCATGATGGGGGAGTTGCTTGAGTTCCCCGGCGGTGTCATGGGAATGGCGCACAACCTGGAAGAGGATAATGTGGGCTGTATCCTGTTGGGCAGCGACCAAGGGATTCGCGAGGGAGATGAAGTCCGCACCACCGGCCGTATCATCCAGGTGCCGGTGGGAGAGGCGCTCCTGGGGAGAGTGGTAAATGCCCTGGGCCAGCCGCTGGATGACAAAGGCGCGGTGGCCGCGGAAGAGTCCAGACCCATCGAAACCCGCGCCCCTGGTGTGGTACACCGCCGCCCTGTTTCTCAACCTCTTCAGACGGGCCTTAAATGCATTGACGCTATGACCCCCATCGGCCGGGGCCAGCGGGAACTTATCATCGGAGACCGCCAGACCGGCAAGACCGCCATTGCGGTTGACGCCATCCTGAATCAGAAGGGGCTGGGCGTCCATTGTTTCTATGTCGCCATCGGGCAGAAACTCTCCACTGTGGCGCGCGTATATGACACCCTGGAGCGCGCCGGGGCCATGGATTATACGACCATCATCTCGGCGACGGCGAATGATCCCGCGCCGGAGCAGTATCTCGCCCCTTATGCGGGCTGTTCCATGGGCGAATATTTCCGAGATTCGGGCCGGCACGCGCTCGTGATATATGATGATTTGACGAAACACGCGCAGGCCTATCGCCAACTCTCTCTTCTGCTGCGCCGACCGCCGGGCAGAGAGGCCTTCCCCGGAGATATCTTCTATCTGCACGCTCACCTCCTGGAACGGGCGGCGAAAATGGATGATTCACGGGGCGGCGGGTCTTTGACCGCGCTGCCGATTATCGAAACCCAGGAGGGAGATTACTCCGCCTATATCCCCACCAATGTCATTTCCATCACTGACGGACAGATTTATCTGGAGAGCGACCTCTTCTTCGCCGGTGTGAGGCCGGCGATGAATGTGGGCCTTTCCGTTTCCAGAGTGGGTGGAAAAGCCCAGACTAAGGCGATGAAACAGGTGGCGGGCAGGCTGCGGCTGGACCTGGCTTACTATCAGGACCTGCAGGCCTTCGCCCAGTTCGCCAGCGAACTTGATAAAGCCACCCAGGCGCAGCTGGCGCGGGGTGAGCGGATGGTGGAACTGCTTAAACAGCAGCAGTATCAGCCCATGCCGATGGAGGAACAGGTCATAGTCATCTTTGCGGGTGTAAACGGTTATATAGATTCTCTTGCGGTAGAAGATGTGAAAGCCTTTGAGACGGGACTGCTGAACCGGATGCGAGAGGAATGTCCCAGGATACTGCACCGCATCAAGGACAGCGGTGAGTTGGATGAGGAGACGGAGACGAATCTGCGCCAGGCGATAGAGGATTATAAGGAAAAGTTCAGAGTTGAGAGTTGAGGGTCGAGAGCTAAGAGCAGGGTATGATTTCGACACGTGACATAAAGCGGAAGATCAAGACCATCCAGAGCATCCAGCAGATGTGCCGGGCGATGAAGACCGTCTCTCTGGTGAAACTGCAGAAGGCAGAGGCGCGGCTGGTCTCTGCGCGGCCCTATGCGGAGGGGATGGGACGCTGTCTGGCGCGGCTGATGGGAGCCGTAAGCGGCAAACTGTTCCCCCGCGGTGGTGAGAAGGCGGTCGCTGTTATTACCTCTGACAAGGGGCTGTGCGGGGGTTACAATTCCACTGTCATCCGCAAGGCGCAGCAGGAGATTGGCGATGCGCCTTTGGTGACGATGGGTAGAAAGGGAGCGCGCTTTTTTCGACGCCAAAAGAATCCCATTCTGGAGAGCCTGGTCCCGCTCGGCTCAGAACCCACTTTCGGGCAGAT
>WVXJ01000034.1:16033-43405 GCA_011773575.1 Armatimonadota bacterium | reverse complement strand
TTCCCTCCGGAGGAGTTGGAGGCGATTGAGGAGGAAGTCATCCTGGAGCCGGCCGCGCCGGAGATGGCGGAGCACATCCTTGGGCGGTATATGCGGGCAAGGCTGTATTCCGTGGCGTTGGAGAGTTCGGCCAGCGAGCACGGCGCGCGGGTGGCCGCTATGACCGCGGCGAGCGATAACGCGGAAGAGATGATTGATGAATTGACCATGGACTACAACAAGGCCCGCCAGGCAACGATTACCAGAGAATTGAGCGAAATCGTCGGCTCTGCGGAAGCCCTGCGCTAATAAAGACGGAGATTCACCGCAGAGACCGCGGAGGACGCAGAGATTGGCCGTGTGATGGTGAATGAATACGAAGGGCCCCGGGGGATCAGAAAAGAGGAGTTGGCTGATCTGCATGCCTTGTGGGACGTCTGTTTCCCCGGCCCTGCTTTCAATCTGAATATCGGTGACCGCCTCTTTGAAGACGACAATTTGGAGAACCTGCGCGTCTTTGTTCATCAGGGCCGCCCGGTTTCTCATGTCGGAGTATTGATATTCGACCTTATGCTATGTAGCTGCCAGGTGAAGGTCGCCTGTATCGGCGGGGTGTGCACCCATGGGGATCATCGCGGGAAGAGGCTGGCGGGCCGCCTGTTGGAGGATGCGTGGAGGAAGATGCGGGAGGATGGGGTTGATTTCGCCATGATTTCCGGTGACCGCAGCCTTTATTGGAGGGCCGGGTGCGCCGCCTGCAGGCCTACCTATACTTATGAAGTTCCTCCCGCCGGCGAAAACGCCGCACAGGTAACCGCGGGTGATGCGCGACTCTATTTGGAGGATATGTGTCGAATCTACCAGACGGAGCCCATCCATTTCTGCCGCTCAATGGAGGATTTGCAGAGTATCACCCATCCCTGGGAGCTTCATAAGGATAAGGTCGTTTTTGCCTTGCTGGGGAAGTCCGCCTATGTGATGGGTTGGAGATGGCAGACCGAGAAAGAGAACTTTTGCGAAGTGTTGGAATATGCCGGTGATAGGAAGTTGCTGGCGGAGAGGGCTCCTGCGTTGGCGGACAGGTTCGGGGCTCCGCTGCGGTTTCATGTTCCGGCCTGGGATGAGGAACTCAGAACCGGGCTGGCAAGAGCCGGCAAGCAGACACACTATTCAAACTGCTGGGGCGGCACGATCAAGATCCTCGCCCTGGATCGGATGATGGAAAAACTGCGGCCCATGTGGGGGCCGCGCGCTGGCAAAGAGTTGATGGAGAAAATCTCTTTTTCTCAGTCCGACGACACGGCAGAGATAGCCCTGGGCAAGGAAACATTTACACTGGAAGGGAAAGAACTGGCAGAGTTAGTTTTCGGCACGGTAGAGGAGAGGGCTTGGGCCCCGGACAAACCGGCCCTGAGAGATGTAGTGCGACTCATCTTCCCTTTGCCCGGGCCTCAGTATGGGTTAAACTTCATCTGATTTCTTTCGGCGGGGGTTGGAACCTCCGCCCTATAAAACATATCTAAGGCGGGGGACAGAGAGCCCGCCCTGCAGAAGACGCACCCGAGCGGAAGGATGGATATGACAGAAACCAAGACGGATGCGGCAGTGGCCGGCAAAGGCGAGGTGCTCCAGGTTATCGGGCCCATTGTGGATGCGCGTTTCCCTCCTGAGAAACTGCCCGCCATCTACAATGCCCTGCATATCCCGGATGAGCGCCACAGCCGCACCCTGGTGGTGGAGGTGGCTCAACACCTGGGCAATGATACTGTTCGCTGTGTGGCGATGGACTCCACCGAAGGATTGAAACGAGGGATGGAGACAATTGACACCGGCCGCCCGGTCACCGTGCCGGTGGGACGGGAATGTCTGGGGCGGCTCTTCAATGTGCTGGGGGAGCCGATTGATGAACTGCCTTTACCCAAGACGGAGATGACTCTTCCCATCCATCGGCCCGCGCCTTCTTTCGAGGAGCAGAGCGTTTCCACGGAGATCTTCGAGACCGGCTTCAAGGTGGTGGATTTGCTGGCTCCTTATACCAGGGGAGGCAAGGTGGGCCTCTTCGGCGGTGCGGGAGTCGGCAAGACGGTTCTTTTGATGGAGTTGATTCACAACATGGCCGCGCAGCACGGCGGGATTTCTGTATTCGGCGGAGTGGGTGAACGGACCCGTGAGGGAAACGACCTTTGGCTGGAGATGAAGGAATCCGGGGTCATCTCCAAGACCACCATGGTCTTCGGTCAGATGAATGAGCCTCCCGGGGCGAGGCTGCGGGTGGGTTTGACCGCGCTCACCATGGCGGAGTACTTCCGTGATGTCGAGGGACAAGACGTACTGCTTTTCATAGACAACATCTTCCGTTTCGTGCAGGCCGGCTCCGAGGTTTCCGCGCTCTTGGGAAGGATGCCCTCCGCAGTAGGCTACCAGCCTACTCTGGGCTCGGAGATGGCGGCCTTGCAGGAGCGGATCACCTCCACAACCAAAGGCTCCATCACATCGCTTCAAGCGATTTATGTGCCGGCCGATGACATCACCGACCCTGCGCCCGCCACCACTATGGCTCACCTGGACGCCATCACCAAACTCGACCGCCGCATCTTTGAGAAGAGTATCTATCCTGCGGTTGACCCGCTGGGTTCCACCTCCAGGATTCTGGACCCGCGTATTGTGGGTGAAGAACATTATCGTGTGGCAAGAGAAGTGCAGGCGATCCTACAGCGCTACAAAGACTTGCAAGACATCATCGCCATTTTGGGAATTGACGAACTCTCTGATGAGGACCGGCTTACAGTTGACCGCGCCAGGAGGATCGAGCGGTTCCTTTCTCAGCCTTTCTTTGTGGCGGAAACCTTCACCAACCTGCAGGGACGCTATGTCACTACAGAGGAGACGGTGCGCGGGTTCCGCGAGATCCTGGAAGGGAAACACGATGACCTTCCCGAGCAGGCCTTCCATATGGTGGGTGGTATTGATGAGGCGCGGGAGAAAGGCGAACAGTTGAAGGCGGAGGGCGAGAGCGCCGCCTGAGCAGTGGAAGATGAGAGAATTCTCCTTTGAAATCCTGTCTCCGGAAAGAATTATCTACCAGCGAAAGATCGTTTCTCTGGTGGCGCCCGGTGTCGAGGGCTATTTGGGTGTTATGGCGAATCATGCGCCGATGTTGGCGGCCCTTACTGTGGGACAGGTAAAGAGCACAGATGCCTCCAACGCATCTTCCTATTTCGCTCTTTCCGGCGGGATTCTCGGGGTGAGTAAGGACCAGGTCACTCTTCTCGCCGATGCTGCGGAGAAGGCCGAAGAGATTGACGTTGGGCGGGCGGAATCGGCGAAATCACGCGCTCTGTCGCGCCTTTCCAAGCGGAGCCCGGATGTTGATATTGCAAAAGCGCATGCCTCCCTCATGCGGGCTTTGAACCGTCTCCATGTTGCGGCAAAGCGCACCGGCCGGGGCTAGAATCTATTTGAAAGACGCAACTGAAGAGTTTCTGGGGGACGAGCCAGCGGTTCGTCCCCCAGACCCCCTCACCCGCGTTTCAATGTTGCTGAAGGGAAACGCTGCTTGGACTGGGATTCCGCAGCCTTAGTAAGACGCGAGGGAGAGACCGAAAAGAAGGAGATATGAAAGCGGGAGAACTGACGCGGTCTCCCCTGGCGTATATATCAGTACCGAGAAAAAGAAGAAATGAGCGATACCCTACATATCCTCGGCGACAAACCACTGCAAGGAAGTGTTGTCGTCGGTGGCAGTAAGAATGGCACCCTCCCCATGCTGGCTGCTTGTCTGCTGGTGGAGGGGGAATGTCGGCTGCAGAACATCCCCCGCATCGAAGATGTGGAAACGATGCTGGCCCTGCTTCGCCGGTGTGGTGCCAAGGTTGAAAGAAGTCCCAACAATGAAGTGGTCATATGCGCCTCTGAGTTGTCCGCCGCGGAGGTGCCGGCCGATTTGGCCGGCAAGATGAGGGCCTCTTACTATCTGCTGGGCCCTTTGGCGGGAAGGCTGGGGCGGGCGTGTCTGCCGCTGCCGGGTGGATGTGATTTGGGCAGCCGGCCTGTGGACTATATTCTGCGGCCTCTCGAATCTCTGGGCCTGACGGCTGAGATCAGAGACGAAAGACTGCTGTTGAATGGCAGCCCTACCCGAGGAGGGCGGGTGGAACTCGATTCCCGCTATCGCAGCCCGGGCGCCACCTTCACTACCATCATGGCGGCGTGTCTGGGAGATGGAGAGACCGTAATCGAGAATGCCTGTGGTGAACCGGATATAGTAAGTTTCTGTGAATTCCTGAATCTCGCCGGAGCCAAGATTCAGGGCGCGGGCTCTTCCACAATTCGCATCCAAGGAGTAAAGCGGCTGAGGGGAGTCGAGCATCAAGTGCTGGGAGACCGGCTGGAGGCGGGGACATTTCTGTTGGCTGGGGCCGCCAGCCGCGGGGATGTCACAGTATTGGGAGTGAGCAGAGAGCATTTGACCGGATTCGTGGAAGCTCTTGAGGAATGCGGAGTGGAAGTCAGGGATGAGCCAGGCGGGATTCGAGCACTTTGCCCGAAACGGCCCCGCGCAATAGAAATCATTACCCACCCATTCCCCGGCTTTCCCACGGATTTGCAGCCACCGATGATGGCTCTTCTCGCCTGTGCGGAGGGAGAGAGCCGCGTGGAAGAGTCTATCTTCGATGGCCGGATGGGCCATGTGGAGGAGCTCCGCCGCATGGGGGCTTCCATCGAAGTGAAAATGCGAAAAGCCGTCATTCACGGAGTGCCTTTATTGAAAGGCGCGGAGGTGGAGGCGCTTAATATACGCGCGGGCGGCGCCCTAGTCGTCGCCGCAGTAGGCGCGGAGGATGAGACTATCTTGCGAGGTCTCTCCCATCTGGCGAGAGGATATGAGAGAATCGAAGAGAAACTCTCCGATTTGGGGGCTCAAGTGCAGGCAGATGGTCCTGCATCATAGGTTCAGGACTGGAAGGGAATGCACAGGCTCCTTCCCCACTCTGTGCAGGAGGCAAGAACGGTGAATTCGATCAATCGCAAACGATCCGTGATTACGGCACTCATCTTGCTCTTCTGTTTAAGCGCGGCGACCGCATCACAGAACACTATCACTCGCCAACATTGGGCCTATCAAGCGATTGATGGATGGGCGAAGCGCGGGCTGGTGGCCGGTTATCCGGCGGCGCCTTTTGCGGGGCCGGAAGTGCTGACCCGTTTTGAAGTTGCCTCCTTGACCCTGCGGGCGGCCGAAGGCATCGGGGGACAATATCAGCGCCGCGGCAAGAGGCTGAAAGAACTTGCCGCGCCATCAGGGCCTATGGTTGAACAGACACCGGCGGAGGGCGAGATTGAAGCACTGGAGAGAGCGCCTGGCGTCTATCCAGAAGATATCGCCGTGCTGGAGAAACTGGTGGCGGAGTTTCGCACCGAGCTCTTCGCGCTGGGGGTAAGGGTGGAGGAACTGGAAGAACTTCTCATCGAAACCAGGCGGGACCTGGCGAAGCTGGCGGACGAGGCGCGCCGCCACCGGATTTCGGGATACATCCAGTTTCGTTTCACCGATGATGAAGCGAAGGCCGCCAGCACTTTCTCGATACGGCGGGCAAGGCTGAATGTAGCAGGATACATCTCTGAGAAGGCCTCCTACAAGATTCAAGTACATTTGGACAAAGGGGCCGGCGCCGAAGTGGCATTGAGAGATGTTTATATAGATTATTCGACAAGTGAGTCTGCGAGACTGCGAGCGGGGCAGGCGAAGTTACCTATCGGTTATGAATTGCCGGAATCTTCCTCGGTGCGCCTGGAGCCGGAGCGGGCCTTGGTGATGGACAGGCTCTTTCCCGACCAGAGGGACATCGGGGTACAGTGGCATACGCAGTCCCGTGCCGGTGCGCCGGCCTTCAATTTCGCTGTAATAAACGGGAGCGGGATCAATGCCTCTGATACGAATGACCGCAAAGATGTGATGGCCTCTTTGCATTTGCCTTTTTCGGGAGGGAGTGTGGCGCTTGCCGCGTATGACGGCCGCGCCGTCGCGGGGTCGGTCGAGCAGGAGAAAGACCGGCTTGCGGGCGGGCTGGAACTTGGAAAGAAGAAGACACGGCTCCGCGGTGAGTATGTGCGGGGGCGTGACCAGGACGAGGATGTGATGGGCTGGTACGCGCGGCTCTCCCAGCAGATGACCGAGTCCGGCACCCTCTATGTGAAATATGATGAATTCGATGAGAATCGCGACAGGTCCAATGATCTCTTCCAGCGTTGGGGCCTAGGCTGGGTGGAGCAGATTGATCCCCGCGTGCGGCTTTCACTGGCTTGGGAGACGCGGGAAGTGGGCCAGAATTTCTCCGAATATTCGACACATAAGGGCGATGCCGCCGTCGTCCAACTCCAGGCGAAGTTCTAGGCAAGAACGGCCGGCGGGGGCCGGCACCCCCGCCCTACAGCAGGCCCAACCGCAAAGCCGTAGAGAAAGCGAAGCCGTATCTTTGGCGAGGTCTCGAGCCTCGCCGTTCTTTTTTGAAAAGGCGATGTGGTAGACTTGAGAGCAGAGGAGCCGTTGGTGAAGATTGCCCTTGTGGGGCCAACTTATCCGTTTCGGGGCGGGATATCCCATTACACTACACTGCTTTGCCGGACACTGCGGCAGAAGCATGAGGTGAAGTTCATCTCTTTCAAGCGTCAATACCCGAAACTGCTTTTCCCCGGCAAGACCGATAGGGACGAGAGCGCGGAGCCGGTGAAGGTGGAGGATGTTGACTACTTGATTGATTCCCTCAACCCCTTTACCTGGAGAGCCGCGGCCGAGGCGATAAGGGAGTTTGCGCCCGATGAAGTGGTCTTTCCCTGGTGGGTGTCTTTCTGGGCGCCGCAGTTTTGGGCTATCTTGAGGCTGCTGGGCGGAAAGGCGCGGCCGAAAGTAGTCTTCATCTGCCACAATGTGGTTGAACATGAATCGAGTTCTTTGAAGAAGATGGCAACAAGGGCCGTGCTTTCGAAGGCAGACCTTCTGATTACACACTCGCGGGAAGAGAGCGCGCGGGCGAAGCGTCTTCTGGGAGAAGGTGTGAAGATCGTAACCGCATTTCACCCCACTTATGCCCAGGTGAGCGGTAAGCGATATGACAAGGAGGAGGCGAAAGCGCGCCTGGAGTTGAGCGGAGATGTTTTGCTCTTTTTCGGTTTCGTCAGAGAGTACAAGGGGCTGAGGGTCTTGCTGGAGGCGATGCCGGAGGTGTTGAAACAAAAGGAAGTGACATTGCTCGTCGTAGGCGAGTTCTGGAAAGATAAGAGCAGATATATGGAGCAAATCTCCCGTCACGGGATGGGCGCGCAGGTGAAGATATTCGATGCCTATGTGCCCAATGAAGAGGTGGGACTTTATTTTGCGGCCGCGGATTTGGTGGTCCAGCCCTATCTGTCCGCCTCTGGGAGCGGTGTCTGCCAGATAGCCTATGGTTTCGACAGGCCCGTCATAGCGACGAATGTCGGCTCACTGCCGGAGGTAATACAGGACGGCGAAAACGGACGCATTGTGGAACCGGGTAGTGTTCACTCTCTCGCCAAAGCCGTCACGGAAAGCCTGGAGCCAGAGACGCTGAGGAGACTCACTGAGAACGCGGTGCGTACGAAAGAACGGTTCTCCTGGGAAAGAATGGCCGATATAGTGGCAGGTGAGGCATCGGCCTAGTCAATATAGCCTAAACCCCGCAGGTGTTCTTCCAACTTCTTCTTTTCTTCCTCGCTGTAGATTTCTCCCGCTTCTTCAGATTCCGGCGGCTGTGCAGTCTGCGCGCCGGCCGGCTGTTCCGCGCGCAGAGGTTCGGCTGTTTCCAGGCGGAGAATCTCCTCCAGAGGGCGGCCGTCCACATGCTCGGGGAGAGGGCAGTTGAGCAACCGGCAGATGGTGGGGAAGAGATCCACGATATCGGGTGAATCAGGTAGACGATCTGCGCGGATATCGGGACCGGAGGCGATGAATATGCCGTCCATGCTGTGCGCGCCTGTCCCTTCATCCAAGAATGCGGGATCTTCCGCGGGGGTAAAGACACTATCCCGGTGCGGATGGAGGTCTATGATGGGAATACGATAATAGCCGTCTCCGATGAGGGGGATTATGTCCGGGGCGTCCTCGACAGTCGGTCCCTGGTAGATTTCCTCTTTGCGATACACGGCGGAGAAGACTTTCCTGCCTTCATCATCCACAAGGGCATCCAGTTTGGCGATTATCTCACTACGCAGGCTTTCGTATTCCTCACCGGGCTGTACTATGCCCTCCGGCTCCCGGCCCGCCACATTGAGGTAGATATCGCCCATTGTCCCGAAGGCGAAAGCGCGGGTCTTTGCCCAGTCCATCTTGCCATATCCCTTCTTGGAATAGAGCCGGTCCCGAATCTGCGGCAGATGTGTCAACACGGAGGTTTTGAGCAACTTGAGCGGGCGCCATTTTTCCGCGGCGGAGTTGAGCCGGCGGGCAAGAGAAAAAGCAAGTGAGGCCTTCTTGTCAGAGGCGCGGAAGTTGACATAGCCTTCTTTGGCGAGCCATTTGTTGAGATAGAAAGCCTTGCCTAGGGCGGCGAACCCGTGATCAGACATCACCAGGTAATTCCAACCCTCCCCCAGTCTCTCGATGAGGCGTCCTATTTCTCTGTCAATGGATTCATAGGTTTCCGCCAGGATATCGCGCGCGGTTGGATCCGCGCTCTCCGGCGAGGCGGCCGCGCTTCTCTGCCACCATTTGTGAGATACCCGGTCGGTCTCCGCGAAGACCACGACTAATAGTGACGGGGAGTAATCTTGCAGGAGAAGTTCGGTAACTTCACGGCGGGAACGGACCATCCTCTCGATGTTCTCGACAAAGGGCTCTATGGCGGCATCGTCTTTCAGTGATATCGCTTGTATGTCGAGGTCTATCTGGTAATGGGGTATGTGCCGGCGAATGCGGTCACGCAGTTCCGGCGGGTAGGTATATTCGGAGGAGACGCCCGGAGTCATCAAGCCTGACACGAGCGCGCCATTGAGGGGCCGCACGGGATAGGTCATCGGGACATTCACTATGACCGATTCGCAGCCGAAGCGGCCCACCCAGGACCAGAGGTCTTCCGCCTGGATGGAGCTGCGATTGATGAACTCGAAGTCATATGTGCCGCGGCGCTTTCTGACGAAACTGTAGATGCCGTGCTTGCCATTGTTGACACCGGTGAAGAAAGCGGGCCAGGCCTGTTCGGAGGAGGGCTGGACACTGGACCTGAGTATTGCTTTCGTCCCCTTCGCGATTAACCGGGCGAGTGCTGGCAGCCGGCCTTGCGCGAGCAGGGGTTCGATGACTCGAAAAGTCCCTCCGTCAATGCCGATGACCGCGACTTTCTGCGAGGAATCACTCATCACTCATTCCTTCGAGGTGCCATATCTCAGGCAGCTTCCTTCTCTTCTGGGGTTTCGAGCAGGCTCGCTCCCCCCAACAGCCAGAGAACGCCCATAGCGATGAGATAATTCGCCACCAGCAAGAGCAGAACCTGTGTGGCGGCGAGTTCGCCGGGAATGAGGAGCACCTCGTAGAGCAAGACCGCGACATACTGTCTCAGACCTATGCCGCCGAAAGTTATCGGGAAGGCGCCCACAAGCCTGAGGATGGCGAGCACGAGGAGCATGTCCAAGAAGCGGACCGGGACCTGGAAGTGTGAGAAGAAGAGATAGGCGAGCAAGGCGCCGGGAAGAAGACTGGCCAGTGCAGTGAGGCTGCCGATGAGTGTATATCGGTGATGGGGGCCGGCATACGCGCGGAGTGTGGTGGCGAAGCCGGAGAATGCAGCCGCGTGTCGGCGCAGGACGAGCCTGGCCAGGGCCTGACGCGGACGATGCGCGGCAAGCGTGATGACAAGGATGATAACGAGTGCCGCCAGCAGGCCCGCCGCTCGTAATGCCCATACCGGCCCTAACAATCGCAGCAGTCCGCCTACCGCGAGCAGGCCGATGGTTCCCACCGTGACGACCTTGTAGGCCACTGCAACCGCGGCGGCCTGACCCAAGGGGACTCCGGCTCTGCTGAGGAGGGGAACGATGGCGAGCTCACCCACCTGTGCAGGGGCCAGCAGGCCCGCTGCTCGTGACAGGAAAGCGAAACGGAGAGTTGTGGAGGTGCGGACATCGGCAATCGCGCGCAACAACACTACCAGGCCCAAACCATTGATGAAAGGCAGGGCAATCTGCATCACGATGAAGAGGAGAATGAGCCAAAGGGGAACTTGTGTTGAAACCCGCAGTATCTGATCCGCCCCCGCGCGGCGCACCAAGATGATTAGGAGCGCGGCACTGATTACTACGCGCAGGATGAGCCACAGTGCTTGTCGGGCGGGTTTCCCCCTCTCAGTCGTCATCGTGCTTTGACACATGCCTCTCTGGGAACCATCCGGCGCGCTGCAGCACCCTACTCCTGCAGGAAATCCCCGACGTCACTGCTGAGAAGTGTCTTTCTTGCGCTCCGCCTCCATGCGCCGGACGCGGTACAGGGTATCTTCCAGGATCTTGCGGTTTGCGGCGACCAAATCCGCTCCCAGGCCGCCAAGTAGAATAAGGAAACCGAGGATGATGAATACACCGGCGGCGACTACTGACTGCACGTGTCCGCCGCCCTGGCCTGTGAAGAAGAAATACAAGAAGCGAATCGCCAGGGCGAGGCCGACGATGATGGTGGCACCGCCGATGATGGAGAATACCCGCAGGGGCTCATACATGGCATAGATGCGGAGAATGGTCTCCGTCTGGCGGCGGAGGTAATTGGGCAGGCTGCTGACGAGGCGGGATTTGCGCAGCACCCGGTTTGTGCGCACAGGTACGGAGACGATTTTCAGGTCCTTGCTGGCGGCCTGGAGGATGGTTTCCAGCACATAGGAAAAATCCGAGACGACATTGATCTTCAATGCCGCCTCCCGCGAATAAGCGCGGAAGCCGCTGGCGGCGTCGGGCACCTCCGTTCTCGACACCTTTCTCACCACCCAACTGCCCAGTCTCTGGAGACGCCGCTTCATCCAGGAGAAATGAGGTATGGTGCCCGGCCGGCGGTCTCCGATGACGATGTCGGCCTCTCCCCGCAGGACAGGGGCCACCAACAGGGCGATGTCGGGGCCGTGATATTGATTGTCCGCGTCCGTATTTACGATGATGTCGGCTCCCGCCCGAACCGCTGCATCCAAACCTGCTGCAAAGGCGCGGGCAAGGCCGCGGTGCTGTGTGAAACTGAGGATATGCTCCACACCGTTTTCCCGCGCCACCTCCACGGTGCGGTCACTGCTGCCGTCATCTATCACCAGCACCTCGACAGAATCCACCCCGGGAATCTCTCGCGGCAGCTCCGCCAGGGTCTTCGGCAGAGTCTCTTCCTCGTTGTAGCAGGGGATCTGAATGATGAGTTTCATAGGCTTCAATCAAGCGCGCCGGCGGCTGCGCCTGTATCTTCCATGTTTGCCCTTAGTTGTCCTCTGGCCGGATCGTCAGCCTTCTGATGTCAAGACCATGAGGCCGGTGATCTTTCGGATTGATGCCCACCTGCGCCGGCGTCCAGGGATCGGTCTCCAGGTTAATAGCAATTGTACCTCTATTCAGCCGCGCCGGTATCCGGATAGGTCCCAACACACGGCGTTTGCGCAGTCTCTCACCTGACAGTTCGCGGTCGAATAGACATTCTCCATTGACCTCGATACGCACTCGTGAAGTCAAAGAGGAGGGATAATGTCCACTGAGTGCAATTTTTAGGCTCAAAGGCCGACCGGGTTCGGCAATGGTAATATCACTAATCGTCGCGCGGCTCTCTGTCC
This sequence comes from Armatimonadota bacterium, assembly GCA_011773575.1. Taxonomy (GTDB): domain Bacteria; phylum Armatimonadota; class Hebobacteria; order Hebobacterales; family WVXJ01; genus WVXJ01. The sequence continues at coordinate 31,625 of WVXJ01000034.1, read as the reverse complement.
AGGACCATCCCCATTTGCGGTAGTCAGGATAGAACCCTGATGTCACTGCTATTTCACTGTCCGGTACGATGGTGATTGGCAGGTTCTTCTCTTCGGAGAAACGGAAGCGGTAGAGATACCATGGAGTCTTCAGTTGGCGGACGGCGTGAGGGATGCTCAACACCATCTCGGTATGTTCCACCGTTTCCAATCCTTCACCTACGGGTTCGAGTTTGATTTCTCCGCCAAACACCCTTTCCGACAGCGCTTCTTGAGATCCCATTAACAATCGCACTTCCCTCCCCTTCTCGGCCAGGAAACGGCCTGCTTCCAGTGTGGTCATGAGATCACGGTAGGGAAGCACATGACGGTCGCCGATGAACATCACGGGAGTTCCGTAACGAATATAAAAGGATTCGTCGTCGATATCATTGCCGAAACCCACGAAAGTGACAGAGTCTTCAGGAAGAGAGCCCACTATCTCCTGCAGAGCGGGATATGCACCGCGTAGTTCCTGCAAACGGTAGGCTGGGCAGTAGAAATAGGGCGTCACAAGGCCCAGGAGCATGAAGGCGGCCATTGCCAGCAGGGCGACATCTCGGACCGGATGCCGGCCGTTTTCCCACAGGCGCGCGGTTCCCAGCGCGGCGAACATCAGGGCAAAGGGCAGGAGCTCGGCAACATAGTATCTGCCGTAGTAGAACTGATATCTATTCGGCGGGGATGCGATCAGCGCAACGATCAGCGCAGACAGGCCCACGAGAATAAAGAACGCGGGACGGTCGGGAAAACAGCGTTTGAAGAAAGAATATATCCCGATAACCGCCAAGACGAGCCCGGGAAGGGTTATGTAGTGCATCAACTGTAGGAACTCCGCCCAGGGGGATTCCAGTAGTAATGGCTCCGTCACCCCTTGCACGGTATGGAGCAAGGCTCCCCCCGTTTGAAGCAAAAAGGGCACGGCCGGCAAGACGATCATGACCAAGAGTATGGGCAGGCGGTGCCTCTCCAGGATTCTCCATAGTGGTGAGAAGAGGAGACGTCCGAATGCCAACTTGAACAAGTTGATCAGAAGAACACAGCCCAGGCCAAACGCCACTGCGTGATACCACTGGAGGACAAGTTCGGGGCCTGCCCGGTCGGCTATCTGTTCATAAAAATAGGGAAAACAGAAATGCACCGCGTGGGCGACAACATATAAGTTGAATAGAAAGACGAGATTGTAAAAGATGTAGTCGCGCCGTTGGGAACCGGCCAGCCAGAAGGCTATCACATACATGGGCAGCAAGATGAGTCCGGCCGCGCGGGTAAACGCATAAAGTCCCAGACAGGCGGCCCCCAGCCACATATCGCGCGGGTCATCCTCTGAACGCCATCGGCAGTAGAAGAGAAGCCCGCCGAAGAGAAATACCTGGGCCAAGGTCTCGGAGACAGGAAAGCGATTGGTCCAGACTTGAAGGATGTTTACGGCGAGAAGGCCGGCGGCGAGCAGTGCAGTCCACTCCGATTTGAACACACGCTTTGACAAGTAGTAGATGATCGCCAGTGCCAGTAGTGCGAAAAATGTAAGCGCGTAGACCGACTTCGAAAAGCCGAAGGCAAGTGAGAAGAGGGCCAGCCACATGGGGTGGAGATGGAAGAAGTGGGTGACCACACGGCCGGTCTCCTTGTCCGCGATATAGAATTGAGGCAGGATGCGGCCTTCATATCGGTCCTCGATGGCAAGCCCCGGAGAGAAGATTTCAAAAACCGGCCGCAGCACCTGCGCCGCAGGTTCGTCGGTCGTAAAGGCCTCTTCGAGGATGGGATCATGGATGAAGATCTTGCCCGTGCGGACGAAGTGTTGGCTCAGGCCCAGATATACGCCCTGGTCCTGACCGCCGTGCACATAGAGTGAAGGCGGCACTCGCAGAAAGAGCCCGACGGCCAGAACCCCCAACAGCAGCCATTCAGTCTTGTGTATCCGGAAGGGTGTGCGCGAAACCTGAGATTCATCAGAAAGGCGGACGCGGGAACGCAGAGCCAATGCGCCCATAATCGCGGTGATGAGGGCCAGACTCCCCAGCAGATAGGGCATACGAAAGAGGGAGAGTTCGAGCAGGATCAGGCCTGTGAAAGAAGTGATGACTACACTGACCAGAGCGCCACAGAGGAGGTCCTCTCCGAATGTTGAGGCAAGAGTGGTTCGCCGCGCCCGTTGATGGTAGAGATAGATGCCTCCCGGCGCTAATATGAAGATTACTAATGCGATGGATGCCGCGATGACCATAATACTCCCATCTGAGCAGGATCCTGAGCACTATCTCTGTCCGCGATTTCTTCTTCAAGCCGATATGCGGACGGTCCAGGATGAAGCCGGTGTTGTCAGGACATTCTATCCCGCGGGGAGAGCGCGGTCAATTGACTGTGAATCGTCTTCAGTTCGCAGGATTAATGCTCGGGAGGCAGGGGAATCATGCACAGGAAACGCGTAGTTCCGTTACTTGAATTGCGGAATTGGTGTTCTTCCCCGGGTTCGACCAGGATGGCGTCACCGGCTTTGGCTTTCAGCGGCCCTGATTGGCAGACGATTTCCGCCTCACCCTCAAGCATGAAGGTCTCGTGCTCCCAGGGGTGCTGATGCAGTGGGGTGTGACCTTCTGGGGCGAGTTCAAAGAGCCGCATGGCGAAATGGGGAGCGCCCTCTGAGCGAGACAGGAGCCAACGAATGCTTACCCCACTCGCCCCCTTTTCCGGCACAGGCTTGCATTCGACCTCAGTGGAGCAACGTAGTTTCATTGTGAGCCTCCGGTCCGTGGTTTTGCCAGAGCCCTACGCGGCAACCTACTGTCCACACATTGTTTTCGGCGTCAGATCCCGGAATTCCTTCTGTATACGGTTTGGAAGGAAGGGGCCTTCTCCATGCTAATCACGGCGAATGGCTGCGGCAATAATCGGCCACCCAGTGCATGCGTTCGAAGGATTCCTCTTCACCGCCTTCCGGCAGTTCATCGGAGATGCCCAAGACGAGCCGGGGGTGGAACATCTCCACCAGTTTCTCCACACATTCCTGTAAGAGTTCCCGCGGGTGATGGTCCAGAAATAGGACCGCGGGGATGCCGTCGAGCAGCACCTTGTCACCGATGTGGCCGCGCATTTCCTCCAGGGTCACATCACCCTGGGGTGTTGGTGTGAGGGCCTCCAGGCCGTCGAAGGGGAGGTCGGCCAGGTATGGCAGAAGGGGCTTGAAATACCCGTCAATGTGGACATGGGTGAAGATGCCCGCCTTCCGCAATCGGCCGCTGCGCTTGGCATACCAGGGCAGACAGTATTTCTCGAAGTAGTGTGTGGAGAGATAGGCCATGGCGATGTTTTCGGCGAAGTTGACGATCTTCGCCAGGCGGGAAGAGATAATCTGCTCATATAACCGGTCATAGGACTCATCTATGACCTGCATAATCTCTTCCATTTCACACGGGCAGTCGGCCAGCGCGAAAACGAAGTCTTCATATTTCATCCACTGCTGGGCGAGGGCGAAATAGGGGCTTTTGGGCACCCAGAATTGGGGCTCGCCGCGGTCGCCGATGAAAGCCGCGCCGGTCTTGAAATGATCGGCGTTGAATGTGATGATACGGCGCTCCAGAAGCCAGCGCAGGGCGGGCAGATCTTCGGCTTGTTTGCCCGCGAACTCGACCACACGCCAGGTCTTATCAACCGTGAACTTGTCCGTCTGGAAGAGCGGGCCGCGGGGTGTGTCATAGCGCCGCTTGCGGTAATCGCCCTCCCGTCTTTCATGGACCTTCACTTCATCGGCGAAGTTGAACTCGATGGGTTCAGGCTGATCAGTGTAGTACTGAACATAGCGCATGGAGGCACCTATCGAGTCATAGGCTTCCCGCAGTGATAGATTGCGCACCTGTGGCGGCAGGCTGTCGAACTGCTTGTGCCAGGAAAACCAGGGCTCGAAACGGGGCTGGAAAAAGACATGGGGCAAAGACTCACCGCGAAACACGCGCAGATTCATCTCTTTCAGGGTCATCGTTTACTTCATCTCCCACAAGGTTCCCGAATTCATCGGGACTGTTTTCGCCGTGAGGCGTGGCGCGTCCTGCCGACGCGGGGGTTGTTCGCTGTGGTTCTTCGACGGCCGGTGATATGACTCACTCGGCTTCGGGGCCGAATCTCTTCTCGGCGGCGAGGATAATCATGGAGGCGGCGTCGGCCATGCTGAAGTGGTCGGTGTTGATGGTGAGGTCATACATGCGACAGGTTCTATCCCAGCAATATTTCGGAGGCAATATTGCGGCAACTTGACGAACAAATCTGGCCCTTGAGCGGTCGGAACGGGTGATCTCTTTTCTCGCTTCCTCTTCACTCATTCCCTCGAAGTGAACCATGTTGGCGATCCTCGTTTTTAGTGAGGCTTCCACTCTCACGCGGAGCGAATCCGGCAGGAACAGGTGGGCACCGCGGCCCAGGATTATGCAGTCATGTTGGGCGAGTGTAAGCACGGTCTTGGGCAGCAGGAAGAGATAGGTGTGTTTATCAACCCGGCCCATGAAGGTGTACATGATGCTCTCGATTTCGTTCTGGGCTCTCTCGTCGAGGGCTTCGAACATCTTTCCCTGGTAAGAGGCGCTGGGGCGTCTTGCCAGGATTTCCAGGATCTCTTTGTCATACATGGGGCAGCCCAGCTTTTCCGCCAGCGCCTCCCCCACTCTTCTTCCGCCGGCGCCGAGCTGGCGGGAGATTGTTATTACTCTGGCGGGCGCGGGTTCATCTGCCTCTTGTCTTTCTTCGGCCAGGATTTGGAATCTCCTGATGGCATCATTCACCAAGCGGTCTTTTATTCTGCTGTGGGAAGCCATGCCTGATTCTCCTCCGCCCAAAGTGTCAGATGGAAACGCTAATATAATACCACTTTAGTATCAACCGTTTGCCAGTTGTTCTCTGAATTCGCGCGAATTAGATCTGCAAGGCCGGCAAACCATAATGTACCCGCCGGCGGAGTTCCGCCGGCCGGCAAAAGTCGAAACATCAACTTCAGATTTCAGACCGCTATTGTACACTCTCTTGGGCTTGTTGCTGGAGGGCGTGGGCGATCAGGTTCACACCCATGTGATGGGCTTCTTTGTTGCTGTCGCTTATCGGCTGGGCCCAGGCCTGGGTGAGGTTGCCGCGGCTGATGAATACCGCCAAGCGTCCGTTCAAGAGGAATCCTTGCGCGGGACCTGTAGTCTCGAACTGCTTCACCACGGGGCAGCCCTGCGTCAGTTTGAATGGCATGGAGCCCCCCTGGAAGACGGCGTGACCTTTTGAAAGCCGGGTGAACCGCGCCTCCGGCAGCAGGTTTTGCAGAGTCTTGACAGCCGAACGATAGAACTCATCGCCACCGCTGTCTATGATGATAAACCCGCCGCCGCGGAGATATTTGCCAAGCGCAGCGCGGGCTTTATCGGTCAAGACAAGGGGCTTGCTTCCGGTGATTATCAGCACACGCAGCACTTCCGCCTCTTCCACACTTTCCAGTGATTCCTGATTACCGAAGGCGAGGCGGCCCGCGGGCAGGCCGATGACTGTGTGAGCCAGACTGCGGAGATTGCTCAGCCCGTGCGCGATAGAGCCATCCTCGTCAGTGGAGATAAGCGCCATCCATGCGTCCGCCAATGGCGCACCCCGGTGGGCATAATCAGCGTGAACCTCCTCTCGCTCCAACAAGGGTTGGCGTAAGGTTCTGGGGCGCCCGACGCCGGCTCTTGCACTACCTCCCATGGACTTAGCCATTTCTCCTTTTCCGTAGGGGCCGAAGACACCCTCATAATCGACTCCCTCGGGCATGGGCACAGGCACCTGGACGGTAACGAGTTCGCCGTCCTGGTTGACCACTTTCTCCTCCACTGCGACAAATGAGGTGTAGGGGGACATTAACTGATAGGCAAGCGCGAGCCGGGTAACCTCGGCGACGATTTCCGCGTCCTCACCGCGATACATCTGATCCAGCATATCCTCTATGCAAGTCCGCGCCCAGAGTGTGGCGAGGGCCTGATTGTCCGGCTGCTGCGCGGGCAGGATGACTTCTTTCTTCGTCTGCCAGGGCTGGCCCGCGACCTTGCCGCGGATGGTGATTTCGCCCTTTCCAGGCTTTTCATAGCGGCCGTGCAAGATTACGGGCTGGTCGGCGAAGAGGTCGGGCACATAAGAGGGGTAGATATCTTTCACCTCCACCCCGCTCCACTCTATTTCGATATCGGTGAGATAGGGGCGGGAGATGCGGTCCACAAATGAACGCACGGCCGCATCCGGATTTTCATCCTGGCGGACAAACTGGGACACACCGCGGCCCAACTGCGCCATCTTCACCAGCAGGTAGCGGTTTGTCGAGGAGCCGATACCGAAAGAGAAGATGCGGGCGGCCCCGAGTTTGTCTTCGATGCGGGCCAAAATCTCTTTTTCGTTGCCGATGTAGCCGTCAGTAAGGAAGGCGACGATGCGCATCCGGTTCTTGTCCTGCGGGAAAGCCAGGCTGGCTTCTATTCCCTTCAGCATCTCCGTGCCGCCGCCGCCCCGCATCTTGTCAATGAAGTCGCTGGCCTTGTCAATGTTGTCCTGGGTGGCGGGAACCGGTGTGGGCGAAAAAGTGGCGGCACTGCCCGCAAAGCGGATTACCTGGAAGGTATCCTTCGGGCCCATTTCTTCCAGGCAGAGTTTCACCACTTCTTTCGATTTCTCAATAGGCAGCCCGCTCATGGAGCCGGAGGTATCCAGACAAAAGACCATCTCCTTGGGGGTAATTTCTCCAGCGCTGAAATTCGCCTTCGGCTGAATGATGAGGCTGAAATAGCCCGATTCTCCGCCCCAGTGGGTCAGCAGGCCGATTTCGGGCCGCTTCCCAGCCACCTGCCAGGAAAGGCTGAAATCCTTGTTGGGAAGGGTGTCATGGGCCGCCAGGGAGACCGTCATGGGCCCCTTTCTTGGCGAGTCTATCCTTACATCATGGGATTTGGAGCGCACATCACGGGCCGGGACGCCGGCATCCAAGTGCAGTGTCAGCGAAATGTCGTGACCAGTTCGCTCCTCAGGTGTCAGCACGGGGGGAGTGATGCGGGAGGCGTCAGGCACTCGGGTTGTATCAGGCGACCAGCCGCCGCCGCGGTCCGGTCCCGGCAAAGCCTGTCCCGGAATATAGCGGGGGCCCACCACCATGGGGAAAGTGAATTCATATCGCCCCCGGTCATAGCGCAAATCCTGGACATACCAGATGCTGATTTCGATGGGGTCACCGGGCATGATGTTGGTGACGGATTGGGTGAAGATGTTGGGGCGCTCCTGTTCCAGCAGGCTGGCGGTTTTGCCGGCCAGTTTCGCCGCTTCGTAAATAGTCCTTGCCTCCTCGCGTTCTTTGATGAGGCCGCGAACAGTGCGTTTGCCGATGCGCATGATCATCTCATTCACCGCCGAGTTCTCCGGCAGTGGAAAAACATAGACGGCCTCTATGGGATGTTCATAAGGATTGGAGAATCGTTGAGTTACACGCACACGAGCGATGTCACCCGTGACCCAGCCCTCCACATCGGTGTGCTCCAGCGGGCAAGTGAGCAGTTTCTGCCCGGGTTTGACGATTACATTGAGGCTCCCCGGAGTATCCATCTCCGGGGCTGCGGCGGCAGATTCTCTGGGTGAGGGCCACAGCATTGCCGCCGCCACCAGTGCGAAGAGCACCACCAGCATCAATCCGCCAACTCCATATCGCTTATCCATCATTCTCTCCGTGAGTCCGTATTTGAAGATTTTGACTGAACCGGTCATAGAATTGTTCCAGCCAGAGGCGTTTTTGTCCACATGGGCCGTATTCATACACATGTGTGCGAAACGGACAATGTTCCCTGCTTTCTGCTAGGGATAGCGGAAACATTGGCGTATCAAAGAGGGCACTCAGTGGCAGGAGAACGACTTGCAAGGAGGAAACGAGATGCTGCGAAAAAAGTGGGTAATAGTGCTGGGGATCGTACTGGTTGCGGCGGTGATTCTGGCCGCCTATGCCCAACAGGCGACAAGGCACGAGATGATGTACAAGATGGGCGATGGGATGATGAAAGGAAAAGGCATGGGAATGATGGGAATGTGTCCCATGCACTGTGGGATGATGGGCCACATGATGGGGGGCGCGGCCATCACTGCCCACGATGATCACATCTATGTATTTTCCGGCCGAAAACTGCAGAAGTATGACGCGAATCTGATGCTGGTGAAGGAAACCCACATCAAAGTTGACATGAAGAAGATGAAGATGATGGGTGAAGAGATGATGAAGCAATGCCCCATGTACAAGAAGATGATGGAACAGCAAGAGATGATGCAAAAGTAGCAAGATGGCGAACAACAGGACAGACCGGCTCACCCGGAAGAGCGCGAGCGAACCGAGAGCGGACCTATAGGCTGCGGTGACGCTTTGTCATCTGTGCGCCGGAGGCCTCCATGGGTTCTCGCTGAGAGAGGCTGGCTCCAGAGCCGACCGGCGCTGTATTACTGTGCGCAGGCTGTCCACCAGCATCATAAGAGCGAGCACGAGCAGCGCGATGGTCACGGCCGCCAGCAGGACTTTACCGTCCTTCAGGAAGCCCCGCCCCTGGTAGATGAGCGCGCCGACGGTTGTTGCAAGGATCAATAGGCCGGGCACCAGCGTGTAATACACGGGCTTGCGCTGGCGCCACAACACCAGGGTTACGACCAGGAGGGTGAGCGCGGCGATGAGTTGGTTGGCGCTGCCGAATACGGGCCAGACCGTCCCCCAAGGGCCCAGCGCCAGGTAGAAGGCGAGCCCGATAATAAGAAGAGTGGAGGCGAAGCGGTTCCGCAGGAAGCCGATGCCGAGGCCCTCGCCGAGGAGTTCTTCCCCGATGTAGCGGGCGATCCGGGTGGCCGAGTCCAAAGTCGTCAAGACAAATGTCTTCAGGACGGTAATGGCGACGAGTGCTCCCAATGCACCGAAGAGGGGCCGGGTGAGGCTGGCGAAGCCGTTCGCGAAAGTGACCAGCGGGCCTTTCTCCTGGAGCATACCGGTATAAGTGTCCGCCCCTGTTCCCCAACGCAAGCCCGCACACACCGCGATGAGGACGAGTATGGCGAGGGCGCTTTCCACTATCATGGCCCCATAGCCGATGCGGGACGCGTGGGCCTCGGTGGCGATCTGTTTGGAGGTTGTGCCACTGGCGATAAGGCTGTGGAATCCAGAGATGGCGCCACAGGCGATGATGACGAACATCATGGGCCAGAGCGGCCCTGAGGAACTGGTGAAGGCCTGTGTGGAGGGCGCCTGGACTGTGGGATGGGTAAGCAGGAGCCCGATATAGCCCGCCGCCAGGCCGATATAGAGCACGAAAGTGGAGAGATAGTCCCGCGGCTGAAGCAGGAGATTGACCGGTGTAATGGAGGCGATGTAGGCATATAGGAGCAAGATGATCGTCCAGGCCAGAACATTACCCTCCCCCCAGGGCAGTCTTAGCGGCACATAATAGCCGACTACCAGCAGACCCGCGAGTATCGCCAATCCTGCGATTGTCGCCAGCCACTGCGGGGCGGGTGTTCGATACATCATGAAGCCGGTGACTATGGCGGCGAGGATTACGCCAAAGGTGGGGATCACCACGCGCGGCATGGTGTCCAGAGATTGCGCGCCCACATGGGCAAAGACGGCTACTACCAAAATGAGGGCCAGCCACAGGAAGCCGCCGAAGATGAGCCTGACACGGTGGCCCAGGTTGGCTTCAGCGATCTCGGCGATTGATCTTCCCCGCGCGCGCAAGGAAGCCATCAGCGCTGAGAAATCGTGCACCGCGCCCATGAAGATGGAGCCCACCAGAATCCAGATGAGGGCGGGCAGCCATCCCCATACCGCGCAGGCCAATACGGGCCCCAGGATGGGGCCGGCGCCGGCGATACTGGCGAAATGGTGGCCGAAGAGGACTGTCCAGTGTCTGGCGGCAATGTAGTCAACCTTATCGGAGGACTCCAGCGCGGGGGTTTTGCGGGCGGGGTCGATTCCCCAAAGATGGGTGATGAAACGGCCGTAGAAACGATAGCCCAAGTAGAGTACGCCACAACTGAAGAGGCCGATTGTCAATGAGTTCATAGACCCAGTTGCTCCTCTGTCCGCATATTGCTCCCGCGTGTCTGAAATGCCTGACGAGATAGTTTCTCAGGAATCACCCGAGGCTTGGTGAGGGATGGAATCAATATGCCTGCAATATCCCTGCATTTGTCCATTTTCCGTTTTCGTCGTTCGAACAGGTTCCTCCTGCTGCGCGCGAGGGTTTGCCCTCCCTCGGCCTTGGTTTAGGGCTCAATCCTCGCTGTCACCGGTGAGGGCTTTCTGGTGATGAGAGGTGAGCAACCTGCGAGGGCAGCATGCTTTCCTGACACGATCAGAGTACTAAAGGAGATGATCTGTTTTGTAAAAGAAGTCCTATCTCAGAAAGTTGCTCGCTCTGCAACTGGAAGAGAAAGTATTATGGTATTTCCTTTTTCTTGGCTCGATTCCACTTCTACGCTTCCCCCATGAGTCCTGAGGACAGTTGCGCAATAGCGATGGCCGGATCGAAGCGGCCGCTCTTCGAGCCAATCCGCTTTGCGCTGCTCACCGCTGTCTTGCATCAAGGCTTTCCATGCCTCTTCGCTCAAAGGCAACCCTCCATCGGCGATGATGATGTTGATGGCGCGATTTCCTATCGCCTGTGCTGCCAGCAGCACTTCTCCGCCATTTGGTGTAGCGCGGACGGCATTGTCCAACAAGATCAGGAGAGTCCGGAGGATGGAATGGGGCATGCCTCGAATTATCGGCAGCACCTCTGGCACATCCACCTGAAGCTCCACCTGTTTCGCAGCCGCAATAGGTCGAATGGTATAAAACGCGTTGTACAGCAGCGGTGAACAGTTCAAGGATTGAAACTCCCTATTTTCATCCTCCGCTGATATGACTCCCAGCAGTTCTGCCGCCATTCCGACCAAGGGTCGAACACTTTCCGTCGCGCGTTCAATGACTTTCCGTGTGCGCGATGAGAGTGCGCCTCTTTCATCAAGTTCACGAAGGGATTCCACAACCTCCACCAGAGGCTGGCGAAGATCATTCGCCAGCGCCGAGGCCAGTCTATCACGTGCTTCTCTGGTTCGATCCAATTCTCGCTGTTGTGCCGCCAGAGAGCGCAGGGCGACTGTCAAAATCACCAGTGCGAGCCCTACTTCAATAATCGCCGCGGAGGTATGCTGAACCCACATCGGTGTACTCATCAGGAGCAGATGGTTAGCCGCTTCCCACATGGCGAAAATTGCGAATGCTGCGAGAAGACTGCGCCGATAGATGGGTACTTTGTCCATGGCTCTACTCCTTTGCTCCTTCATCTGATATTCTCCAGCACCAACTTCGCGGAAGCTGGCCGGAACTGATTCTTGTCGCGTGCCTTCTTGAGTCGCGCGCTCTTATTATTATGCGACGACGGAACGCTATCTTTTGTCATGATTTACGACGCCGGCTCAGATTTCCGGTGGCCATGAAATTAGGGAAATAGTGTCGAAAATAGGTTCAAGAGGGCAGGTTTTGGACAAGGATTCAATCAAGAAAGCAGAAAGAATGTGTAGAGATACAGCGGACCATCAAAGAGGAGGGAGCATGAGGTGCTCACTGCTGATTGCATTGATGCTTCAAGGGCTCTTGCTCTGCGCTTGCGGGCCTCGAACAGAGACAACTGTTGGCAAGGGAAGTGCTTCAACTACTCTCAGCCATCGCGCTTTTGACGAGATTCTGCGCCGACAAGTGGACTCCCAGGGTTTGGTTGACTATGTGTCACTTCAGAAAGATGACCGCGTACTGCTGGACGCGTATTTGAACAGTATCGCGGCCACTGACCCGGCCTCTCTCGCCACACGTGAAGATCGCCTCGCCTACTGGCTCAATGCCTATAACGCGTTTGTTATTGCAGGTGTGCTCGATCGCTATCCCATGGAGAGTGTGCAGAAGGTGGAGGGATTTTTCAAGGAAAAGCGTTATCTCGCGGGAGGCAAGACATACTCGCTCGACGAGATTGAGAATGAGATTATTCGGCCCACCTTCGAAGAACCGCGTATCCATTTTATTCTCGTATGTGCTGCCAAGAGTTGTCCCCGTCTTGGGAATAGAGCGATGGATCCCTCTAGCCTTGAGAAGACGCTGGAGGAATCCGCGAGGGGGTTCATCAACAGTGCGAACGGTGTCCGCGTTAACGAGATTGATAAGAAACTCGAAGTCTCCGCGCTCTTTAAATGGTATCGCAAAGACTTCGAGCAGGAAGCGGGCTCTGTCATTGATTATCTGCTCCGCTATCTGAATGAGCCGCCGCCGGATATCGGAGATTATGAGATTACCTTCTTGTCCTATGACTGGGCCCTCAATGAGCAAGCCCAGCCTGTTCCCGCAAATGGGCAGCAGCAAACAGAGGACTAGAGCCTACTGCAAAAGTCGGAACTGCAAGTTCCTAAGGGGGAAGCCGCCGCTTTCCCCCTCAAACTCCCCTCCCGGTTTTCTCGGTACTGACGTATTCGTTACGGGGATGCCGACTCCGTCTCGCGGTATTGATATCTTCTTCCTGCGCGCCACTCCTTCACCTCTTACTCACGCCGCGGAGTGGTCGTGCAGGCAGCAATCTCCTTCAGCAACTCTTAAACAGGGCTGACGGGGACCAAGCTCATCTCGCCCCAGGCGCCGAGGTTTTCGCCGAGGATGACCGCCGCGCCCAAAACCCCGCTGATGGATTGAGCGAACTCCAGGGTAGGCTCGATATCGGATTCCCCATGGATGCGATTACCCAAGGCGGTGGCGGCGGCATCCGCGAGGGGAGTTGAGTCGGCGAGAACGATGGCGGCATCGGCACCTCCGAAACTGAGCGAAGGGCCCACTGTGCCGGAGGAGGTGCACAGGCCGAGGGGACGATTTACGAGATTGATGCGAACGGCGAGCCGGCCCGAAAGAGGGGAATCGCCGGCAAATACGGCGGCGGAGCGGGGATAGGCGGTATGAAGAAAGATATCGCCTCCGTTTTCGACGATGACCTGGCCCGACTCGGACAGCAGCGCTTCTCCAACATATTGGGCAACCGCGCCGGCGACGGCGGCCATGGGGCCCACTCCACAGAGGCGGGCGGCTTCCGCCATCCGGCGGATTATGGGGGCGGCGTCCGGCAGAGGCTCATAAGGTTCCAGGGAGGCGGCAAAATCGGAGTCGCTCTGAGTATATGCCTCAAGTTCGGCGCGGACTCGCCGCAGGGCCTGCTCCGCTGATTCCTTCAGTTCCCGCTCCGCGCTGATGAGCAGGTCAGATTGTTCTATCTTGACCTGGAAGGAACGGAGTTCGCTCTGCACCCATTGGCGGTAATGCCGATCAATGGGATACATGAAAGGCCTGCCTCAGAAATGTAGTTCCATCGCCCGGACCGGACAGGTGGGAACACATTCACCACACACCACACAGTGGTCTGCATTGAAGTTGACCTTCATGGAGGGGCGTTCCGCGAGCAGCGCATCTGTCGGACATACGGCGATACAGAGGCCGCAGTGTACGCACTTGTCCTCATTCTTGCGGATATCCTGGAGCAGCGGCTGCAGCCGGATACCCTGTTTTTTCAGGTACTTGCTGGCACGCTTGAAATCCTTATCTTCGCCGCTGAGTTCAAGGACTATGATCCCCTCTTCCTGTTGGCTGATGGTAGCCTTCAGGATATTGAAGGCGAGGTTGTAGTCTCTGGAGAGGATATAGATAACAGGCTGTTCCACAACCGCGGGTGGAAAGTGGAGAACAACTTTGTGGGCTACTTTCATGATCGTTTCCTCGCAGTCTTCCTAGGTTTTCGCCTCGCCCTTCTCTTCTCGACAGGCGGGTGATATGGCATGGGGCCCATGGCCATACCGGAATCCGCCCCCGGAATGGGCGCGGTCGGAGAGGTAAGTTGGAACTTCTTCTTCTTGATCCATTGCTTCAGCGTTTCCGCGACTTCCCGCGCCAGGGAGTAACTGGAAAGTGGTGTGGTGGGCACTTTCTTGCCCTCCACCGTGATATGACCGGACTTGAGTTGGGCATAGGTGACGTGGCGGATGAAGTCCGGCCGGCGCTGCGGGTAGGCTTCACTGTAATCCACCACAGGCGCTTTAAGGTCCTTATCGGAGAGGCCCGTGGTTGCCGCAATATCCTCGTTAAGCATGGGGATGGGGATCCCGAAGCCCAACATGAGGGTTGTCCCATAGCCGCGGAAACTCGCCCCGCGCAGCCATTTAGGGAACATTTGTTTGAGGTCACCGATGACGGCTAGTGTTCCCGCACCGAAGAGGGGCACTCCGTGTTTGCTGCGTTTGGCGGCAGGGCTGTGCTGAGTTCCCTGCCAGACCACATAGCCGATGCCTCCACCCAGGAAGACACGGGTGCCAATGCCGATGGTACGGTAGTGGGGGTCATTCAGCAGCGGTGAAAGTTGACCCGCGCTGGAATAGTTGGCGCAGCCGATTTTGGGCTGTAGGGTGCCCATATAGGTATAGAGTGTGCTTGGGGAGCGGTTGACGGCGACATTATAGTTCTGGTAGCCGTTGCGGGGATTGAAGAGATAGGCTTCGTTAATTTCCTTGAGAGTAATCCAGGTGGAGAGATCCTGACGGGGATAGCAGTTGGTGCCATAGGCGCTCGCCTCCAGCAGAACGCGCTTGCCGGAGACGAGATCCTGGATGACGTGGCCGCCGCCATAGGAGAACTCGCCTGGAAAAAGAGCATTGCGGGGATCTTCATCCGGCAGGGCGGTTGCGCCGAGATAAATGTCCGCCGCGGCGAGACCCGCATATGCGGGAACGCGGTTGAGCCGCACCTGGCCGCCGCCGAGTTTGATGCGAGGGCGGGAATGTCCCAGATTCATCATCAGACCGGAGGAACACATAGCGCCAAAGGTGCCTGTCGTTACCACATCTATCTCGCGGGCGGCTCGCTTGGCACCCTTTTCGGCAACGATGTCAACCATTTCTTCGGCCGTCACGACGACGACCTTCCCACTCTTGATTTTCTGGTTGATCTCCTCCAGTGTTTTCGCCACTTTGGTCCTCCTTAGCATGATCTCCGGGCAGCAGTACTGTCCGATTGTACTGCGTGACTTGCCAAGAGGCAATCAGTTTACGACCAATGTCACCAGGATACTGTTAACAATCGTGTAACGGCAGGCGAATATTCACAAAACGGACGGTCGAAGGGGGAAGTAGTCTCCGCGTTACCAGAGATGGATGAGGGCATCCACTGGGGCGTAGTCATCGGTCAGTGTAGGGACATCACTGGTTTGGATCTTGGCGCCGATGTGGTCGCCGAGCAGCCCTTCTAAGAGCTCCTTGTTCTTCACTGGACAGGTCTTCGCGGCGAGTCGTTCCTTCAGAGTTTCAATGCTAACCGAAGTCTTCGATCTGAGTGCGAAGATCTCTATGTTTGTTTCGTTGACCCCTGAATCGGGCACTTTGAAAACATGCGTGTGGGGAAAGACCTCGCCCATAGTACGATAGACGGAGCGGAAGAACTTGCTCTTGGGACCGGAGGTCATGCCGATCACATTGTTGATGAGAATACCATCGGGCCTGAGCCGGTCAT
>WVXJ01000034.1:11354-16008 GCA_011773575.1 Armatimonadota bacterium | reverse complement strand
TACTGCTTGTTTTCCCTGCCGATCTTGCGCAGAAAGACGCGGCCGTCTGACTGGTGAATGTGCAAGCGCGGGCCACTTGTCACATAGAAGTAGCGTTTCGCGATTTTCACCACATCGGGATCGATTTCGACGGTGTCCACCGTGATCTGCGGATAGTCTCGCACGAGCCGTTTCGGAATACTTCCACCCCCCAGGCCGATTACCAACACCTCCCGAATCTTAGGATTGAAGAGGAGTGCAATATCCACATAGTCGGTGTACTCGAAACCCCGCCCTTGCAGATCCCGGAGATCCATGCGAGTGTGCCAGACATTGTTGGTACGTAAGATACGGTAATTGCCTTGTTCGGTAACGAAAAGACGCTGATAGGGACTATCACATTCGAACAGCACGCGCTCCTTGGCATAGGCGGGCTGAGAGAGCGCACACAACGCACATACTATCCCCATCACCGCCGCTGCCGTCGCGCGACGCGGCACCCGCGCCAATGCCGCGATAGCAGCGATGACGGCGGTGACGATGAGCGCCCCACCTAGCCAATAAAGTGTGTCGCGTGTACCAATGATCGTAATAATGTAGAAAGCCGTCCCCAAAGTACCGGCGATACTGCCCAGGGTGGAGAGGGCGTAGATGATACCAGCAGTGCGTCCAACCTGTTCGACACTGAGTGCGGTGAGCCGGATGACAAAGGGCGAGGTTGCGCCCATGAGGATCCCCGGGACGAGGAATAGGATCAGACACGCCAGCAGAGGATTGGCGCGGGGGCCGTAGTCGTGTTCGGCGATGAGCGCACACACCGACGGTCCATAGCGCGGCAAGAGCAAAACGAACAGCCCGGAGGCAAGCAGGAACAGGGCCAGCAACCTGGCGCTGGGCCAGCGGTCGGCGGCGCCTCCGCCGATGTAATAGCCGAGACTCAGCGCGGCGAGGAACACCCCGATGAGGCTGCCCCAGACAAATATCGAGCCTCCAAACTCAGGGGCAAGCACGCGGCTGCCCACGATTTCGAGGGCCATGAGAATGGCGCCGGAAAGGAATGCCACCAACAGTAACAATGCCTTGTACATGGTGTTCTGCTCCTGCGGGTCTCCGTATCTCACCTCTCTGTGGTTCAGATTCGACGCCTTCAACCAGATTCCCTTTCTAGGAGGCTATGGCTTGACAGCGAAATCGCGATATTTGAGGCGGGGTGCAGTCAATCTGCGGTGCGAAATCTAGGTTTTCGGCCTGTTGCGGAGTTCGGAGAACAGTTCTTTCAGCATCGTGAGAGCGGAGACTTTGCGCGTCTCGGGCAGTCTCGGCACCACCAGAATGGTGTGAAGAGCGCGATAAATGGACAGCGCGATGAGCAAGAGATGAAGGTTTCCGAAGCGCCACCAGAGGAAGCTGACCTGCACGCCGACGAACATCTGGGCGACCGCCCCCGCGATGACAGGGGCGATGAAACCGGCAAGACCTGAAGCGAGCGAGACCTGGGCCACATAGGCAGAGCGAGCGGCGCGGGGAGTCATGGCGAAGATCAGGTTTACGCCGAGCATCATGGTTGCGCCGCCGCAAGCGCCTCCCAGGATACTGGCCACGAACAGCAAGGTGTGATTTGTGGGAGTGGCAAGCACCCACAGTATGGGGGTGAGTGCGAGCCCGCTCCAGGCGAGAGTGAGTACAGGACGATTGCCGAAGCGATCCGCCAGCGCGCCTATGGTTCTCGCCGTCAGGACAGTGGCGAGGGAGCCGAGGGTGATCAGGTAAAGATTGGTGTGGAACTTGGAGAGTTTGAGGGCTTCAAGCGCATAGAGCCAGATGAATGTCCCCATTATGCTTCCACTCACCGTGGAGGAGGCGACATAGATAAGATAGATTCGAAAGCGCCGGTCTCGCAGGGGACGACGTATGATTTCCGAGAGACGGAGCGAGGGTTGTTTCAGCATGGGGATGTCGGGGACGCGCCAGTAAAGAGCAATATCAAGAAAACCAAAGACGGCGGCGACGGCGAAGACGATGGAAAAGATGAGAAAAGACCCCGGGGCTTGACGGTCCAAGAGCCACCCCACAATGAGCGCGATTATCATGGCTGTGAGGGTTGCCAGACGCTGACGTTGGGCCCAGAAACGCGCCCGTAAGCGTTCCGGGATGATGTCACCGACCCAAGGCGTCCAGGCAACGGTGCCTACCGCGTCCATGAGGCCGAACCCGAAAAGCAGAATCATGAAGATTCCCACGCGAAGGTCAGAGAACTCCGCCGGCACAATCCAGGGCAAGGCGGCGATGAGCAGCCAGGAGAGGCGGCTGGGAATGTGCATAAGGAAGAAGATGCGCTTGCGGCTCTCGGCGCGTTCTATCCAGTAGGCGCCGGGGATTTGGGCTATTACCGCCAGGAAACGCAGAGCGGAGAGCAGCCCGAAGGTGAATGTGCTGGCCCCCAGGGCGCGGGCGAAGACGGGGAAAGGCGCGCCCATTACCGTACTCATCCAGGCGGACCCGAAGACCCCCCAGGAGACGAGGATAACCGAGAGGCAGCGGCGGAGTTCCCGGTCGGGCAGCCGCATGGGCTTTGCTTCACGGGAGCCCGCTGCTTTTGAGTCTGACGAGGGACTCATGCTCCTTGAAGCACTGCTGTCTGAAGGCGGCAAGTTATTTCTGTCATCCACGCTGTGATCTCAACTCGTATGCATGATACGTATTTCCATCCGAGCGATATTCTACCCGCAGAGAGATAATACCTTGCCCTGAATCAATGCACCCACTCAATCGGCCGCTGTTGGCTCGAGAAACGCGTTGATCTGACGCGTCGGGCCGTGTTGAAGTCCGGAAACGGGTCTGTCCGCAAGAGGGAATTCGAGAGGTTCCAGTTATTCAGCGCCTATGGCTGCAGGTACGCCGATGGGCGGGATGCTTATCTCCCATTTCCTGGCACGCGCTTCCTTCTCTTCAGCACGCGCCTTCTCCACGATTTCACGCACCATGTCTTCATAGCGCTTTGCGGCCGCATGGTCGCGTTCCCGCAATCGCTCAATGACTTGGCTTACTAACCGGGGGAGGCACTCACGCAGATCTATTTCCTGTCCATCCTTGTATACCGCATATACCTGTTCGGCCTGCTGTTCGATGCGGGGAAAGAGTGCCAGCATTGCATCGGTTCTTGCCGAGGCCAGGGTCAGGAATTGATCAGACAGCACCGGTTGAGCGTCAGGCGCACTGGCGGGCGCAAAAGGCGGGACTGGAAATATGCTTATCAGGTCATGTGCAAGGCTCTCTGCTGCCTGGCCCACCCTGCGCTCTCCATATATGATAAGCCCTGTCAGGACGGCGAGCAATATGGCGACGATGAAACTGCTGGCATGCTCGCCCAAACCAAAGCTCAAGTATGCCAGCACACGCCACTGGTATCCGATGAATGATGCGACGAACGTTATCGTTACAATCAAGAACAGCACTATAAAGGCAGCCATGGCGAAACGGCGCACCCGCCACAGTGTGCCGGCGTCAGTGAGTTCCATTGCGAGACTTACGCTCTCGCTGTTCTTGTGATGATTGACGAGCCTCTCTTCGGCGGCGGCAAGATGGCTGATGGTGAAGGCCCAGACGAGACAGAAAGTGATCTCGATGCCCCAGAAGGCGGCGATGGAATGGGTCTCCAGGGCTCGATTGGCAAACCCCAGGAAGACGATTATGAGCGGGGCCAGAGCAATCGCCCTTATCGCCCTCAGCATGTCCTCCCAATGATCATGAATGTTCTGCTGGAGACACTCCTGCAGTTGCGGCAGCCATTCCTCCTCGGCCAGGCATAGCAGATAGAGCAGCCCCGCCGATGCGCCGAAACCTATGACTGCAATGGATACCAGCCTGACCATGATGAAACCTCTCTACCCTCCTGCGGCAGATATTCTATGATGTGCGGTTGCCTGTCACACAACCGGCACAAGGGCGATGCCTATTGCCAGGTAAATTATGAGCCATCCGAGCACGGTAAGAGAGAAGCGCAGCCCTCGAGTTCTGCGGCGCGCCCGGCGCATCTCCTCAAACCTCTCTTCCCAGTCCTCTTCCGTTATCTGCTCTTGATGAAATATGTTGTGAGCGACTATACGCCGCTGCTCCTGAAGGAGTTCCCGCGCGCCGGTGCTCACCATTACGACAAGCACCAACAAGACCGCGCCCCAGAAGAATCCAAGTGCCGGGGCGTTGGCGCAAGCGTTCAGCACAAGGCTGTTCTCGAAACCCCTTCTGCCGGCAATGGCGACGGCGAGGTGGAGTGCGACACCCGCATAGCATAAGAATGGGCCGCGGCCAATAAGCTGCAAGTGACCCGCGCGTGCGGCTGCCTCCAATTTTCCGGGAGCGCCCCGCCATGGCAGAGGAACCGGTCTGAAGCCCAGCCAGTTGGCTAACACCGCCAAGGCTTCTCCGGCGACAATGGGTATCAGGAACTTGAGCGCACTGACTTCGGCTATCGTCAAGCTTGGAAGTAATCCCACTCCAGCTGTCCTCGCTTCTTGCAATTACGTCGTTGTCCGGCTGCCATACAATTCGCCCTGGCTGGTGCCGGGCGGCCGCCTTCTTCACGTCGGCTGACAAGCACGGTCAGTGTAATATGCCCGTGGAGCGGCGTCAAGCATAAGGGGTCGAAAATCTCAAGCGAAAGCAGTCTTGGATTTTC
>WVXJ01000034.1:10044-11271 GCA_011773575.1 Armatimonadota bacterium | reverse complement strand
CCTTTGCGGAGGGAGAAGTGCTTGTCGAGTCTTGCTTTGGCGGGGATGATGATGAGCACGGGCTGCAGATCGCTCGTCACACCCGTCTCTTGCAGGCTCTCGATATATATCGGCTTGCGTCTGCCGCCGGTTATGCGTGTGCGACGGCGATCTTTCTCCCGCATGATACTGACGGAATCTTTGGGGGATTCTCTTCCATTCAGTACCGGACCCAGGTTTAGGTCCAGCTCTCGCGCCAGCCTGAAGAGGTTATTCAGGGAAAGGGCGATTACACCATGCTCGGCCTGAGACACACTACTCGCGGTAACTCCCAACAGTTCGCCCAGTTCCGCTTGAGAAAGGCCCCGCTTCAGCCTGGCGGCGCGAATGAGTTTGCCCAATCGCAGCACTTCTTGCCGGCCATCGGTGGCCAGCCTGAGTTTCTTGCCATCTGTCTCATAGCACTGCGGCATCTCCCCTTCCGAGCCGAGGGCGCGGCCCTCCGCTTTCAGCAACTGAAGGGTATGTCTGCCTTCTGAGCGAGACAGGTCAATGGCGATCTGGGTAACGTGTTTGAGGTTGGCGCGGAAAGAAGATGAATGGGCTTCCTTCTCCAGGATCCAATAGGCGATAGTCCGCAGGTCATATAGTCTTGGACAAGCATAGGTGAAAAAGCGATAGGCGCGGGCTGCATCGGCCCATAAGTCCTGCATCCCTGTCAGGCTGTCGAAGAGATACTTGGCGCCTATGCCGGCCTTCGTTTCGATCTCATTAATGGCGGCAACGAAGTGCTCTACATTCCCGGGCTCTTTCACTCGTATGACATGACCCAGGTCATCATCTCCGGCGGTGTCATAGAAGTGCGCAAAGACGGGATCACTATGTCCTTTGCCGTCGGTGAAACAATCTACCAGGGTAAATCTGGGTTGGTCGAAGAGTTTCCCAAGTTTCTCCTTCATTGTGACCGGTGAATGGTTGAAGGAGACGTAGACGGCATTACTGTCTCCCTTGAGGTTGATCTCCAAGAAGGAGCGCACAAATGCTTCGATGGGAGCCCCGGCCTCAACCTCCCACACCACATTTTCCCCGACTCGCAGCCGCCCGAGAAGCCCGTCGAGCCAATCTACACCTGTGCTGACCAAATTACCGTTCCGCATACAACCCCCGAGGGCATTGATAAAGATCACCACACGATATTAGCGGTACTGCAGCCCATCGTCAATTCAGAGCCTGAAATGATTGTTGCCG
>WVXJ01000034.1:4740-9981 GCA_011773575.1 Armatimonadota bacterium | reverse complement strand
CAAGTGACGGTTGACCTGAAGAACAAGCGCCAAGAAAAAACCGCCTTTGAGATAGCCCAGGCCCAGTTCGACAAGGCCGCGGCTGAACTCGACCTTAATCCCTCGATATGCGCTATTTTGCGTGAGCCGATGCGGGAGTTGCACGCCTCTTTGCCCGTAATTATGGATGATGGGACGTTAAGAGTATTTAAAGGCTTTCGAGTCCAGCACAACTACGCTCGAGGCCCGGCGAAAGGCGGCATCCGCTTTCATCCGGAGGAAACCATAGACACCATCAGGGCATTGGCCTCCTGGATGACATGGAAATGCGCGCTGGCTGATATTCCTCTGGGCGGCGGAAAGGGCGGCGTCATATGCAACCCCAAGGAGATGTCACCTAATGAACTGGAGCGTCTCTCCCGCGCTTACATTGGCGCCATCCACGAGATACTTGGCCCCGATATGGATGTACCCGCGCCGGATGTTTACACCACCCCCCAGATCATGGCTTGGATGATGGACGAGTACAGCAAACTAACCGGGCACCATTGTCCAGGCATGATTACAGGCAAACCGCTGGAACTGGGAGGCTCGCTCGGACGCGGTGACGCCACCGCCCGCGGAACCATCTACACCATTCGCGAGGCCTGCAAACATCTGAAGGTCGATCCCAAGGGAGCGACGGTGGCCATCCAGGGATTCGGCAATGCGGGCTCCTATTCCGCCCTGCTGGCTGAAGAATTGCTCGGCTGCCGGGTAGTGGCGATCAGTGATTCCAGAGGCGGGGTGTTGAACTTGAAAGGTATTGATGCAAAAACGGCGATAAAGCATAAGGCCGATACCGGGTCAGTCGCAGGCATACCTGGAACAGAGCCGATCAGCAACGGCGATTTGCTTGAGTTGAAGGTTGATATACTGATTCCCGCGGCACTGGAGAAAGTCCTTAATGAGGAGAATGCCGACCGGATTCAAGCCCGGATAGTGGCGGAGGCGGCGAATGGGCCCACCACTCCGGAGGCGGATATCATCTTGTACAAAAAGGGAATCTTTGTGATACCGGACTTCCTCTGCAACGCGGGAGGTGTAATCGTCTCCTACTTCGAGATGGTGCAGAACCGTCAGTCCTACTACTGGGATGAGCCGGAAGTGCACGAGCGGCTGAATCGGAAGATTACCAAAGCCTTCCATGATGTGCTCAGCATGTCAGGGGAGCGCAATATAGATATGCGCACTGCAGCCTATTGTGTGGCCGTGCTGCGAGTCGCCGAGGCGATGAGATTGCGCGGGTGGACCAGATAGGAGAAGAGCAAGGGAAAATGGAGCAGACATTCACCAGTACAGCGGCGCCTGAGAAACCCCGACTGTCGGCACAGGAAGAACTTCGCATCTTTCGCAACCTCGTGCGCAGCCTGACTTCCAACGCCGAGAACGCGCTGACCGACCTGGGGATGTGGTGTAAGGATGCGGATCAGTTGGAAAGATTGCTCCTGGTTCAGCACCACCTGGACTACATGAAGCGCCTGTGTGACGGCAAAGTGTAGTATTGTCTTTCAAGAGAGATGCGAGCGGGCGCAACCGGAGAAGGACATCCGGCTGCGCCGGAAGGCTTGACGCTTGCACCCATATCTGGAAAGGCTCCTTCCTACCCCGCGGAGGAGCCTTTTTTCGTTTGAGCGCAAGAACGCCTCACTGATGATTTGACAGCACTCCCGTTCCGAGTATCATTCAGCCGAAAGGTTCCCGCCGCCGTGAATGAGGCCGGCGAAACAGACCCAAGGAGAAACAGAATTGGCAAAGATTACTTTGATTGGCGCGGGGAGCGTGATTTTTGCGAAGACACTCATTTCCGATTGTCTCTCTTTCCCGGAACTGAAAGACAGCACTATTGCGCTCTTCGATATTGATGAGGAGCGTTTGCGCGTCTCCGAGAAGATGGCACATCAGGTGGCAAAGGCGTGGAAGGCGAATCCACAGATTATCGCCACTCTCGATGCCCGGGAGGCTCTCGAAAAAACGGACTACGCGGTAAGCATGATTCAGGTGGGCGGTTATCATCCTTGCACGGTGACCGATTTCGAGATTCCCAAGAAGTACGGCCTTCGCCAGACGATTGGTGACACCCTGGGAATCGGCGGCATCTTCCGCGCCCTGAGAAGCATCCCCGTACTGCTCGACTATGCCCGCCTCATGGAAGATGTGTGTCCAAACGCGACCCTACTCAATTATGTGAACCCTCTGGCGATGAATACCTGGGCCTTGATGGAAGCCGCCAACATCAGAACCATCGGGCTGTGTCACAGTGTGCAGGTGAGCCATCATCATCTCTGTGAGGCTGTGGGGGTGAACCCGGAGGAGGTGGATTACATCTGCGCGGGGATAAACCACATGGCCTTCTATCTGAGACTGGAGCACAAGGGAGAAGATCTCTATCCCCGCATATTGGAGAAAGTCCGCCGCGGCGAATATTTGCCGGAATGGGACCGGGTGCGGCTGGACATGCTTTTTCGACTGGGCTATTACATCACCGAATCGAGCGAACATTTCAGTGAATACAATCCCTGGTTTATCAAGCGGGACCGCCCGGATTTGATCGAGCGTTACAACATTCCCCTGGATGAATATCCGCGCCGCTGTGAAGAACAGGAGCGGTGGTGGGCCTCCATGGCCGAGGATTTGGCTGCCGGGAAAAGTTTTGAGGAACTGAGTCGTTCACAGGATTACGGCGTCCAGATCATCCACGCCCTGGAGACCGATGAGAAAGTGCTGGTGCATGGCAATGTGTTGAACCAGGGGCTGATTGACAACCTACCGGAGGGCTGTTGTGTGGAGGTTCCGTGTGTGATTGATAAGAACGGCATTCACCCCCAGAAGGTGGGGGCCCTGCCCGTACACCTGGCGGCTATGAACCGGACCAATATCAATGTACAGGAACTCACCGTGAAGGCAGCGTTGACCGGCAAGAAAGAACATATCTATCATGCCGCCATGTTGGACCCCCACACCGGTGCGGAATTGAGCCTGGAAGAAATCTGGTCTCTGGTGGATGAGATGATTGAGGCTCACGGTGATTGGCTGCCCCGGTTTGCGGAGTAGACTTCAGACAGATTGTCTGCCCTTGTCCAAATGCGTAAGATCCCTCCAAGGATAACCTTCACTCGAAGCGAAAAAAGCCAGGCACAGATTCCCAGACGCAGAGAATACTGCCGCTTGAGAAAGGAGAAAGAAAATGCTGCGTTATAATGCGGATGAAGTCCTGGAGATGGCGGAAAGGATGGAGCAGAATGGGGCTAAGTTCTACCGCAAGGCCATGGACTATGCTGCAGATAAGGCGGCTGAGAAGATGTTGGGCGAGTTGGCGGCGATGGAGGATGAACATGAGAGGACATTTTCCGACATGCGGGCCGAGCTGACATTAAAGGAGAAAGAGCCGGTCGCCTTCGATCCGGATAATGAGCAGTCATTTTACCTGCAGGCGATGGTGGACAGGAATGTATTCGACATGAGCGCGGACCCCAGCGAGCAAGTGAGCGGCAAGACGATGCAGGAGATACTGCAGACCGCCATCGGGCTGGAGAAGGATTCCATTGTCTTTTACCTGGGGCTGAAAGAACTAGTTCCCGAAAGGCTAGGCAAAGGACGGCTGGATAACATCGTCCAGGAGGAATACAGCCACATCGCCACACTGTCGGCGAAACTAGATGGTTAATCCTGGTGACTGAATCGGCGGGGTGCGGAGACCCCGCCCTACAGTGATGTTGGCGAATTGTGATTCGCCCCTATAGTCCATTTAGTCCTCACATTTTCTGTAGGGGCGCATCTCATGCGCCCGCAATTTCGGTTCTTGTATCTATCTGTGTTTATCTGCGTGTATCTGCGGTTGAATAGGCTTCGGCGGGGCCGGCATCCCCGCCCTACCCGCCTTCGCCAATCCAGCCTTCGCAGCCGCTCTGCTTCGGCGAAGTAGGCTCGACCGAGTAGGCGGCTACGGCGGGCAAGCAGAGAGGCGGCTAATAGATACACTTCTGGGCTTCGGTGGCGAAGGCCATGATGAGTTCGGGGTCGGCGTCGAAGAAGTGGTCTGAGGGGGCGAGGACAAAACCGCCGCCGCCACCGGCTTCGTCGAAACATTTTCGCACCGCGGCGCGGGTTTCTTCCGGCGTGCAACCGGAGAAATAGTGGAACTGGTCGAACCCGCCTATCATGCAGACTTGATCCCCGATGCGTTTTTTCGCCTCCGCCAGGTCGGTATCCCCTCCCATGCCAGAGGGTGTGAAGGTCTCCAGGGCATCCGGGTTCATGGAGCCGATGTTCTCCAGTATGGACATCATTCCCCCACAGGTGTGATAGACGACTCTGTGGCCCACCTGGTGGGCAAGGTCAACGAGGGGTTTGTCATAGGGGATGACGAAATCATCGAATATCTGTGGAGAGATGACGGTGGAGGAGGCGGCTCCACCCCCGTGTTCGATGATGTCATATTGGGCGCCTTTGAGTGATTCGATATAAGTTGCTTTGCGCCGCCCCAGAATCCCCAACAACTCGTGCACCCATTTAGGATCATCATAGGTGGCGAGGATAAGGTCTTCAATGTGGACGAGGCAGGCGGCATCCTGCCAGGTGCCGGCTTGACCGAATACGTCAAAGGGGCAGATGAGGCCCCGCACAATGCCGCGGTCGCCGAACTCGTCGGCCTGTCTGTTGACGGCCTCGACATCACATTTCGGGTGAGTCATGTATTCGCCGATGATGTCAACATCTTCTTTGCGCTTGATGAGATACTCCGCCACCCAGGTGGTTTGTTCGTTCCCCTGCAGCACCATGGCGAGTGTGCGCTTGGGGGTGATGAAACGATAGCGGGTGGTCTTGACCTCCTCGCCGGGGATATCTTCGTGCTCAACCCGCCAGTTATCGGTGGAGACGCGCCGGCTCTGCAGAAAGCCGATTTTTTCCTGGTCGGGGTCGGCATATTCGCCCTTGCTTTCATCGGGCCGGTGGTCCCAGGGCCAGATGATGGCATCCAGCCCGAAATGGTCGAAGAACTCCAGGTTGGATATTCCGTCCATATATTTATTGAGGAAATAGGGCATCACGTGATGGGTGGTTACGGGCAGGCGGTCCGGCACACCGCCTTCAAAGGCGGTGATGAGTCGCTCTTTGGAGGTCATTGACATCTTCGCTTCCCTTCTTGGGATATGACACTAAGGCGCAGCAATATTATACTATTTGGAGAGTTAGATGGCAGGAGATAAACTCCTGCCCTAC
>WVXJ01000034.1:0-4691 GCA_011773575.1 Armatimonadota bacterium | reverse complement strand
CAGGAACATGAAATCCAAATCGGCCAGAACGCGGCGAAGCAACTCGAGGCCGAGAACGGCGTATGGGACAATCAGGAGCAGGCCGCGCGATTGCAGAGAATCGGAAAGTCCATAGTGCAAGAAACGGAGCGGCAGGATTTGCCGTGGTCGTTCAAGATTCTGGATGATGAACAGATCAACGCAATGGCTCTGCCGGGCGGGTTCGTATATGTGACGCGGGGGTTGATTGAATCGGGAACAGACGATCAGAAGTTGGCGGGAGTTACCGCCCATGAGATTGCACATGTAACACGCAAACACGCGGTGAAGATAATGGAGAAGGCGCTCACGGCTTCGATCATCGTGGCGATAGTCACCAAGGACAGCAGTGAAGATATACAGAAGGCATCTGATATTGCGCTGGACTTGGCGATCAGAAGCGGTTATCGGGAAGAGGAATATGACGCGGACAAGGTGGGGACGAGACTTGCCCTTGCCGGCGGCCACCAGGCGGAGGGTCTGCTCAATTTCCTGCGAGACATAAGAGAACGGGAGGGCCGGGATCCATCGAAACTGGAGACCTGGATAAGCACTCACCCGCCGACCTCGAAGCGAATCGAGCGGCTGGAGGAATATATTCCCACACTGACGAGTGAACGGTAATGGTGCTCGGCTGCCACGCCCAATGTGATAAGGATCTATGCTGACAAATACTTTCATCCACATTCCCGGAGTGGGGCCGGCGGCTGAAGCGAGGTTGTGGGCTCACGGGGTCCGCACCTGGCGGGATTTCTTGCGCGAGCCCGCCGAACTGCCTTTTTCACAGGCCCAGCAGAGGCATATGCGTGGCTACTTGCTGGATTCCGAAAAAGCGCTGGAGGCCGGTAACCATCGCTTTTTTGCGCAACTCCTCCCCTCCCGCGAGCAATGGAGAGCTTTTCCGGAATTCTCCCACCGCCTCGCCTACCTGGATATCGAGACAACCGGGCTGGGCCGCGATGCTGAGGTAACTATGGTGGGGCTTTTCGACGGGAGGAATTACCGCGCTTATATCAAGGGTATTAATTTCAGTGAATTTCCCCGCGATATCCGCAAGTTCTCTCTCCTGGTGACTTATTTCGGGACCTGTTTCGATTTGCCGTTCTTGACCCAGCGCTTCTCTCGGCTGAAATTCGGCCAGCTGCATATTGATTTATGTTACCTGCTGCGGCGGCTGGGTTACTGCGGCGGGCTCAAACATATCGAAGAAAAACTGGGAATCAAAAGAAGCGCGGAGACGACCGGCCTGAGCGGATTTGATGCGGTTCGGCTGTGGAGGGAGTATAAGCAGGGCAAGAAGAGTTCCCTTGACCTCTTGGTGCGTTACAACATGGAGGATGTCACCAACCTCGAATGTCTCATGCGCTTCGGCTATAACCACATGCAGAAAAAGCTTCAACTTCATCTCTAGATTTATGGACCACCCCCACCCTGCTCTCCCCCATCACAGGGGGAGGTGATCTTTTGCTTCCCGCTGCTCAGCGACATTTTAATGGTGATTCCGCGACAGAGTACCAAAGTCCACGGTATAGTCGGACAGAGAAAGGGTTGCTATAATCTCGGCGGCGTCTGGGAGGGCCCTGCACAGAACCATGAAGGCCATGCTGCTGAGGAAACCGGCACCCATAGAGACAGCGCCGCTGGCTGAGATGGAACTGCCTACTCCGCAGCCCGGTCCGGGAGAGATACTGGTTCGCGTGGAGGTCTGTGGAGTTTGCCGAACCGATCTGCATGTGGTGGAAGGGGAACTGCCTGTTCATAAGGAGCAGATAATTCCAGGCCATGAGATCGTGGGGCGGGTAGAGGCTCTGGGGGAGGGCTGCTCTCGCTTTCGAGCAGGTGAACGGATAGGTGGGGCCTGGCTGCACCGCGCCTGCGGTGTTTGCGAGTATTGCCGCCGGGGGGAAGAGAATCTCTGTGATTCACCTCTTTTCACCGGATATGATGTTGACGGCGGCTATGCGGAATTCACTCTTGCCAGTGAGGAGTTCGCCTATCCGCTGGCCGACAGCCTTTCTGCGGCGGAGATCGCGCCTCTGCTCTGTGCGGGGATCATCGGCTATCGCGCGCTGCGCCGGAGTGAGATAAAGCCGGGGGGACGGCTGGGGCTCTTCGGGTTTGGCGGCTCCGCGCATATCGTGATCCAGATTGCCCGGCACTGGGGCTGTGAAGTTTATGTCGCCAGCCGGGAGAAGAAACATCAGACCCTCGCCCGGGAGATGGGCGCCGCCTGGGTGGGAGATGCCGCGGAGATGCCGCCTAACAAACTTAACAGCGCCATTCTCTTCGCTCCCGCCGGCAAACTGGTGCTTCCTGCATTAGAGGCCCTGGACAAAGGAGGAACCCTTGCCCTGGCGGGCATCTATTTGACCCAGATTCCGCCGCTTGACTATGACCGCCATCTGTTTCGTGAGCGCACAGTGCGAAGTGTTACCGCGAACACGCGTGAAGATGGGAAGGAACTCTTGCGTCTGGCCGCTGAGATTCCGCTTGTAACTCACACCCAGACCTTTGCGCTGGCGGAGGCGAATGAGGCCTTGCGGCGGTTGAAGCATGACGAAATCCGCGGCGCCGCGGTACTGACAATCTCGCCTGAGGCTCACTGATTGCCGGGCGCCAATCGCTCACTATTCAAGATTGGAGAAGTTGGTATGCTGAACTTTACACCCGATCAACTTCCGCAGATACATGCGCTGACGGAGGAGCAGATTCACGATATGCACTCGGCCACACTGAAGATTCTGGAGCGGACGGGAGTTGAGGTTAGACATCCCCGCGCTTTGGAGTTGCTGCGCGAGGCCGGCGCCAAGGTGGAAGGTGAACGGGTGCGGATTCCCGCGGAGCTCGTGGAAAAGGCCATCCAGTCGGCTCCCGCGAAAGTGTCTGTTTGGTCTCGCACGGGCGAAAATGAGATGGCGCTGGAGGCGAACAAGGTCTATTTCGGGACCGGCTCTGACACACCCTCCACCATGGATCCCCGCACCGGAGAGCGCCGCCCCCCGCGCTTCCAGGATGTGGTGGACATCGCCCGGCTCTGTGACGCGCTGACCAACTACGATTTCGTAATGTCCATGGGGATAATCAATGACGCGCCCGCGCAGGGCAATTACTTGTATGGCTTTGCGGCAATGGCGACGGGCTCATCGAAACCCATCATTTGCACTGCAAATCATGCCGATGACATGGCGGCTATCTATAAGATGGCGGTCGCCATTGCGGGGAGTGAAGAGGCGCTGAGAGCGAAGCCTATCTTCGGCCACTATGCAGAACCTATCACCCCCCTCATCCACAGCCCCACCGGTGTGGGGAAAATCCTCTTTTGCGCGGAACACGGCATCCCCGTCGCCTATGTTTCCGGGATGTTGGCGGGAGGCACCGCGCCCGTGACATTGGCGGGGGCGTGTGCGCTGGCAAATGCGGAGGGCCTGTCTGGACTGGTGATCCATCAACTCGCCGCGCCCGGTGCGCCGTTCATTTTTGGGACGAATACAACGGTCATTGATATGACGAACAGCACCTGCGTGTACGGCAGCCCTGAGTGGCGGCTGACAGATGCCCTGTTCGCGGATTTATCCCGTCACTATGAATTACCGGTATGGGCAACCGCCGGCACCACAGACTCTAAAGTGGTGGATGCACAGGCGGGGCTGGAGGCGATGTTCTCGCTGAATATGTCCATACTCTCGCGGGGCAACTTGGTGCATGATTTGGGTTACATTGACAGCGGGCTGACCTCTTCCATGGAGATGATTTTGTTATGTGATGAGATTATTCAGATGATCAGTGTTCCCCTGCGAGGAATGCCTTTTGATGAAGCGCGCTTTGCGTTGGATGAGATTGACAGTGTGGGCCCGGGCGGTCATTTCCTGGACACCGACCACACCGTGCGCTATTTCCGCACCGACCATTTCCTGCCCCGCTTGATAGACCGCCAGAACTTCGATGGCTGGTCCAAGAGCGGCTCCAAGAGTCTGGCCCAGCGCGCCAATGCCCGCGTCCTCGAGATATTGGATTCCCACCAGCCCGCCCCCCTGCCGGATGAGGCCAAAGCCGTTATTGAAGAAGTGCTGGCGAATCCGAGCGAGGAGCAGCAAGGATAGGGGCGACCCCCAAGCGTCTTGGCGGGCGCAGGCGCACCCGCCCTACAACTTCTTTATCCGCGTATATCCGCGGCTGAATGAGATCCGGCGGGGTACCCACTCAACTGCGCTCAGGGTGAACGGAGACCCCGCCCTACCCTACTTCGCCCTGAGCAACAGGGCTACGAAGGGCAGGCAACTTCTTCATCCGCGAATATCCGCTTTATCCGCGACTGAATGAGAGCCGGCGGGGTTTGCGAACCCCGCCCCCAAGATCTCAATGCACCTTGGCGGTTGGGTTGTTCACTCTGGGTGGGCTTGCTGCCACTTTTCGTCGGCGAGGACGACGGAGGTTTGGATTTGGCGGGCGGGGATTGACCAGTATTCTTTCAACAGGCGGTCTTTCTCTTGGGTTGAGACGCGGCGAAAGCCGTATTTTTCGTAAAAGCGCACGGCCCAGGCTGCGGCCGCCCAGGTACCGATGAGGATGGGGCGGTCGGTTTGTTTGCGGAGGTGGGCGAGCAGTTTGCTCCCTATCCCCCGGCGCTGGCGGGCGGGGCGGACATAGGCGTGGCGGATGAGGGTTACATCTCT
>WVXJ01000096.1:2838-10940 GCA_011773575.1 Armatimonadota bacterium | reverse complement strand
GTGCCCTTCTTGCTGGAAATATTAATGAAGCGTTGTCAGGAAGTGCCCGATTCCCCGCGCCCTGCAGGTCGAGGTCGACCTTCAATATCGGTTAAGCGTCAACCCATTGATCCAGAGGAATATGTCCCGGCTTGCCTGAGTGCAATCTATCTGGGCTTTATCAATGATGCTCGAAGCACAGACGCCCTGCTGGAGATATTACAGGCGGATGTGCCTCTGGAGCTGCGCGCCTCCGCCGCGGCGGCGCTTGTGAAGACGGGAGAAACACGCGGGCTGCCCCTAGTGCTGGAGATATTGGATGACAAGAGCAATCCGCGCGGACTGCGGCCGCTGGCACTGCGCGCCCTGGGGGATGCCACGGATTTCATGACTGAGAACCTCTATGAAATCTCCCGCAACGAGCCGGCCGGATCAAATAGAGACTCGGCACACGAGACTTTGAACCGGATCGTAGTAGAGAATCTCTTATCACTTGCGATTCTCAAAGAGGAAGATCTCTACCTGCGTTCGCGCGCGGCACTGATAGCGCTGGGTGAGCCGGCCGTTCAATTTCTTAAGCCCCACACATCGAATCCCGACCGCATGGCACAGGCCCTTGCGCGATTGACGATTGCCCGCATCAAGAGCCCGGAGAAGATCGAGCAATACGAGGAGACTTTGCGAAAAGCCGTCAAAGAGACCGTGTTAAGACAAGAGAAATGGTATTCGGTCTCCGTGGACTACGCCCTGGCGGAAAAAGGCATTCGCAATTGGCAGCCAAGTTCTGAGATGATGACACTGCTGTCGAATACTTTGGCGCGCGATCTATTGATGGAAGTGGCGGCAAAACGCACACTTACTCCCAGCACAGACTCGCAAGATTCGACAGAGCCCTACCCCGAAAGTTACGGCGAGGCAGCGGCGTGTTATGCGGCGGCGGCGCGCACGGCTATTGCCGATCAGTCAGAGATTAAGAGAGAGATTCGCTACTTAATATGGGCCTTGGGAGCCCCCAATGCCTGGCGGCCGCTGCGCTTCGCTATGGCCGGTCTGCGTTTCAACAAACACGCCGAGGCAAAGAGCCTCTTGATTGAATATCTTGAACATGCCAACCCCCGCGTCAGGCGAGAAGCGGCAACGGCTCTGGGCGAAGTGCTCGATGCCCCGATTGCCGTGCTGGAGAAACTGGCAGAACATGATCCGGACTCTTCGGCGCAGAAGGCCGCCCAAAAGGCACTCAAGCGCATCGAAGAGCGCGCCGCACAAGAAAAATAGGAGCAGAAGATTGGTTTGTATTCGACAAACACCAACTATGCTGGACACTGGCAGCGCCAATAGTGGTAGCAATATGCTGTCGGACCAGTGAGCGCTGCCTTCGTTTCTTGAAGCGCTAAAATATATCTCAGGATCAGCCGGCGGTGGCCCTAACCCGCTCCTCCTGTGACATCTTCGCCAACCGCTTGACTTCATCCAGTTTCAGACCGAGCCCCTTTGCCACCCGTTCGCCATAATCCGCGTTGGCTTTGAAGAATAGCGCTGTCTGGCGGAGTTGAAGACGCTTCTGCGCGCCTGAAAGGTGGGAGACGATGTTATCAATGAGGTGGGCGCGGTCCTCATCACTCATGACCCTGGAGTAAAGGGCTCCCGCCTGTTCGAAGTCGATATCCCCGAGTTCATAGGCATGGCGGGCGGCCATTCCGGAAACGTCAATGGGCGGAGGCGCCGCTTTGGGGTCAGGGTTTGGGCCGCCGAAACTGTTGGGCCAATAGTTCGGGTCTCCCCCGCCGTTGTTATCAAGGCGCATGGACCCATCCCGTTGATAGTTTTGCATCTCGCAAGCCTTCGGCGCATTTACCGGCAGCAGGTGATAGTTGGGGCCGAGCCTGTGGCGGTGGGTGTCGTGGTAACTGAACAGCCGCCCCTGCAGCATTTTGTCCGGAGAGGGGCCGATGCCGGGAACGAAATTGCCGGGCGAGAAGGCCGCCTGTTCCACCTCTGCGAAGTAATTCTCCGGGTTGCGATTCAGCACCAGCCGGCCCACATCCATGGGCGGGAAATCAGCATGGAACCAGACCTTCGTAATGTCAAAGGGATCGAAGCGGTAGTCCTGTGCCTGCTCCGGTGTCATTATCTGCACCTCCAGGCGCCAGGAAGGGTAGTCGCCATGCTCTATCGCTTCGAATAAGTCACGTGTGGTGCAGTCCGGGTCACTGCCGCGCATATGTTCCGCTTCCTGCCGGTCAAAGTTCTGAATCCCTTGCTCGGTCTTGAAATGGAGTTGCACCCAACAGTATTCTCCCTTCGCGTTGTACCACATGAATGTGTGGCTGCTGTACCCGTTCATATGGCGGTAAGAGCGGGGAGTGCCGCGGTCAGAGAACAGAATCGTGACCTGGTGGATGGACTCCGGGGTCAGTGACAGAAAATCCCAGAACATATCCGGATCCTTCAGGTTGGTGGCGGGGTTGCGCTTCTGGGTATGGATGAAGTCCGGAAACTTCAGCGGGTCGCGGATGAAAAATACCGGGGTGTTGTTCCCCACCATATCGTAGTTGCCTTCCTCGGTATAGAACTTGAGGGCGAATCCGCGGGGGTCGCGCTCTGAGTCCGCCGAGCCTTTTTCTCCGCCAACAGTTGAGAAACGCAGGAAAACTTCAGTCTGTTTTCCCACCTGGGAAAGAAATTTTGCCCGCGTGTATTTTGTCACATCATGGGTCACTTCAAAGTACCCGTAAGCGCCGGCTCCTTTGGCGTGGACAACACGCTCGGGAATCCGCTCCCGGTCGAAATGGGCCAGTTTATCTACCAGGTGAACGTCCTGCATGAGGACCGGCCCCTTGACTCCGGCCGTCACTGAGTTAAGGTCATTGTCAACCGGCATCCCGAAACCAGTAGTCAAGGTCTTCTTCTTGCGAGCCATGCCAATATCTCCTTTCTGAAGTTAGTATTCTTTCGAATCTCTTCACCCGCTTCTTGAGCTTCAGGCGTGCCACCTTAGGCTTCTCGTCTATTCGTCCCACCCGGGCCCACTCCTGCCACTCTCAGGCACATTCAACCTGTTACACATCTGGCTGTAGAAATATCGGACAATTTTCGTGCTTGAGCCACGCGAAATTGTGGAGTGTGATTACATTTGGAGCGTTCGAAGTGCGGAGTGGTAAGTGCGTAAAAATCGAAGCGGCTAAGGTGGTATCTTTGAGACCGTGGCGGATGATAGCCCCTTGGAAGCCGTCTCCCGTCCGCGCAAATTCGCGGCCCAGTTTCGGCCTCAAAGACGAATTCCTATGACTTCCAGGTCAGCCCGCGGCTTCACCGCATGGGGGAGACGCTGCCGGGCCGCAGGATAGGCACAACCGGCTTCGGCGTTTGCGGCGCAGCCTCCACTGGCTCCTGCTCGAACTTGGACTTCACGCCATAGAACCCATAGGTGACACCGCGATACACAGTAGTGCCCACGATGGCGTTCTTGGTCTGGGTGAGAAGGTAACCTTGGAAAGTCAACACCGCGCCGGAATCACCGGCAAACCCCTTGACTCTAAAGGTGAACTGGTGGCCTTTGGCATTGAAATCGGTAACCTCGTGGCGCGCGCCGGCAGGATCGGTAAGAGAGCCGACGAAGCGCGGAGCCGCTTTCATAGTGGGTGAAGAGCGCTTCACAGTTTCCTTGTGCAGTGAGAGCCTGTTTTCCACCCCGTCGAGGAACAGGCGGTACTCGCCGGTAAAATCGTCCAAGGTTATGCCGGCCGCTGCTGCTGCCGGCCGCGCCGATAGGCCGGGTCTCATGAAGGGAGCAAGAGTCAACGCGCCGCGAGGGGCGGGTTGTGGGCGCATTGCGCTGAATGTGCGCAATTCACGGGTTTGATGCACGGCAATAGGAGCCGGCGGATTCTCCACGGTCACGCGGGCGATTTCGGCATTGGTGTAAATGTCGTACACGCCCTCACTGCCGCCGTCAATTCTGAATGGATTGATGGCGGGAATGCCGTAGTTGCCGGGCTCCAGTGTGGCCGCGTTGATATAAGTGACATTGCGTGAGCCGGTCCCGGGAGGGGTGTCCTTCTGTTCCGGGGAGGGCAAATAGAAAATGACCGTATGGCTGCCGATATAGTCGTCCGCGCTCCCCAACAGCAAGTTGATGGGAGCCATGATGATATCAGTGAGAAAATCGGCTATCGCCGCCAGATGCGCCAACTCTATGCGCCGGGGTGTTTGAAACCCACTACCATGAGGTAGGGCTCATCCGAGTTGGTGGCGCGGTCCCAATCGGACTCACGCGCGCAGTGAAAAGAATGCATAAGCACATGCAGCCGAACCCGCTGCTCCGCGGCATCAGCCGCCACAGCCAGCACCCATGACACCAGCACAGCACATACCAGCACCACCAGACAGAGCCTCCTCATGGCACATCCTCCTCTGGAAGTGTTTACGGGGTGCATTCGTTCCCATTGGACAGTGACGGCGATCTCCCTCGCGGGTGAACATGGACGATCACCCTCCCGCAGCAAATCAATTTCTATCTCAGGTTCCCCGGTTCCTGCCGGCTGGAACCTCCGGTCATGGTTCGACCTTATTCGGCACAGGTCGGAACTGCGGAGGCTGGGCTGAGTGAAATCGAAGGGGCTTCGGACGAAGCAGCCGGTTTCGATGCTGGAGCGTTTTGGTCAGAAATACGATCTGGGATAAAAACGCGCACAGAAGTCTGATGCCCTGTTTCGTGCCGCCGGCAAGATGGCGGGGTGGCCTACGGCGCGCCGCTTGCACGCAACGGCCTCGGGAGACGCTGCGCGGGGAGCCGGTCGTGTATGCCCTTGCCGCGGTGAATGCCACGGTAACTGAGATTGACGAGGAGACGGCCGAGGAACTTCCTGCGCACGGTGAAACTGCGCTTCAGGATCGAGGGTAAGGAGTAGAAGCGACCGTAGACATACTTCTGACCCGCCCGCAGTTCGAGGTCCGTCATGTGTCGGGGCCGGAACACAACGTTGCTCATGGTGTAGTGGGACCAGTCGTGATCCACGATCCGCCCTTCGCGATCGAGCTGCTGGCGCATCGCCGTGCCGGGGAAGGGGGTGAGCACCGCGAACTGGGCGGCAACCAGCTTATGCCGCTGCGCGAACTCCACTGTCCTGGCGAAGACGCCGCAGTCATCTCCATCGAGCCCAAGCACGAATGAGCCAATGATCTCGATACCGGCCTTGTGAATAGTGGTGATGGCCGCGCCCATGTCAGTCCCCACGTTGGAGACTTTGTGGGTTGCTCGCAGGTTGTCTTCCGAGAGTGATTCGAGACCTATGAACATCGCCTGGCAGCCACTGCGAGCGGCGAGGGAGAGGAGCTCCGGGTCCCTCGCCATGGTCAAATCGGCCTGGCCGATCCAGCGACGTTTGAGCGGGATCAGCGCTGCGAACAGATCCTTCGCCCGCCGGGCATTACCAGCGATGTTGTCATCAACGAACCCGACCCATCCACTGGACAGCGATCGGACTTCCTCCACCACTTCGGGAATGGGGCGGAAGCGGTACTGCCTCCCTGACGTCGTGCTCACCGTGCAGAAGGAACATGCATTCGGGCACCCGCGCCCGGTTTGAACTACATTGGTGGTGAGGTAGCGATCGACCCGAAGCAGATCACGGCGAGGGTGAGGGAGGCCTATGAGATCGGAGTAACCATCATGCCGGTAGCGAGGCCTGAGACGGCTGGCGGCAAGATCCGCCAACACCTCTCTCCACAGCGGTTCGGCCTCGCCGATGACGACCGCGTCCGCGTGCGCGGCGGCCTCTTCGGGCAATACCGTCGGATGGATACCACCCATGACGACCGGTATCCCCCGCCTCCGAAAAGCGTCGCTTATCGCATAAGCGCGGGGCGCGGAGGCGGTCATGCAGGTGATCGCTACCCAGTCTACATCAGCGTTCGTGTCGACGGCCTCGACGTTCTCGTCAAGCAGTTGCACGTCAACATCGGCTGGGCTCAGTGCTGCCAGCAGCGGCAGCACCAGTGGAGGCGCCAGCACTTTGCCTCCCCCCCACCAGCCCTGTGACCACGCGGGCGCAATGATAAGCAGCTTCGGTCTGTTCTGTGTCATACCTGTCGCACCCTATGCGTTGCTCTGGATGTTTGAGCCTTGACTGTCTACCAGCGGCGCCCGCCGCCGGAGTGCCCTCCACCGAAGCGTCTGCCGCCTCCGCCGCGCTCACTGCGGGGGCGCGCCTCGTTTACTGTCAGCGCGCGGCCGTCCACCTCGCGGCCGTTGAGGGCGGCGATGGCATCGGCGGCCTTCTCCTCAGGTACGTCGACAAAGCCAAATCCCTTGTCGCCGATCAGCCGGACTTCCGTTGCCGCGTACTCCGCGAACAACTCGCGAAGCGCGCTCTCTGATGTAGAGTAACTTAGATTTCCAACATACAGACTCTTACTGGCCATTATAGCCTCCTTAATCTTGCGGCCTGGCTCCGCTTTAACGTCATTATTCTTGCTACTGAGACGCCGATTCCCAGTCGCGGGCCAGGCCGCGACGCAACGGGAGAGACGTCAATTGCTGCCAAATATTATATTCAAGTGCGGCGACTCCGAAATGACGAACGGCGCCCGCGACTAATGCGAGAGAGTCGTCTCGCTGGAGTAGGGGAAGTTCGGGGCCGCTCCGGCTCGGTCAGTCCGGGCACGGTTACACGGGGGAGCTGGCGACCCAGAGTGCGCTCGATGCTGGCCAATACCGAGGCGTCTTCCCGCGCGGCCAGGCTCAGAGCGTCGCCGTCAGAGCCGGCGCGGGCCGTACGGCCGATGCGGTGGAGATAGTCCAAGGGCGCCGCGGGCATATCATAGTTGACTACGTGTGTCACGCCTTCGACATCCAGGCCGCGGGCGGCGATGTCGGTCGCCACCAGCACTCGCAGCGAGCGACGCCGGAAGCGTTTCAGCGCCTGCTCCCGTTGGCTTTGACTGCGATCTCCGTGGATGCAGCTCGCGTTCGTATTGTTGCGCTGAAGCTGTTTGGTCAGGCGCTCCGCGCGGCGGCGCGTGCGGGCGAAAACCAGCACACTGCGCATCGCCTTCCGCTGCAGCAGATCGAGCAGTAAGTCGGTCTTGCGTTCGGACGACACCAAGTAGACCGACTGCGCTATGGTTGCAGGCGGCTTGGACTGAGACCCTACTTCCACCAGGACGGGATCGCGAAGAATCTCTTCGTAGGCCAGTTCCAGCACGGCGATCGGCATGGTGGCGGAGAACAACATGGACTGACGCTCACGGGGCAGCACCGCGAGGATACGGCGCAGATCGGGCAGGAAGCCCATGTCCATCATGCGGTCGGCTTCATCCACCACCAGCACCTCCAGCGCCGCCAGGCGGGCGGTGCCGCGACGGTAGTGATCCAAAAGCCGGCCTGGAGTAGCGACTACAATATCACAGCCTGAGCGCAGCGCGCGCACCTGGGGATTCATGGCGACTCCGCCGTACACCGCTACCGTGCGCAAAGTCATCCCGCGCGTCAAGGCCGCCGCTTGCTGGGCCGTCTGTGCCGCGATCTCGCGCGTGGGTGCGAGAATGAGCGCGCGAGTGCGGCCAGGCTTCCCTTGCCGCAGGCGCTCGATGATGGGTAGCAAGAAGGCCGCCGTCTTCCCGCTGCCGGTTTCCGCGGTGGCGATGATATCGCGGCCGGACAAAGAGGAAGGCAAGACTTCGCGTTGGACAGGGGTTGGGGTTTCAAAACCCGAACGGCGAACAGCTTGCAGAAGTTGAGGGGAAATCTCGAATTGTGTAAAGATGTCGAATATCTCGCATACCAGAGGAGGCCGTATCGCCGGCGCGCCCTGCTGGCTGCCGATGTGGCTGACTCTAAGTGATCCCTTCGCCATGCGAAAGAACCGGAATTGCCGGTTCATCGAACAGGTCATGCGCGAAGGCTGATCAAAGGTTAGCAGATGCGTGACGCCATGTCAAATGCCTAAAAAAGGAGGTCGGCGTCCGACAGAAACTGGCCTATCGCTTTGCGAGGACAGCAAGGATGCGGACGCCCCCGGGGCTTCAGATGCCATGCCCGTCCGGTGCTGGCTTGCCCGCCGAAGCCTTGCCGAAGGCTGGTGGAGGAAGTCCTCCGACCATGGGAGTCAGGCGAGCTCGCC
>WVXJ01000096.1:0-2776 GCA_011773575.1 Armatimonadota bacterium | reverse complement strand
AGCGTCAGCGGATTGCTAGCCCTTCTCCAAACGCGCGCGGTGTTTTCTAAGAGATTGCGATAAATCTAATTGAGGGTCAACGCGGCGCGCGCATAGTAATGAACCGGAGTGAGATGGAGACTGATACGATCACAAGTACCGTGCACACGGCAGACAGGCTTGACCAAAGCCTCGTTGACGGGCTGCGGCGCGGCGACCACGCCGCTCACGGCCTCCTGTGTGACCGGTACGGGCCAATGCTCTACGGGTTTGCGGCTGCGCGCCTGGCGGGAGACTCTCTCTCAGCAGAGGAAGTGGTGGCACAGACACTCACTGACGTCTGCCGCAACATCCGCGTATTCAATCCCAACCGGTCTGCCTTTGGTACCTGGGTGTACGGCATTGCGCGCCGCAAGATCCAAAGCCTCAGGCGCAAACTCTTGTCCAAGAAGTCGCTGCCCGCGGGCGCTCAGGTTTCCTTGGACAGTATCCTCGACGCGGTTGCTGACTCTGACGCGGAGTCGGGGATGTTGGGGCAACTGGAGGCGCGGAGCGTGGTGGAGCGGCTAACCCAGGTCCTATCGGACAGTGAGATGGAAGCGCTGACTCTCCATTATGTAGAGGGATTCTCTTTTCGCGAGATCGGCCGCATCATTGGTCGCTCGGAGAAGGCGGCCGACTCGCTCGTACGCCGGGCCAAGCAGAAGGCCCGGGAAAGGTTGGTGCGAGATGATTAACCATGAGATGGATGCAAAGATTTCACAGGCATTAAAGGCAACACGCGCGGCTCCTCCCGATGGCTGGCGAAGCCGCACACTCAACCGATTGGATGGGGTTCGTCCCGCGCGGCGAACGCCCAAACGATGGCTGCTGGTCGCGGTCGGCGTGATTGCATTGTTCGGGTTGGGCTTTGTGCCGATCCCCATGGGCGAAGCGCCGGGGGCGTTGGATAGGGCGCTGGCCCAGGCCGAAGAGGCGACAACCGTCTACATAACAGGGCACGCATGGAGGACGTCCGGGCAGGAGTTCGAATTTGAGAAATGGATGTCCGATGACGGCTTCTACCGGTCGGATAAGCTCGAAAACGGCGAACCTGTTCATGTCAGCCTTAAGCAAGGCGCAACGGACCTCAGCTTTAATGTCGGTGAGGACGGGGAGAAGCATGCCTGGGAGACGTTTGACCCGCTTGTTGGCCGCGTTGGAAGCCGCCCGATGCCCGACAAGTCATGGGCTTTTAACTTCGTCAAGTCGTACAAGAGCTTGTACGAGCTGATGGGTATTCCCGTGCCAGATTTCAAGATCACAGAGCGCCGCGAGCGAAGCCTTTGGACGGGGAAGCGGGACGTGGTCGAGGTCGAGTTTACAGTTCAAGGAGGATCCAGCATCAGCGGCGTGGACTATAGGGATGGGGATCTGATTCGCATCCGGGCCGAGATCGATCCGCGTACGGATCGCATGTTGAGCATGACCCAATTCCAGTTCGAGGGAACCTGGGAGCCCCGATACGAGGCACAGTACATGTGGGATGTGGAGATCCCGCAAGAGGTGCGCGAGTTCACGCCACCTGAAGGCACAAAGTTTACGCGCAGTATGTGGTGGAAGACGCGCGTCGCTCAAACGCTGGCGTCTTCCGAGACCGAAGATTGGATCGTAACACTGCACGCCGTGGATATCAACCGTCGGGGTGATATCGTACTATCGCTCAACCGGACGCTCAAACCCGATCCAACAATATCCTACAAGGGTGGGCAGCCTTTCCGAGCCGAAGCGACGGACAACGCCGGCGGCGAATACGAGCAGCTCGACGGCTTTAGCTGTATTGGCCCTTATTGGACCACCACCCTTGAGCACAAGCGGGGCGGCACAAATCCCTCGAGGGCCACAATCACCATCTACCCCTACCCAGAGGGGCAAGGGGCGGAACAGTCTGTCACCTTCGCCGACGTGCCCCTGCCGCCAAGGCAGAAGGTGGACGACGTGTTTGCTGCGGAGACTGAGGTAATTCAGTACTGACGGAGTTTTTTGCGGGGCGCGCTGCCCCCGGCCCCGTTAGAAAGCGCAATGCAACTGAGCGCGTCCCCTCCACAGGACGCGTTCAGCGCGCGTCAAAGCGAAGTTGATACCGCCGGGGCTTGCAGCAATGGAGAAGATGGCAGGGGCCGCGCTCTTGCGCAGCGAACATACATAATTGTTGGCAGCGCTGGGGACTACCACATGACATTCGAACAACTTTTCATTACTACTGCAGTCC
The DNA here is from genome assembly GCA_011773575.1 of Armatimonadota bacterium. GTDB lineage: Bacteria > Armatimonadota > Hebobacteria > Hebobacterales > WVXJ01 > WVXJ01. Next base: position 546 of record WVXJ01000096.1, on the reverse strand, counting down.
TGAACAACCTCATCCTCATTGCCATCTTCCTTTTGCGGAGAACCCGGAACCCCGCCAGGGTGAAGAGTGTGGGAAGGATATACCTTCTTCTTGCGCTTCCGGCGCTCTATGCTCTCTTTCTCGCAATTCAGCAAGACAAAGCAATCCAATACGCAGTCTTCCTCGCCATCTTCCTCGCGTTTCTGGCGCTGGAGTGGGTTTATGATTTCCTCTTGAAGGTTCCCTTCCGCAAGAACTGGAAACTGCTCACCCCCTATCTGGTGTTGTACTATGCCATGAACTACGGCTTTGTGGTGATGCCCTGGAAGTACTCCCAAACCGCCGGAATTGTCATACTCATCCTTTTCATTATTCAGCTTGCCGCGAATCTGTCCTCACATTCAAGAGCTTAAGCGCGGCTCCACCTCCGGTGATTCTCCAGACTCGGCGGATGATGCACAGCAAAATCCTAGCAATTCAAGTCAAGCAAACAATGACAATATCATGATACTTTCCCATCGTAGGTGAGAGCATGGAAAGTCGGGAAAAGAAGATTGCTGTTCAGCG
>WVXJ01000072.1 GCA_011773575.1 Armatimonadota bacterium | reverse complement strand
CCGCGCAACGGCGTGTTCGGTCTCGTGGCCACAGAACGGATTGGCTATGCGATTCTCCGCAGCAAAGCGGTCGCCCGCATGACGAACATCAAGACGACGTTCAGCTGATCTGGTCGTCTTAGCCATTCGTCTGGCATCCCCCAGTTTTTACGGGTTCACCTCTGTTAGAAAGTGGCGACTATGGGCATTGACTTCGAACGGCGACACGTGGCCTTAAAGGCGATTCATGACAGCAAAGCGCTGCCTTACGAGGTGTGGCTAGGCTACAACGCTGATGGCGATTTGGTGGAGATTCGGAAGAACGTGGCCGGCACCTGGTTCAAGCGCGTTGTCAAGCTGGCGGGCGTCACCGATTTCGAGGTGGCCACCTGGGACAAGTTTGAAGGATGGGCGCCGGTGTGATTTGGCATGCCGTATCTTTATGATCCTGCAACTGACCTATTCGATTTGCGAGAAGGAACCGCGTTAGCGCCGAAAACGATAGAGGACTGCTATCAAGGCGACAAAGCCGGCACGCTCACGAATCATGCGAGAACCGGCATCACGGGAGTTGACGGGGCAGGGGTTACTGTTGACTATAGCTTGCGGCCTGCAGATTACGTGGTGCTCGGCGGTGCGTCCAACGACTTGTGGCTGCTCATCGAAAACTGGGCAGGCGTCACGAGCGCAACCATTCGCATTATCGGCACCGACCGTGACGGCGCAGCGCAAACGGAAGATCTCGTCGTGACGGGAAACGGCACATCCTATGCAACAAAGTGGTTCAAGACCGTGACGCAGACGCAAGTTGTCGCGGTGAATGGCGCTGGCAGCTTTGACTACAAGCTGGAGCAGGGACAATATGGGTGTATTTCGAAACTCAATTCACGAGCGTATGTGGTGCACTCGAATTTCAGAATCTATTACTACGGCAGCGATACCGGCGCCCTAGTCTTCGAAGACGTCGCTGTGATTTTTGAGAAGGACTTCTTCACCTACTACACGGCGGCGTACGTGCGACTTGGGTCCTTGTTGAATGGCCGAGGCGAAAAAGGCGCATTCGTTTGGGTTCTCGGCACTCAGACACCAACCCACTACGGGAAAATGTA
>WVXJ01000126.1:3830-6314 GCA_011773575.1 Armatimonadota bacterium | reverse complement strand
CTTCCAGGAGCCTGGTTGGCGGCCGTCTTTGCCGCAATGAGTTCACTGTCCAGATGGCGCGCCAACCGCTCATACATAGCCGCCTTCTCCTGAGTAGTCACCGGCAAGCGAAGCAGCGGCGGCGGATCGGATCTGGCAGCGCAGACGGGCGCATCAGTTATCACATATCCCTCTTCTTGCAGAAGGGCGACGAAGTCTTCACGGGGCAGGCTCTCTTCGTTCCCATAGTACCAGGGAGTGTCGTAGTTGCGCCTATCATAGGGATCGGCGGGGTCTATACGCAGACGCGAGAAATCCATATCCAGGGAGACTTTGCCAGCATTGAGTGCATCTTGCCAGAGCAGACTGCCGGGCAGGGGTTGGCACACATAATAACCAGGGGGCCACAGGCCGAATGTCGTGTCTTTACTGTGTTCGCGGACGAAATTGATCGTCTCCAGCATCTCCTCACGGGTTTCGCTGGGATAGCCGAATAGATTCTTGCCGGAGAGTTTCACTCTATGACGGGTACATACCTCAATGGCGTGTTCGAAATCTTCGACGGTTACGGTGTTGCCTTTGTACAAACGCAGAACTCGCGGTGAACATGATTCGATGCCAATGCCAATTTCGGATGCGCCCATTTCTGCAAGCGCTTGCACTACTTCATCGGTTAGGTGATGAGCGCAAGCGGACACACAGCCCAATGAGAATTTTCGCAGCATGCCGCGCTCTTTCATCAGAGCATGAAGGCGGAGAATCCGGCGGCGGTTGGCGGTGACAGTGTCGTCAAGGAAGCGCACATGGCGGTCACCGGTTTCTTCGTAATGCTTCATCATAAGTTCGAAGATGCGTTCCGCGGACATGAGCCGAACTTTATGGTGAAACCCCCACTCCACACAGTGTGTGCAGCGATAAGGGCAGCCGCGCGCGGTGCTGAGACAGTACATATGGAAGTGGTTCACATATTCGCTGGGGTTATCGGCCGGCTCCGGCAATGAATCAATGTCCAGCGGCGGACGCGGTTCGGTCTTGATCAACTGACCGTTATCCCAATAGGCGACGCCGCGCACTTCAGTGAGCCCGGCTGGCCCGCGCTTCTGATAAACCTCGATGATCTCCCGGAGGGTCTCCTCCCCCTCACCCAGCACAGCCAGATCGGCCGTCGAAGGCAGTGTTTCAGGCAGGGCGGTGATGTGCTGTCCCCCAAGGATGACCAGCCCGTCAAAATGCTGTCTCAAGTCGGAGAGAAGCAGCCTTGTCTTTTCCCATATCTCGCTGACACTGGCGGCGATGCCGATAATATCAGGTTGATGCCCCAGGATCTCGTCGGAATCCTTGCAGATGATGACTTCAACTTCAGGCGAATACTCCTGCAGATAGGCCTTGATATATCCGAAACTGAGATTATACGAGTTTCGCAATGCCGGTCGCAGGATGGGTTTGTAGAGTACAATCTTCACGGCACTACTCCTTTGTGCTTCAGGAACGCCCACAGAGTTGCTCAATAAAGGCATCTCGCGCGGTAATCTCTTCTTCTAGCTGGCGAATACGCTCTTGGGTCCGTTCATGCTCGGAGCGCATTACGAAAGGCACTTTGCTGGCAGTGCTAATCGGTTGGCTTGGACTCTCATGGCGGCGCGGTTTATGGGCTCGCACCTCCAGATGCATGAGACTGTTATGCCGGGAATCTTCTCTTCCGGTGAGATTCTCTATCTGGGCAAAGCCAACGGATGCCAGGAGATTGTGGAGGCTCTCCCACCAATATCCCCATTTATGGACATCGAAAGGATTCCTCTGCCAGCCCCAAAAGCCCGCCTGGGCGTGCTTCTGGTCTGCCGCGTAATACTGCTCTATATGGAACTCCATGTTCGGCACAATCAGATAGATTTTTCCGCCCGGCTTGAGAATCCGAAGACATTCCTGGAGTACTTCCCGCGCCTCGGCGAAGGTGAAGTGCTCCAGATTGTGTCTGCTATAGATCTCGGTGACGGTGCCATCAGGGAATGGCAGGCGCCTTGCGTCTGTCACATACTCGATATGAGGGCCGGATCGAATATCCAGATGCAGGAATCCCGGTTCCGGTGATTCACCGGAGCCAATCTCCAGTTTCAGATCCCCCCCCAGCAACAGCCCATGATTTCTGACACTTTCGACAAAATCGCGCCGCGGCATGGTTCTGTTTGCGTAGACGAAATGTCCCCAGCGGAAGTCTGGATTGTCGAAGGCGAGATTCAAACTGCTCCAGTCCATCTCCTCACTTACAATCCCTTCCTGCAGGCATGCATCCCACACCGGAGTGCCGGGAAGCGGTGTGAGCAGGTAGAAACCTTCCACCTTGGCTTTGCCCTTGTTGCGCACTATGAAGTCGTAAGTCAGGCGCAGGTCCTCTTCCGTTTCGCCCGGATTACCCACCATATAGGAGGCGGCAATGCTAATGCCCGAATTATTGCACAGGTCTATACACCGCTGGTGATCTTCTACCGTGGTGGTATCCAGTTTCAG
>WVXJ01000126.1:3558-3742 GCA_011773575.1 Armatimonadota bacterium | reverse complement strand
AGCAAGAGTTCGCAGCACTCTTCATCCACCAGATTGGATCTTACAAATCCGCGAAAACTTAACCGGGAAGTCAATCCTCGCTCTTCCAGTAGTTCCACCATTTGGCGCAGGCGAGGGCGATTCGCAATGAATAAATCATCGAGAATATAGAAACTCTTAATTCCAGGCAGTGTCTGCAGTACCT
>WVXJ01000126.1:3213-3474 GCA_011773575.1 Armatimonadota bacterium | reverse complement strand
GACGCGCAGAAGACACAACTATAAGGACAGCCGCGGGAAGTAAAAATGGTGGCCTCTGTTGGCTGGCTCGGATTAGTGCTGCGCTGTGGATATGGAAGCGAATCGAGCGGAGTGATGACGGGTCTGGGTTCATTAACGATAACTTGCTCTCCATCTCGATAAGCAATGCCCGCTACTCGTGACAGGATTCCGGGCTCCCATCCGCTGTGCAGTGTGGCGGCGAGAAGTTCACACAGTGTCTCCTCGCCCTCGGACATGACA
>WVXJ01000126.1:2840-3024 GCA_011773575.1 Armatimonadota bacterium | reverse complement strand
GCTTCTTCTGCAAGCCCCCGGAAAGCGCCTCGCTCTATCAGCATGTTTGCGGCCTCAGGGGTGACAGAGAGAGTCTCGCGATCAAATGGAACGAGGTACTCGAATATCATGTAATAGAGCAGTTTCTCGACACCTTCGCGCTGCTGTTCATCAAGCCGCCCCTCCCGCAGAGCGTTTTCAAGAA
>WVXJ01000126.1:2133-2767 GCA_011773575.1 Armatimonadota bacterium | reverse complement strand
AGCATTTCCAGCCCCGCTTGCGAACACAGGGTTATGCCCAATTCGCTTTCCCGCATCAGGTCATAGGTGTTGAGTTGCTGTGAATGGACGATAGAACAATTCTGAGGGGGCTGCCAATCCTTCAAACGCCGCAAAGTAAGGTTGTCATGCCACATATTCTCGGCCGGATGCAGGCGGACGACGAGATGATAGTCCGGATGGCGCGAGGCAATCTCGGCAGTGGCCGTAATGAATTCACGCATATCGGGGAAGATGGGTGAATCCATCAATACCACACTGTCAACCGCAACCTGGGCGATGAGAAGCGCCAGTTTTCGTTCAGATTCAATACCGAGAAAACTACATATCTCATTCCGTCCGGCGGCTTCCGGGTGAGGTATCCAACTCGCCCCCCCGCCATGGACCGCCTCCAGATAATCATGCAATTGCCGTTTTTCGTCATCCGAGAGAGAACGCGCTTCCAGCCAGTGCCAGTTATGAGCGGCGGTGTGGCGGTTGCCGGTGACACCGGCAGTGTCAACATAGATGCGATCACGAAAAGCGGTGTTTTCAATTGCGATTACGCGGATGCCGCGACGTGTCGCGAGAATGCCCGCAATGCGCTCTGCATAAAAGGTACCGCCCCAGATGACGA
>WVXJ01000126.1:332-2041 GCA_011773575.1 Armatimonadota bacterium | reverse complement strand
TGGCAAGAGATTGCGCGATTTGGGTGGCCTTGTGGCAAAATTCAGGATCACTGTATTCGTCTGCGGTGGAATAGGGTATGTCCGTCTCACGCAGATTGCCTTCAAGTCTCTGACGCCCCCACCGGCAATTCGGAGGATCAGGTTTGACGGGCCGCAGGGCATCGCATTTCCATTCAGGTGGGCACATTATCTGATGTGTTTCGACACCACGCTGCTGCATGCTCAGTGCCAGATTCGACATTATAGGGAATACGCTCTCCCAACATTTCAAATTGAAGAAGAGGACCACGCTCTACTCCTTGCTTCCGTTCTGGTTCAAGGCAGACTCAATAGACTGATGCGAATCACACGCTGACCGGCTCCTTGATCATCCCGGCCTCGACATCAGTCAGACTCAGCAGCCGCTTTTGCAGCGGCTGTTCCAGGTAAGAGAGTGACGGCACACTGCGAACCACCGTGATTCTCTCCTCGAGAAATTCTTGCGCCTCCTCATGTCGTCCGCGGGCAATCAGCAGATCAGCATAAGTGAACCATTCGTCACTCAAGAAAGGATCGGTCGTGAAGGCTATCTGTAATTGCTCCAGCGCGTCGTCAATCTGCCCGAGTCTCTCGACACAGCGAGCCAATGCCGCTCGCGCCCTTCCAAGGTCCGGCCGCGCCAATGCTGCCGTCTGATAAGCCTGTCCCGCCTGCTTAAAACTGCCCTGCACCTCCGCCAGTTCGCCCAGCGCCATACCCGCCTGGTAGATCAGAAGACATCGCCGCGCCAATCGCAGATTCTCATCATCTCCGGCGAAGACGGCATAAAGCGTCTCATATTGGGTGCGGAACTGGTCGTGCTCGAATGGGAAGTGTAGTTCAAGCAGATCATTTGCGCCGGTATCGCCCTCCTCCAGGATACTGAGGGCGGCCATGAAATGCTCCTGCGCCTCCTGTAAGCAGCGATGACGTCTGCAGATCTCGCCAAGGTTGATATGTGCAAGCGCTGATTTCGGGTTCGCCTTTATGGCCCGCCGGCCCATCTCCATAGCGGCTTCGGCGGCTTCATAGCCCTGGATGAAATTATCTCTCTCCGCCTCCGCCAAGTAGGCGGCCATAACCGTGTAGTCATTGAGCAGTGAGGGATCATCAGGCGATTGGCGCATAGCCTCACTTATCCAATTTGTGGCAAGGGAGAGGTTGGATGATGTCATGGTGTGGAAGATTTGCCGCGCATGGCGTTTGCGCCGCTCCGTAAACGGCAGGTTGACATAGGGCCGCGTCGGGCGATTCCCGTTGAGCAAGCCGAGTTCTTCTACTCGTCCCAGCAGTTTCAGCAGCGCCTGCGGCTGCGCTATCTCCCCCACCCTCTTATGCGCAGACGCGGTGATGGCTTCTCTCTCCTCGTCATGGGTCAGATAATGCTCAAGCAATTCTTCAAAGTTGCTGTCATTGTAAAGCACACAGTGGACGCGGTCTTCAAAGTAATCCCGCACTTCCTGATTCTCTTCATCATAGAAGAGAAGAGAACCGCATGCGGCGGCCTCATAGCAGCGCATATTGAACTCGCTGCGAATGCTGCGATTGAAGGTTATCTTGGACTGGTTAAGCATCCGCACATAGTCTTCACCATACACGCCGCCGGCGATTCGAATCTGCCAGCGGTCGCCCATCTTGGCAAGCCTGTAGAGCCAACGTGCCCGTTCCCTTTGAACCTCATGGCTGAGGTT
>WVXJ01000126.1:0-308 GCA_011773575.1 Armatimonadota bacterium | reverse complement strand
ATCATGACCCCACATGGGCCAATACTCTACATGCTCATGCCCCAGCCGCTTGATGACATCTACACCCGGACGATCTGTAAATATATAATCTAAGGCATCAAGCATCCCAACCTGAGGTCTCAATGTGAGGTTCCAGTCGCTCAGCAGTGCCACCACTGGAAAGGGGGCTTCTTCAATTGCACGCGGCAGCGCCTGCCAGCCCGGCTCCCAGACCAGCATGAGATCAGGCGGACCGCCAGGTACGCGGGCGGCAATATCGTGAATCGTATCTCCACACAGGTCGAAACCGACATCCGGCTGCCGCGCCA
>WVXJ01000170.1:4176-5147 GCA_011773575.1 Armatimonadota bacterium | reverse complement strand
TCAGAATCCACCAAGTTCCAGGAAGGAGTGTGGGTGCACCGGATCGGGATGGCGGCCCTGCGCACACCCGGCCTTGGCAAGATATTGGGGCGTCTCTTCCCCCAAGCTGCGCCTCATCTGCTGTGGAGTCTGGCTGCTGCCAGAAAAGCAAAGGAGATTGCGCCGGAGGTGGTGGAAGCGCCGGAACATGGAGGGGATGGTTTCTTCTGGAGTCTGCGACAAGGAAGCCGGCTCGTGATAAAACTTCACGGGCCCATGGCTTTATGTGACCGCCATAACGGCCAGCAATTGCGCCCCAGAGACTTGAGGTTGCTCTCGTGGCTGGAGCGCACAAGCGTACGACGGGCGGGGCGGGTAGTGAGTTTGAACAGGTATCTGGGCGAACTGGGAATGCGGGGATGGAGACTCCAGAAAGAACCCGAGGTTGTGCCCTGTCCGGTGGATGTGGAGCGATACCGCCCCGCCGATTCACCTGGAAGCGGCGGAAATGGCCGCAGCGGAACGATTCTATTTGTCGGGCGACTGGAAGAACGCAAGGGAATTGATGTCCTGCTGCGGGCATTCAGAGAAGTGGCCCCAAAATACACCGGCTGGAACTTGCGGCTGGTAGGCGCGGGAGAGAGATGTGTATGGACTGGCAAGGGCAAGCTCGGCGAGAACGGGAACATCGAGATGGTCGGACGGCTTGAAGGAGCGGAGTTGGATCAGGCCTACCGACAGGCCGACGTAGTCGTAGTACCTTCCCGATGGGAAAACAGCCCGGCCGTGTGCCTAGAGGCGATGGCCCAGGGGTGCGCCCTGGTTGCCAGCCGCTGTGGGGGAATACCGGAGATGGTAAGTGATGGAGTGGAAGGGATTCTGGTGGAACCGGGGAGCGCAACTGAGTTGGCTTCGGCTCTGCAGAGGCTGATGGAGTCCCCTGCGCTGAGAGCGGAGATGGGCCTCGCGGGTCGGGCGCGCGCGGAAGCCCA
>WVXJ01000170.1:3911-4107 GCA_011773575.1 Armatimonadota bacterium | reverse complement strand
TATGCGGATTATGGCTGTCAGCAATCTCTATCCTCCTCATGTCATAGGCGGCTATGAGCAGGGCTGCCGTGATGTGCTGGAAGGTCTTGTCGCCAGAGGTCACGAGGTCTGTGTCCTCACCAGCACCTACGGCAACGGTAAGGTGATCGAGGAGCACCAAACAGGGACAGGTTCCATTGCTGTTCACCGCCGGCTC
>WVXJ01000170.1:3005-3815 GCA_011773575.1 Armatimonadota bacterium | reverse complement strand
TCGGATGAGTGGCCCGGGCGGTTGGGTGGTGATCCCTGGCTCCACTTCTGGTGCCGCCGGCCGAAGCGGGCTTTGAAACGCGCCATCAAGACGAACCTCGTCGGCTTGCTGCAAAGGGCGGCCGGGCAAAGGCTGTGCTTCCACATGCCTGATAAGCACTTTAACACCTGTCAGTTCATGAGTGACTTCCTGCGAAAATCTTTGACTTCCAACGGCCTCCAGGTGGGTCGCGCGGAGGTGATTCGCTGGGGTGTCCGACCCCCGGTTCTTCGCGCTCCAGACGGCAGCGGTGCCAATGGGAGGCTTTCCTTGCTCTATCTGGGCCAGATCGTCCCCCATAAGGGCCCGCATATCGCAGTCGAGGCCTTGAGCCTACTAAGCAAGAAAATGGACTGTCGAAATATCTCTCTCACCCTGGCGGGAACCACGCCTCAGCCAGGTTATCTGCTGGCACTGCGAGAATTGGTTGAAGAAAAAGGCCTCTCCAGCAATGTGAGGTTACTTCCTGCACAGCCGCGACAGCGGCTCACCGAGTTTTGCCGGCAGTATGATGTCTTTCTCTTTCCTTCAATCTGGGAGGAGCCTTTTTCGATAGTTCTCCTGGAGGCGATGGCGGCGGGCCTGCCGGTAATAGCGACCGCCACCGGAGGCACTCCGGAAGTTATTCGTGATCGTGAGAACGGTTTGCTATGTCTTCCCGATAGTCCAGAGGAACTGGCGGAAAAGATCGTGGCCCTCATCTGGAATCAGGGCCTGAGGCACACTTTGGCGCAAGCAGCCCTGGAGACGGTGCGGCGGGATTTCAATTTC
>WVXJ01000170.1:731-2970 GCA_011773575.1 Armatimonadota bacterium | reverse complement strand
CAATCTTCTCTTCCACCTTTCCGCCGCGGGACAGGAGGAGACTTGGCTCTTCTACCTGGAGGGACAGCCGGGGATAAGTGACGAGGCCGGGCTGCCCAGGCTTCATGCCGCGCCGATACCCTTGCACGCGGGTTTGCGCGCGACTTCGGTGAAGATCGCCACCGGAATCTCTTTGCCACGGCGAATCCGCCGATTGAGGCTGGACGCCATGTTGTTTCCACAAGGGCCCGGCGCGGAAGCGGTCTGTGCCATCCCGCGCAAGTCACCCTGTCCGTTGATCGTAGTTGTACATGATCTGATCCCACTGCTTTTTCCGGAACACTATCCGCAGTTCGCCGACTCGGCTTTGTATCAGGCGCAGTGTCAACTGCTAACCAGCGCTGCCGCCATTATCGCTGACTCCGAAAGTACGAAGGCCAGCGTTTGTTCTCATCTCGGTGTGAAAGAGGAAAGTGTAAGAGTAGTCTACCCCGGTGTTGATTCCATTTTCTCTCCCCTTGATGATGTAGACGAGCTCAGCAGGGTGTGGTCAGAATTTGGAATCTCATCTCCTTATTTTCTGACTATCGGCGGCTATGACTGGCGCAAGAACCTTCGCACCACTCTCCGCGCTTTCGCCGGAATGCGAGAACAGTCCCGCGCCGATTACGGGCTGGTGGTGGTGGAAAGCCGCTTAAACTGCTCGGAGGAGACTCGCGGGCTGATTGAACAGTTGGGCATTTCTGACCAAGTGATCTTTACCGGGGCGGTGTCGGATGAGCACCTTAGGGCGCTTTACAGTGGAGCACAGGCGCTGATCTTTCCCACGTTCTATGAAGGCTTCGGTTTACCGGTATTGGAGGCGATGGCCTGCGGCATACCTGTGATTTGTTCCCGCGCCGGGGCTTTGCGGGAGGTGGGCTCTGATGTCCCCCTCTGCGTGGAACCCGAGGATGCAGAGGAGTTAACCGCGCAGATGCTCAGAGTGGCACAAGAGCCGGAACTTTGCCGGGAATTGAGCGCTCAGGGAATCGCTCGGGCGAGCCAGTTCTCTTGGCACACCGCGGCCCTTGAAATCCTTTCCCTGTGCCGTCAAGTGGCGGGAATCCCGGAATCAGTAATGGTCTGAGGAACAGATGCATATTCTTTTCACTATCGGACGCTATTGGCCCGCTGTCGGAGGCGCTGAGTCTCTAGTTAGAGAAGTGGCCTGGCGGCTGGCGGCGTCTAATGAGGTGTCTGTAGCCTCTCTGGTCAATAATAATGACCCTGATTTTCTGGGGAGGCTGAGAGAGCAGCCGCGACCCTCGGCCTATCTGGACGGCCAGGTAGATGCGCGCCTTCTCCACGCGTCGGGACCAAGGCGCTTGTTCTTGGAGGCATACATACAGCTAGCTTGTAGGAGCTGCCTGCCCAAGATTCAGCAGGCATTATTCAAGATCGCCTACGGCGCCGAATTAGAGGAGCTGATCAGCCGCGCACAATTGGTTCATACTCTTCCGGCGATGTCAATGTCATTGGTGAGGCTTACGGCGAAGATCGCTTGCAGTCAGGGGGTTCCCTTCGTCATTACCCCGCACTTGCACGGAGAGGAGGAGGCGTCCGCCATGTGTGATGTCCTCCTGCAAGCGGATGGAGTTATCGCTCTTACAACAGTGGAGCGGGATTGGATCGCCTCTGTCGGTGTACCTGAGAACAGAATCGAGGTTACCGGTATCGGTCACACCATCGCGCCTTCACAGGGAGCAAACCGTTTCCGCGCTCGCCACAAAATTGATGGGCCTATCGTCCTCTTTATCGGCCGCAAAGAGACTTACAAGGGCTATCGTCAAATGCTGGCGGCGGCACCTGACGTGTGGCGCAAACAGCCCCATGCAAGTTTTGTTTTCATAGGTCCCCCGACTCTTGAATCTCAGCGGGATTTCATGGGATGGAGAGGGGAGCGTCGTATCCTGGAACTGCCGACGATTAATGTACAAGAGAAGTCTGAGGCCTTGGCGGATTGTGACTTGCTGTGTGTCCCCTCAACAAAAGAGAGTTTCGGCCACATCTTCCTGGAGGCTTGGGGCGCAGGAAAGCCGGTCATCGCCGCTGATATCCCTGTGGAGCGGGCGGTGATCGAGGAGGGCGAGGACGGCCTGCTGACGGCCCAGGAGCCCTCCGATATTGCCGAGACTGTCCTCCATTTGCTTGGAGACCCGCAGAAGGCGCGGGAGATGGGCGCAAAGGGCCGCTTGAAGGTGCTGGAGAAGTACAACTG
>WVXJ01000170.1:0-572 GCA_011773575.1 Armatimonadota bacterium | reverse complement strand
TTCGATCTCGTCCATGTTCACGGTTTTGATGTGAGGCTTGGGGGCGCAATCTCCAAGCGGCCGCTGATTCTGGGAACGAGTTCATATGGTCCAACGAATTGCGCCGACTATCTGGGCTGGGGGCGAGAGAAGACAAGACGCTACCACCGACGATTGAAGCGAATTTTCCGCCTCTTTGGCATATATGACGCCTGCAGCAATGTGCGGAACGCAAGCCGCCTCATTGTCTGGTCTGAGTATGCGCGCAGTCTTCACCTGAACGGCAGCAAGAGGCCGGACAGAATCGCAGTTATTCCGCCTGGCGTTGATGTTCCCCTGCGCTCGTCCACTGAGTCAATTCACAAAGCCGGTGTGCTCTTTGTGGGCCGGGATTTCAGACGCAAAGGTGGAGAGGTGCTGCTGGAGGCATGGAGGCGGATCGGCAAAGGCAAAGAGCGGCTCATAATGATCGGGTTCGATGGAACGGACCTGCCCGATTGGGTTGAACACCACCCCTATGTCGCTCCCCAGGTCTTGCGGAATCATTTCTACGCGAACTCGCGGATTCTCGCCTTTCCCACCCTGGCAGAGGG
>WVXJ01000231.1:1026-1291 GCA_011773575.1 Armatimonadota bacterium | reverse complement strand
TTGGATTGTGAGGGACATATCGTCGTGACCGGAATAGGAAAATCCGGTCATATCGGCCGCAAGGTTGCAGCAACTCTCGCCTCCACCGGAAGTCCCGCGCTCTTCCTCCACCCTGCGGAAGGGGTGCATGGTGACCTTGGAGCGGTGGTGGAGAATGATGTCCTGATTGCGCTCTCCTATGGAGGTGACACCGAGGAACTCGGCGCCATCCTGCCGGCGATCAAGCGGCTCGGGGTGCCCATTATCGCCATTTGCGGCAATCCTG
>WVXJ01000231.1:0-904 GCA_011773575.1 Armatimonadota bacterium | reverse complement strand
TGCGAGCCGGTGATCTCATGCGGACAGGCGACGGGCTTGCTATGGTCAAGGAAGCCACACCCATGCAGGAGGTTCTCTTCGCCATCACCTCCGCCCATGCAGGCTCCGCCTGTGTGGTGGATGAGCAGGGGAAGCTTCTGGGGATTGTTACTGATGGCGACATCCGCCGTCACCTCCTGTCTAACCCCGAGGGCCTTAAGAGCGCGGCCAAAGAGGCAATGACGCGAACTTCCAAGACCACCATTCCCTCCCAACTGGCAACTGAGGCACTGCTGGTGATGGAGAAGTCTCAAATCGGCGAAATGCCGGTATTGGATGAAGAGGGCCGGCCGCTCGGCGTATTGAACCTGAAAGACCTACTTCGCGCCGGTATCGTTTAATGGACAATGCTCAGACAAGGTTGGCAAAGATAAAGACACTCGTCCTGGATACCGACGGCGTTCTCACCGATGGTTCCCTGCTCTATTTGGAAGACGGCCAGCCGCTGGTCCGTTTCTCTATCCAGGACGGACTCGGAATCGTCGCCGCCCGCCTCGTGGGACTTGAAGTTGCCATTGTCTCCGCACGCCTGACTGCCGCTTTGGCGCGGCGGGGCGAGGAATTGGGCATTAAGGAAATTGTTCGCGGCGCGGCCGATAAAGGGCAGGCGCTTCAGGAACTTGCCAAGCGCCGCCAGTGGGATTTGTCTGAGGTGGCCTACATGGGTGATGACCTGAATGATCTCCCCCCCATGCAGATAGCCGGCGCCGCTCTGGCACCGGCAAATGCTGTGAATGATGTGAAGAAAGCCGCCCACTGGATTTCCATCAGGACCGGCGGCAATGGCGCGGTAAGAGAGGCTGTCGAAGCCATCCTCTCCGCCCAGGGCCGCTGGGAACAAGCCATTCAAGCCTATCTGAACCAC
>WVXJ01000049.1:2392-2642 GCA_011773575.1 Armatimonadota bacterium | reverse complement strand
GCCTGCAGGATGCAGCCTCTGGAAATCGTCTTCCGTAAAGCGGCGCGCTTGCATTACGACGACGGCCAAGGCATCCGCCATCGCCAGCATGGCGGTCGTGCTGGCGGTTGGGGCAACATTTAGCGGACAGGCTTCTCGTTCCACGGAGATGTCGAGGACCACATCTGCACGGTGCCCCAGTTCGGAGCCAGGATTGCCGCAAATGGCGATAATGGGCACCCCGAGCCGCTTGATCGCCGGCAGGATGGCG
>WVXJ01000049.1:1376-2277 GCA_011773575.1 Armatimonadota bacterium | reverse complement strand
GCGGGACTTCCGGTGGAGGCGAGAGTTGCTGCAACCTTGCGGCCGATATGACCGGATTTTCCTATTCCGGTCACGACGATATGTCCCTCACAATCCAAGATGAGTTGTACGGCGCGAACGAATTGACTGTCCAGCCTGGTCTTGAGGGAGGAAACCGCCTGTGCTTCGGTATCCAGCGCTTCTTTTGCCAAACGCAGGAAGTCTGCTTCTGTTTGCGTCATTTCATTATCCCTCTTCGACATTTATCTATCTCACTCGCCTGTTTGAGCAGGTCAGGAAGCTCCGCCAAGGGCCAGGAGGTGGCCGGATCGGACTTCGCCTCAGCCGGGCGTGGATGTACTTCCAGAAAGAGCGCGTCTATCCCTACCGCAGTGCCCGCACGGACCAGTCCGGGAACGAATTCCCGCTCACCGCCGCTGGTTTTGCCCGCCGCCGCCGGCAACTGGGTACTGTGAGTTGCATCGAGTACGACCGGGCAGCCAAGCCCGCGCATGATCTCAAGTCCGCGCATGTCCACTATCAGCCGCTGATAGCCGAAACTGGTACCGCGCTCACAGAAAATCAGATTCTCGTTTCCACAGGAGAAAACCTTCTCTTTGACCTGGAGCATTTCCTCAGGGGCAAGGAACTGGCCTTTCTTGACCATTACTGCACGGCCCGTTTTCGCCGCGGCAAGAAGTAGATCAGTTTGTCGGCAGAGAAACGCGGGAATCTGGATTACATCCGCTACTTCAGCAACTCGTTCCACCTGGCCGGTTTCATGCACATCGGACTGTACAGGAACCTCGAAGGCCGCCTTTATCTTTGACAAAATCCCCAGCCCCTCTTGGAGGCCGGGACCGCGATAAGACTCCACAGAGGTGCGGTTCGCCTTATCGAACGAACCTTTGAATATCCAGCT
>WVXJ01000049.1:0-1279 GCA_011773575.1 Armatimonadota bacterium | reverse complement strand
ACCGATCTTCACCTCCGGCATTCTTCCTCCTGTGTTTCGGGATTTTCCAGCAGGCATCTGATCTTCTCAAGTTGCTCCGGCGTATCAATACCGGTGGCGGCCTCCGCCACTTCACTGACTATGATGCGATGTCCGTGTTCCAGGGCGCGCAACTGCTCCAATGCTTCGGCTTTTTCCAGCGGTGTAGGTGCAAGTGTTGCCAACTTGAGGAGAAAATCACGGCGATATGCGTAGAGCCCGATGTGGCGGAAAAAAGGCGCCTGAGTGCCTTCATCTCGAACAAACGGAATCGCGAATCGAGAGAAATAGAGCGCGAACCCCTGCCGGTCAACTACCACCTTGGGGATCGCAGGGTCGTGAAGTTCCGCTTCATCACTGATGCGGACTCGCAGTGTGCCCATGGGGATTGTCGGGTCAGGAATCATGGGGGCGAGGGCGGCCTCTATATTCGAAGGCTCAATGAGAGGCTCATCCCCTTGAATGTTGACGATAATATCTGCATCGAGGTTTACCGCCACTTCGGCCACGCGGTCGGTGCCACTGGGATGATGAGGGCTGGTCATCTTCGCTTCCCCGCCAAAATCAACCACAGCCTGAAAGATGCGCTCATCATCAGTTGCCACCAGGAGCCGTTCCAGAGAGGGCGCTTGACGAGCCCGCTCATATACATGCTGGATCATGGGCTTGCCGGCGATTGGCGCCAGCGCCTTTCCCTCCAGGCGGGTAGATGCCCAGCGTGCCGGAATGATGCCAATGATGCGCGTCATTGGTTCTCCTCGGGGTCTTCTCCGCGATCGGCGATATGATTTCATATCCCGGCAGCAGTGTCAACATTTTGGATGGTGTGGAGGAGAAGGGAGGGGTAGGGGAGGATTTGAATCGCGGTGGTTCTAAACCTGTTCGGTAGGCTTCTCCAGCCTTGTCATCAGCCACGTAGCGACCATAACACCCCCGACCGAAGCGGGAAGGCATATTACGAATAAGGAACGTTCAAACCTGAATGTCTCGGTTGCGATGAGACTGATCGCGAAGGCTATGGCAGCGGCGTCAAAATGGAGAAAGCCCCATCTGAGCCCAAAGCGCCGGCCGTGGAGAGCAATGCCGTAAGTGGCCGCAGACAATCCCGCCAAAGTAGCAATGATAAGTCCCGGGAGAAAGACGACAAACCATAACATTTCGAACTCACCGGTCATGCCGGCCGGGATCAACACGATGAAGGCATATATCTGAACCGCGACATATACTACCACACCGGAGATCAGCCAACGATCTTTCGACC
>WVXJ01000044.1 GCA_011773575.1 Armatimonadota bacterium | reverse complement strand
AGACAGGTTCATGCTCTTGATCTTCGACGAGGTGCATCACCTGCCAGCTCCGAGCTACAGCCAGATAGCTGAGATGTACATCGCGCCCTACCGGATGGGCCTCACGGCTACCTACGAAAGAGAGGATGGTGGTCATTATGACTTGCCGCGATTAGTGGGTGGTCGCGTCTACCAGCTTGAGGTGGACGCCTTAGCCGGAAGGCATCTGTCTCCTTACACTCATGAGAAGATTCTTGTGGATCTAACCACGGATGAGCAGAAGCTTTACCGAAGGAACTATGATCTCTTCATTAACTACTTAAGGCGGAAGAGGGTGGTGTTAAGGAGTCCAGAGGACTTCCGAAGGTTCATCATGAGGACCGGGATCGACCCCGAGGCCAGGGAGGCTCTCTTGGCCAGGAACAGGGCATTGAAGACGGCCCTCAACTCAGAGGCCAAAATCAACGCCTTAGGAGAATTCCTAAACGCCTACGGCGAAGAGAAGATCCTGATATTCACCCGTTACAACCAGTTGGTCTACCGTATAAGCCGCCGCTTCCTAGTTCCTGCCATAACCTATCAGACACCGAGGGAGGAGAGAAAAGAAATCTTAGAAAAGTTCAAGGCGGGACAGTACAGGGCTATTGTAACCAGCCAAGTCTTGGACGAAGGCGTCGACGTCCCAGATGCCTCAATAGGATTCATCCTCGGCGGAACGGGAAGCAGCAGAGAATACATCCAACGCTTGGGAAGAATCTTGAGGAAGACGCCCGGGAAGCAGGCCAAACTCATCGAGATCGTGGCCCGAGAAACTGTGGAGACACGGATCAGCCAGAGGAGACACAGATAGGAGGAACCTGTTTTGTTGCCCAGCAGTCTGCTGATCACTAGGAGGTGGCGAGACAAGATAAGACCCGTCTACGCCAATCTGAGCAGGGCAAATATTGAGGTCGCAAGGCTGCTTATCCAAACCTATGGAGATTACGTGGNNCTTACCCAAACCTATCGAGATTACGTGGGGAAGACGAAAGGTGAACTAAACGAAGCCGTGAGCGGGCTGGAGGACTTGGGCTACGACTATCGCTACGTCAGGGGCCTCTCCACCCTCCTAGATCGAAGATGCCAACTCGAACCCAAAGCAACCATATACCCCGTGAAGGCTAGGAGACAGGTTTTCAAGATAGCTCAAAAAAAAGGGTTCCCAACCACGCCAGAGGCGAGGCTAGCTATCCTG
>WVXJ01000104.1:87029-88809 GCA_011773575.1 Armatimonadota bacterium | reverse complement strand
TCTCATGGAAGCGGCGAATGTTATGCGCGGCCTGCTCCAGGGCCTTCGCGAAGCCATCATCTATGTGGGAACGAGCGAAGCGAAACTCCTTTTCTTCAACCTTCAACTGGGCCGGCGTCAGCGTCACCCCATCGAAGCGCTGGATATATTCGCAGACCGCTTCATCACCCCGCTGCCGAACCGATTCCACAATCTCTCTTACCCGAGCGTCTTTCTCCTCCAGATCTTCCGGTGCGCCGGGGGCAATCGCCGCCGCAATCTCCTCGATCGTCTGCTTGTTGGTCGTATAGGTGTTCATGCCACTCGTAGGGCAGGAGCAGCGCTCCTGCCATCTCCTCTCAACTCCCCTCCAGCCACACCTTCTCTTTACCCAGGAGCGTTTCCAGCCGGTGTATAAGCATATCATCCGGCTGCACATTGAAACTGGGGCCCAGTCTGAGTATCCGCTGTCCCGCGCCGGAATCCAGATGGAGCAGCACAGGGGCGGAGCCGTGATATCCTCCTATTACCTGCTTTATCTGATCCAGGCTTGCCCGCAGTGACTCAGGCGGGTTCTTCTCAGCAGAGGCCGATAGGCGGATATGAACGGTTCCGGTTTTTTGACCGGAAGAGGCCGGCGGCGCAGCCGCCATCGGTTCTCTTCTGTTCCCATTGCGGTTTCTGCGAGGCCGGGAAGCGGCCGAATTATTATTATTGCGACGCTTGATCCGCTCCCGGCCTTTGACATCGGAGATGAGCACGATGTCATTCGCCACAACGCGCGGCGGTGCTTCCCCGCCTCCTTCTGCATTGCGCGCGCCCGATTCCACGCGGCCCCGCACGAATACGATGGCTTCCACCTCCAGAGCCTGACGACAGCGCTCAAAGGCGTCTGCGAAAATCGTCATCTCCACAGCGCCGGTGAAATCCTCCAAAGTGGCAAAGGCCATGGCGCGGCCGGAGCGATCCGTGTGGCGGCGCATAGCGGTGATTATGCCGCCCAGGATCACTTCTCCTGCATCACATTCCGAAAGACCTTCCACCATGACCGTGGTAAATCGCTCAAGAGCGTCCTTCACCGAATTGAGAGGGTGGTCGGAGAGATACAGCCCCAATAGCTCCTTCTCCATAGTGAGCAGTTCCAGGCGGGGGAATTCCGGCACATCAGCGCCCGGCAGACTGGTTGTCATTCCCGGCGCGGGAGATAGGGCTTCTTCTCCGAAAAGTGATTCCTGGCCCGCAGGAACCAGCGAGGCCTTGCCCGGAGCCAAACCCGCCGCCAATGCCTCAAGTACTCCCGCTCGCGTCATCCCCAGACTGCACAAAGCCCCCGACTTCGCCAGCACTTCCATACCCGTGCGATTGATTGAACCCGGCGGTACACGCCGGCAGAAATCATCGAAACCCTGGAAAGCGCCTCCCGCCTCCCGCACAGAGAGGATGGCGGAGATGGCATTCCCGCCCAGATGTTTTATCGCCGCCAGGCCAAAGCGGACGCGGCCCTTGTCCACTGCAAAGCCTTCTACACTCTCATTGATATCCGGTGGCAGCACTTCTATGCCCATTCTCCGGCATTCCTGTATCAGCGCGGTTGACTTATCCTTGTTGTCCATCACACTGGAGAGTTGAGCGGCCATATACTCCGCCGGGAAGTTCGCCTTCAGATAGGCCGTCTGATAGGCGCTGAGCGCATAACAGGCGGAGTGCGCCTTATTGAAACCATAGCCGGCGAAATCGCTCATCTGCTTGAAGACCTGTCTCGCCACCTTCTCAGGGACTTCCTTCGTCTTTGCGCCGCGCA
>WVXJ01000104.1:72242-86991 GCA_011773575.1 Armatimonadota bacterium | reverse complement strand
CCCATGGAGAAGCCGCCCAATTGCCGCGCAATCTCCATTACCTGTTCCTGATAGATGATGATCCCATAAGTCTCCGCCAAGATCGGCTCCAGCGCGGGATGGAGATAGGTGATCTCTCGCTTGCCGTGTTTGCCGGCGATATAATTGGGTATCTGCGCCATCGGGCCAGGACGGTAGAGGGCGACCACTGCCACGATGTCATCGAAGCGGTCGGGGCGAAGGTCACACAGCACCTGTTTCATTCCCGCGGATTCCAACTGGAACAGACCATTCGTCTCTCCCCGGCCCAGAAGTGCAAAGGTGGTGCGGTCATCCAGTGGAAGTGAGGCCAAATCGAGTTTCAACCCTCGGCTCTTCTCCACCAGCCTCAAGGTCTCCCTCAATACCCCAAGTGTGCGCAGCCCCAGCACGTCCATCTTGGGAATTCCCACCGCGGAGATGGAGTCCATATCGAACTGTGTCATCACCCGCAAGGGGACCTTCTCGTCTTTTGCCTCCTTACGGCCCTCCTTTGCTCCATTCCCGCCTATAATCCGCTGGAGAGGGACGAGTTCAGTCAAAGGCTCCCGGGAAATCACCACCCCTCCGGCATGTGTGGAGGCGTGTCGAGCCAGCCCTTCGATGGTGCGCGCGGTGTCCATCAGTTTGTGCAGAGAGGGATTGCTCTCCACCTCCTCACGCATCTCCGCGTCCTCGCCCAGGAATTCAGAGAGTGACTGCATGGGCCCGATCCGCTTGCAGATCCTGTCCACCTCCGGAATCGGCACCCGCAGCACCCGGCCCGCGTCTCGCAGCGCCTGTCTCGCCCCAATCGTTCCAAAGGTGATTATCTGCGCGACCCGCTCCGGTCCGTACCGGGTCACCGCATACTCGATAACCTCTTCGCGGCGGGCGGGCTCAAAATCACAGTCAATATCAGGCAGTGAGATGCGCTCCAGGTTCGTCCAGCGCTCAAAGGGAAGCCCGAAGCGGATGGGATTGACTTCGGTCACTCCCAGGACATACAACACCAGCGCGCCAGGCGCGGAGCCTCGCCCTGGCCCCACCAGGATATCGTTCTTGCGGGCAAATTCCATCAAATCCCAGGCTATGAGCAAGAAGGCGGCCAAACCCCGCTTGGAGATGATACCCAGTTCCTTTTCCAGCCTGCGTTTCAGTTCCGGCTTCGGGTTCGGGAAGCGCTGAGGAAGCCTCTCCAGGCACATCTGCCGCAGATAGGAATCCATTGTGTGCCCTTCCGGCACCGGATACTCAGGCAGAATCATCCCGCCCGTGGGTATGGTGACATCACACCTCTCTGCAATCCGCAGGCTGTTCGACAAAGCCTCCGGCGTCTCTGAGAAAAGCGCCTCCATCTCCTCCGGCGTCTTGTAGTAGAACTGATCCCCATGGAAACGCAGCCGCTTGGGATCATCCCTGGCGGAGTTGGTCTGTATACAGAGCAGCACATCATGGGCCTCGGCATCGGATTGCCGCAGATAGTGAACATCATTGGTCGCCACCAGGGGAATCTCCATCTCGCGGGCGAGTTCCACCAGCAGCGGGTTCACTCTCTTCTGCGCGGGAATACCGTGATCCATGAGTTCAAGATAGAAGTTCTCCGCGCCCATGATCTCCCGATACTCGCCTGCCAGTTTGCGGGCGGCTTCTTTCTGTTCCTGGAGCAGTAGATTAGGAATCTCGCCTTGCAGACAGGCGGAGACGGCTATCAATCCCTCGTGGTGCCGAGAAAGCAGTTCTCTATCAATGCGGGGCTTATAATAGAAGCCTTCCAGGTGGGCGGCAGAGACGATCCTGAGAAGATTGCGATAACCTTCCTGGTTCTGCGCCAATAGCAGCAGGTGGCGCAACTCATTGGTGGGCTTGCCGGAGCGCTCCAGGCGGCTGCCTGATCCCAGATAGACTTCACAGCCGAAGATGGGCTTCACATGTGCTTCTTGACACGCTTGCTGAAAGGGGATGAGACCATAAAGCACTCCGTGATCCGTGAGCGCCACCGCGGGAAGGCCCAATTCCGCGGTTCTATTGGCGAGGTCGCGAAGCCGGCAGGTACCATCGAGGAGCGAGTATTCAGAATGGATGTGGAGATGAACAAAAGACGAGCTGCGCGGGGCCACCGCAATGCTCCTTACGCGACGCGGGATTTCAAGGAAGCCGAAAAATCATAACACACCCGTACAGGCCTGTAAAGCAAAATCGGTCACAACCCCGCGAAAGCCGGAAAGATGATGACGCGCCGCGTCGAATAGATGAGTAGATGCAGGATCTTCCCGCAATACTGGCGCTGTTCGTCTCGGCCTTCCTCATCGCTTTCTCCGGAGCGCTGGTGCCCGGCCCGCTGCTTGCGGTGACTATTACAGAGGCAATGGGCAAGGGCACTCTCGCAGGTCCCTTGATAATCCTGGGCCACGCCCTGCTTGAACTCATCCTCGTCAGCGGGGTGGCGCTGGGCCTGGGCGGTCTGCTGAATCTTAATCCCGTAATCGGCACCATCGGCCTGGTCGGTGGGCTGGTGCTTATCTGGATGGGGTCAGGGATGGCGCGCAACTCCTCCCGGACCGCCCAACAGGCGATGGCCGCGCTGCGCAGAGACGGCGAGCATGATATCGCACCTCAGACTGGCGGCGCGCTGCGGTGTGTTCTGCTGGGAGCCGCCTGCAGTGTTTCCAACCCCTACTGGACCCTCTGGTGGGTGACCGTCGGGCTGGCTCTTCTCACCAAAGCCCTGCAAATCAGCCCCTTTGCCGTCGGCGCCTTCTACATGGGCCATATCCTCGCCGATCTGGTGTGGTACTGGGCGGTCGCCTTCGCGGTATCAAGAGGGGTTTCCTGGCTGAGTATCAAATCCTACCGGATCGTGCTGGTCGCCTGTGCCGTCTTCCTGCTCGCAATGGGCATCTATTTTGCAGTTACCGGCGGCACAACACTCCTCACCGGCTGATTCGTGTGCCTTCCCTACCGCCCCAGCCGTGAGCGTATCTCCCGCGCCGCGAGTAGGCCTGAGGCGGAGGCTTGCACCAGGCCGCGGGTAACACCTGCACCGTCACCGACAGCAAAGAGGTTGGTCACCTCGGTCTCCAGACAGGGAGAGAGTTTGGGGCGCGCGGAGTAGAACTTCACCTCCACTCCATACAGCAATGTATGGCGGGAGGCCACCCCCGGAGCCAATTTGTCCATCGCCTCCAGCATCTCCAAGATGCCGGCGAGGTGACGATAGGGGAGGACGAAACTCAAATCACCCGGTGTCGCCGCTTTCAAGGTAGGACTCACCAGCCCGTGTTCAATTCGCTCGGTGGTGGAGCGCCGTCCACTCCGCAAATCTCCCAGCCTTTGCACCAAAACCCCTCCTCCCAGCAGATTCGCCAGAGATGCCAGATAGCGCCCGTAGGCAATCGGCTCCCGGAAAGGTTCGGTGAAAGCGGTGCTTACCAAAAGTGAAAAATTCGTATTGTCTGTCTTCTTTTCGGCGTAGGAGTGGCCGTTAACCGTCATCACACCGTCATTGTACTCCATCACCACTTCGCCATTGGGGCACATGCAAAAGGTTCGCACCCTGTCATCGAAGGATTTCGAGTAGAAGACGAGTTTGGATTCATACGCCACCCGGCAAATCTCTTCCATTACCGCGGCCGGCACTTCCACCCGCACTCCCACATCCACCGGGTTGTCGGTCCGCGCCAGGCCCAGCCGCTCACTCTGTTGAGTCAGCCACTGGCTGCCTACTCGCCCCGGCGCAGCTATCAAGTACGTCGCCCCTAATTTCTCTCCGCTATCTGTCTCAACACCTACCGCGCGCCTATCTTCCGCAAGAATATCTTTCGCCTCGGCGCGGGTGCGAATCTCCACCTTGCCCTCCAGTGCGCGGCGCATCTCGGTAAGCACCGCGGGAGAGCGGTCTGTCCCCAGATGGCGGATACGTGTGGGAATCAAATGCAAATCAGCAAGGGTTGCTCGGCGGCTCAACTCCGCCAAGGCCTCGTCATCGGTCCCATACATTTGCTCCGGACCGCCAAAACGCAGATAAGTGCTGTCCACTTCACCGAAGAGACGCTCCACTTCATCCTGGTCAAGAAGAGAAGCGAGTTGCCCCCCCACCTCCGGCGACATGGTGAGTTTGCCGTCACTGAAAGCACCCGCACCTCCCCAGCCGCTCAGCAGTGTTTCCTTGTCCCGCTTGCGGTTGCTCTCGGCGCGCTGTACGCGGGCCTCGATATCATCACCCTTCTCCAAGAGCAGTACCTTCAGATCCGGGCAATTCGCCAACTCCAGCGCGGCAAAAATCCCCGCCGGCCCCGCGCCGATAATGATCACATCATATTCGTTAGAAAACTTCGCCACCTTCATTTACTCCAAGGGGGATTATTCCATACTAGGAACCACTTGCCGACAGCAAGACTCCTCTCCTATTTCGCTTGGTTTCTTCTTTTTCGCCAGTCAGGCGCAAAAAAAGAAAACCGAGAAAACCGGGAGGGGAGTCTGAGGGGGAAACCGGTGGCTTCCCCCTCAGGAAGTTTTCTCTTTACTCCTCCGCCGCGCGTTTGGCGAGGGCTTGGAGCATCCCCCGGCTATTCTTCTCCACCAGTTTCTTCAGCAGCCCCTTAATGAGGGGGCCGATGAGAGGCACATTGAATTCGAAATTCAGCCGCATGCGCATACGAGTTTTTTCGCCTTCGGGGATAAACTCCCACTCGCCTTCGTACACATCCCAATCCCCCTCGATGGCGCGAAAGGCGCATTTATGCTGGGCATCATCCCATCTATCTTCCTCAGTCCAGTTGAGTGTCCGCTTGAACTCCTCGACGCGGCCCTCCCAGCGGCTTGTCACAACTTCTCCTTCTCGAGAAAGCACAGTAATACTCTCCACATCCGGCATCCATTCCGGAGCCCGCTCGATCTCTTTCGCTATCTCATACACCTTCTCCACAGGCGCATCAGCTACTTCTTCAACGCGAATCTCAGGCATTCTTTCATCCTTTGGTATATTATTGAAACTTGATATCCGGGGTGGTTTCCCATCTTGGAGTGCAGTCCACATTCCCTTTCTACGCTGTATTGTCGCAAACCTCAAACCGCAGCCAGTATAAGCGACTGCTTAACAATGTGCGCGAACTTCGCGGAGCACAAGCCAACCTAATCCCAATTCCTTATTCGATGGATTTTCCCTCTTACTATTGACCGGATCACCACACCTAAGCCTCTGCATACCGGTTGTAATCTCAGTTAATGTCCTCAAAAGGCCGCAATTCTCCGGAATCTCCGGATTATGTTCGAAACTGAACAAGCGAGTGATAAGGCTCCGCAGAAGTCCTTGCCATAATAAACCAGCGACAAACCCGTCTCAACTCAAGCTTGGGAGGAACCGGGCCATGCAGACAATCACAAAGGAAGCCCTCAAAGAGAAATTGGAGAGAGGCGATAATCTTGTGGTGGTATATGTCCTTTCCCCGGAGAGTTTTATGAAAGCCCGTATCAAAGGGTCAATCAATATCCCATTGGAAGACTTAAAGGAGCAGGCTCCCACAGTCTTGCCGGACAAGGACAAAGAGATAATCGTCTACTGCGCCAACTTCGAATGTACCGCAAGCCCCTCCGCCGGCAAGGCCCTGGAAGAGATGGGTTACACGAACATCGTGGATTACGAGGGCGGCATCAAAGATTGGATAGAAGCCGGCTATCCCACCGAATCCGGCCCACCCAAAATCAGCGAGGACTAGCCGCCGAGGAGCCGCCGAACGGGTCAGTCAGCGAGGGGTTAAGGGTCACTTCTCCGTAGCTCAAGAGCCACCACCCCTTCCTCGCTCAAGGGCACGTACACTCTGTCGCTAGCAACGACCCTATCGTGTCTACCAACCGATAGCGCGGATGAGGACCATTCTGCAACTACCTCGCCATTGTCGATTTCAAACCATACGATCTTGGTGTGGACATCAGGGTTGCGTTCTCGTACTACGCTTGTCACGGCGAGAGCATATACGAGACCATCCGTCTTTCCAAGAGACGTTCCTTTAACCGGGTAAGGCAATTCTCTGTACCAGAGGAACTCGCCGGTACGCGGTGAGGCGGCCCAAATGGCTCCTCGCTCACGCAGCGTTCCTGTAGAAAAAACACTTCCAGCGGAGCCGACCAGCCTTTCTTTAGCCACGATCAGCGGCTGCCCTTGAAGGTGAGGGGCGTACCAAAGAGTTTCCCCTGTAACTGCAGAGAGGCATGTCGTGCCTGCGCTCCCGCTAACCACAAACACTCGCTCCATACTCGAAGCAGCGGGATTAATATCCCCGAATTGATCAAGCCTTTTCGCAATGGAACTGGGCAGCAGGTGCCTCCAAAGGCGCTTCCCGGAGCCTATATCAAGGCAATCTATGCCTCCCTTAGCCTCGCCATTTGAGTTCTCTAACACCCAGGTAATGAAAAGGCGTTTGCCTAGGTTTGTTGGCGGTCCTACATGTGTGCCATCCAGCTCCACCACCCACTTTCTCTCACCGGTCTCCGCCGAATAGGAAGCGAGAGTGTCTGTCGTGTCAGCGCCAGGTAGCCATCCGCTCCCTGAATCATGTGTTGTTATGAGAATGTGGCCGTCCAGTAGACTGAGGGAGTGCCGGCCAGTCCCTTCTTTATGCGAAAGAGGCCGCGTCCAAAGCACCTTTCCAGTATCAATACTCAAGACAGTCAATCGAAAGGGTCCCTCGAAATCGCCGACGCGTGAGACCGTGCCTACTATTGACTGATTCACGAGTAGAGGTCGGCCGAAGTGTCTGGGGCCGCCAAGCGATGCTTTCCACTTAGGTTCGCCGGTATGCCGATCAAGGAGTATTAGTACGCTGTCTCCGACATCATCCTCTTTGTCGGACTTATCGCACAAAACGACAAGATTATCTTCAAAGATGGTAAGAGGCCCATACAAGGTAAGATCCGGGGAAGTGAACCTCCAGGATTCATTCACCACCGACGAAGGAGAGACAGCATGCAAGGAGGTGACAGATTCGTCAGGTAGCCGGCGGAGCAACGCCACGCTGAACCCGATTAAGGTCAATGCCACGATGAAGCCGACGAGCAACCATCGCTTGCTGTTCATGTCAAGGTCTCTTCGCGGAATCGTGAGATCCTGCTCTGGTATTATAGCAGGTTCTCGGGCGCGGTTTCGAGCGTTTGGTAGCCGCAGGCTGAGATCTGCGAGACCTGCTAGAGCAGGTCGAGAAACTCATCTACATCGAGTCGGGCTTGCTTCAAGATGTGGGCAAGGGTGGAGCGTTTAACGGGCTTATGGGCGGGAATGGTCAACTTAAGAACTTCATTCCCTGTGGTCTTCTGGAGGCGTATATGGCTGCCTCGTTGGCGAAGCCCTGTCCAACCGTCTCTTTGCAGGGCTCGCACAATCTCAGTATACGGAAGGCTCGGAACTTTGCTCACAGGGTCAGTTCCTTTACAACAACACCTTCCCTTATGACATCAGTATCCTCAGTTGGCTCCAGGTATAACTCTATCGCCTCGCGAATATTGGCCATTGCCTCTTCCACAGACTCGCCCTCACTCACACAGCCGGGGAGGGAGGGGACTATGGCCGTGTATCCCCCTTCTTCGCTTGGTTCAAGCACCACCTTGAAAACCATGTCATCCTCCGGTTGACCGTCCGCCTTCGGCAATCTTCTCTACCGCAAGACGATTATAGCACAGGTGAGATGAGAAACTCGCACATGGGGCATTGAGCCTTCTTGGGCGCGCTAACCCTCAACTCTGAACTCACAACCCTTCGACTTCCCTCGATTCCACTCGGGACAGGTCGCTCAGGGCAGGCTCTCAACTCTCCCTCACATCTTCTCCGGCGCGGTGATGCCGAGCAGGGCGAGGCAGTTTTGCAGCACCACTTGGCTGGCGCACACCAGGCTCAGGCGGGCTTTGGTGAGGTTGGTGTCATCACTGAGGACGCGGCAGTCGGTATAGAAGAGGTGGAAGGCGTTCGCCAATTCCTGCGCGTAACGGGTCATGCGGTGAGGTTCATACAAAGCCGCGGCGCTCTCCACTTCTTCGGGGAAGTCGGCGAGTTTGCGAAGCAAAGCCAGTTCCCGCTCATCAACCAGCACGCTCGGATCAGCCTCACCCGGCTGCGGTATCTTTACTCCGCTCTCCTCCGCCTGGCGCAGGATGGAACAAATGCGGGCATGGGCATATTGCACATAATAGACCGGATTATCCGGCGTCTCTTTTTTGGCCAGTTCCAAATCGAAATCCAGATGGCTGTCCGCGGAGCGCATCAAGAAGAAGAACCGGGCCGCATCCGCGCCAACCTCTGACAAAACATCAGACAACAGCACAATATCCCCCGCGCGCTTCGACATCCTCACCACTTCACCACCGGAGAAAAGGCGCACGATCTGGTGGATGATAATCTCCAGTTTTTCCGCGTCATATCCCAGGGCCTGAACCGCCGCCTTCGTCCTGGCGACATAACCGTGATGGTCAGGTCCCCAGATATCAATAACCTTGTCGAAGCCGCGGATGAACTTATCGTGGTGATAGGCCGCGTCGGCAGCGAGATAGGTGGGAATACCGGTGGTCCGCACCAGCACACGATCCTTCTCATCACCGTAATCAGTGGAGCGCAGCCACAGTGCTCCCTCCGCCTCATAGGTATGTCCGCCTTCTCTCAGTAGATTGAGGGCGGCCTCCACCGCGCCGCTCTCGAAGAGGCTGCTCTCCCGGAACCAGTTATCATGGCGCACCCCGAAAGCCGCCAAATCCGCGCGCTGGCCCTCCAGGATTTTCTGTTTCGCAAGCAGGGTGAACTGCTCCAGCCGCTCCTCAGCAGGCATCTCCAGGAAGCGGTCACCCTCTTTTTCAACAACCTCTTTGGCGATATCGGAGACATATTCGCCGTGATAGCCGTCCTCCGGCATCTTCGCCTCTTTGCCCAGTGCCTGCAAATAGCGCGCCTCCAGTGAAGCCCCGAAGTTGCGAATCTGAGTGGAAGTGGCGGCGTCATTGATGTAGTACTCCCGCGTCACTTCATAACCCACCTTGGCGAGCAAGTGGGCAAGGGAGTCACCAATGGCCGCAGCGCGGCCGTGACCCACATGAAGAGGTCCGGTCGGATTGGCGGAGACGAATTCCACCTGCAAACTCTGACCCTGCCCAGTCTCTGAATTTCCATAGTCCGCCCCCTTGCGGCGAATCTCTTCCACCGTCTTCTGCAGCCACTGCGGATTCACCCGGAAATTGATAAACCCCGGCCCTGCTATCTCGGTCTTCTCAATTACTTCCGGTGGAAGGTTCAATTCAGCGACTAGAATCTCCGCCACTTTTCTGGAGGGCAATCCGGACTCTTTCGCCAGAGTCATCGCCAGGTTTGCAGAATAATCCCCGAAGGAGGCGTCTGACGGGCGCTGAACTTGTATCTCCGCGGTCTGTTCGTTCTTCAGCAGACCCTTTTGGCGTGCCTGCAGGAGCGCCTTCTCCAGAGCGTTTATCAGTATCTGCTTGGGCATAAGTCTTTTCTCACTTCCAACAGAATTGCCGCCGTCTACAGCAGTAGGCGTTTCTCCAGAAACTCTCCGATTGTCTGTAAAACAAAGCCGGTGCTGACCACTCCCGCCAGCACCTGAAGTAATCCAATATTCCACACGCGTTCGAAAAATCCCGCTCCCTGCCCTTGCTGCAGTTGGCAGCGCTCCAGCAGCTCCTTGCCCACGCGGATGGCCCCAACCACCTGCTTTTCAGAAGGCCGGCGTGTCGTTATCAGCCATTGCAGCACCGCTCCGATCCGCTGACGAAGAAGCAAGGCTATTATTACCACAAGTGACACGTAGAAGACCAGTGAATAGGCGTCCGTCGGCTTCACGATGGTGAAGTAATAGATTCCCATTCCTATGACCATCATCATGGCGACGAGATTCGTCCCACAGCGGGGATGAACCGTAGTATGAGAGAGCACCACCTGAGGGGTGAGTTCTTCACCCTGCTCGATGGTGTGGACCACCTGATGCTCAGCCCCATGTGTGCCGGCCAGAGGGAGCAGACGCATGAGCAGGAAGAAGCCTGCGAGCTGGCCGAAGAGAAAGACGGCTGCCCAGAGGCGGACATGGCTGAAATAATGCGCATTCAAGAAAGTGGCAAGCCCCTCCCGTATCGCCAGCAATGGCAGAGGCGTCCATTGCTGTACTGCCAAACAAATCACATTCAGCAGGCCTGAGGATAGAGTCCATAACAGGGCGAGAAACACCCCCGTAAGAAAGAGCCCCACATCTCCGGCTCCCGCCCGCACCCTACCATTGGTTAAATACACACCCAGCGGAGTCGCCATTCCCGCCAGCGGCCCCGGAGATACCACCTTGCAGATTGCCGCCAGCACATCCTGGCGGGAGATGGTGCCACAATACACACCTCTCTCATCCACCACCGGAAGGACGGGCAGCCGGTGTGCGCGGAACACCTCCGCCGCCTGCGAGAGTGTCTCCTTTTCGCTCAGAGAGGCGGGCGAGGGAGCCATGACCTCACCCACTCGCAGAGCTGGCAGGGATTCCCAGTCCTTCTTCACCAAGCCTTCTTCATATTCCAGCAGCGCCGGCTCAGAGAAGATGCCCACCGGCCGGCCCTCCCAGACCACCACGAGCGCAGCCAGAGAGTGTGTCTGCATCAGCCCCATAGCTCTCGCCACACTGTCCATGGGGGAAAGAACGGGAACATCTCTCATTACATTTTTCACAAGGAGATCGAACAAGGCGGATTTCCTCGGATTAGACCCAGGATTGGGCTGATTGCGCCAATTTCAAGTATTTGTGCGGGTCGTCCTTTTATGCTATCATTCTAAGGTCAAGTTGCCAATCGGCGAGATTTCCAGAGCCGGAAACGCCCGCTGCCATGAACGGTGAGCGGTGAGAGTGACGGCTTCTGATATTTGATCTGGACGGGTAAACACAATGGCTCGAGAATGTGAAGTCTGCGGCAAATCGATACTGACGGGGCATAATGTAAGCCACTCCCATGTGAGGACAAAGCGGCGCTGGCTGCCGAATCTTCAGCGGGTGCGGGTTTTGGTGGGCAAGTCTCCGCGGCGTATGCGGGTCTGTACATCTTGTCTGCGGGCGGGCCGCGTAACACGGTTTGTCCGCACCGGCTCTCGATCGGCGGCGGACTGAGCCTTCCTGGGTTCTGCAACCGCCTTCCACAGGGTGCGGACTTCAGCAGGATTCAGTCTTCGCCATTTCCCGCGCGGCAAATTCCCCAACTTGATGGGCCCTAACTGCACCCGGCGCAGGCTCATCACAGGACATCCTACCGCCTCCAGCATCCTTCTCACCTGTCGGCGCCAACCGGTGTGAATGGTTATCTCCACCAGGGCATGTCCGCTTCTTCTGGGTATCATTCGCGCTCGCGCGGGAGGTGTCTTTCCTTCCGCAAGGGCAATTCCTCCGCGCAGTCTGCGAAGTGCCGCCGCGTTAGGCCTGCGGGACACCTCGGCCTGATAGACTTTCTCGACTCCCCAGCGGGGATGGGTCAGCCGGTAGGCGAGTTGGCCGTCATTGGTCAGCAGCAGCAGCCCCTCTGTGGCCGCATCCAGTCTTCCCACCGGCCGCAGGCTCACCTTCACCTCTTGCACCAAATCCGTCACCACAGGGCGATGCTGAGGATCAGAGACAGATGTGATGGGCCCTTTGGGCTTGTTGAGGAGAATGTAGGTCTTGGGCTCGGCCTCCAGCAGGCGGCCGTCCACCATTATCTTGCTTCGGCTGGGGTCGGCCTTTTCACCCAATCGGGTTACTCGCCGGCCGTCAACAGTAACCCGTCCCTCCAGGATGAGCCGTTCCGCCTTACGCCGAGAGGCGACGCCGGCAGCGGCGAGCAATTTTTGCAGTCTTTCCATAGACCTTCAACCCCGCCACGGCAACAGCAATCGTCAAGAAGATTCTTCCCACAATACCTATGGAAACCAGCCAGAGGGCCTGCTCCATATTGGCCGCCGCCAGCAGCCGGGTGGAGCCGACCTGGTGGCCTTCTCTAAACAACCACAGCCGGCCCACCTCTTCGCCTTGGCGAATAGGCGCAAAGAGCCTTTTCAGCTCAACCTTCTTTGCGATGGAAGACTCCTTGCCGGGCGGCCTGATTTCAACCAGATCTTTCGCCGCCACGACCGGTATCTCCTGACTTTTTCCTCCAATTACACGCGCCTCCAAAAGCGGCTCCTGTACGGTGGCGAATACAGTTGCTTCCCAGTTGTCAAAACCATAGTCCAGCAAGGCCTCGGCGTCTTTCCAGAGGTCCGCGCTGTCCAGCAGCACCGCAATCAGCCTCCACCCGTCACGGCTCGCGGATGCCACGAGACACCGCCCCGACTGCCGCACATAGCCGGTCTTGATACCATCCACATTCTCATCTTTGAAAAGGAGGCGGTTGCGATTAGTGAACGTAATCTCAGATCCATTCGGCCGCTTAAGTGAACAACTGCGCATGTTGACGAATTGGCGGAAGAGAGGCTGCTTCATCGCCTGGCGGCTCAGCAGGGCAAGATCATAGGCGCTGCTGTAATGCTTGCTGTCATGCAGGCCGTGGGGATTGACGAAATGAGTCTCCCTCGCTCCCGACTCAAAGGCGCGGTTATTCATCATGTCTACGAAGAGCCCCACATTGACATCACTGCTGTACTTGTCTCGTTCCTCCGCCGGCCGTGAAGTGCGCCCCACATGTTCCGCCAGCGCAAGGGCTGCATCATTCGCCGATTTTATGAGCAGCGCCTTCACCAAGGCCTCCATTTTTATCTCCTCGCCGGCCTCAAGGCCCAGGCGGGAGCCGTCCACCGCTGCCGCGTATCTGCTTACAGTTGTGGTCTCTTCCAGTTCACAGTTATCCATTGCCACCATGGCGGTCATGATTTTCGTGGTGCTGGCGATGGGCCGTTTCTTGTGAGCGTTCTTCTCATAGAGGATGCGGCCGCTGGCTGCATCCACCAGAATGGCGCTGTCGGCAGTTATCTTCGGCCGACTTGCGGCCCGCACCGGCAGGCAGGCGGCCAAGATCAAAAGCAGCGCGGTGAGAGTGAGTCTATTGCTGTGATTGTGTTGTCTGTCCGGAAAGATCATCTGCATCCTTTACATCTTCAACAGTGGGCTGAGGCGGAGTAGGGGAGTCATCGGCGGCGGACTCCGGCGCTGGTGAATCAGACGCGTCTTGCTGCGGCAAGAGAGCCGCTGCCTCCGCTTCGGCGGCAGCCTCTTCCGTCGCAGGCAGCTCGGGAAGATCCTCCAACTTGTCGATCCCGAAATGGTTGAGGAATTCCCTGGTGGTGCCATACAGCATGGGCCGCCCGGGAGCCTCCTTACGCCCTCTTTCCTCAATCAAGTTGTGGCTGAGCAGGGTGGAGACAACACCGTCAACATTGACCCCGCGAATGGCCTCCATCTCAGGGCGGGTGACAGGCTGTCGGTAGGCGATGATAGCGAGGGTTTCCAGCGCGGGACGAGACAACCGCAGCTTTTCCGGCTCATGCAGCCGGGAGATATAAGGGGCATATTCCGTGCGGGTGCGGAGCTGCCAGCCGCCGGCGATCTTCACCAATTGAAGGCCGCGGCCCTCATACTGACGGGAGAGTTCATCCAGCAACTCCCGCGTCCTTGTGGGGGTAACCTCCAACATCCGCGCCAGATCCGCCTCAGGTAAAGGCTCCTCCGCCAGGAAGAGCAGGCACTCCAGCGCGGCTGCCAAGTTAACTGAACCTTCAGGCTGTTCCAGTTGCTGCATAGAGTAGTCTGATCACTAGTTCGAATTCACACACTGGGCAGACGCCCTGCTGCATCCAGGATTATAACTAAACAGGCCCTGTTCGTGAACCCCTTTTTTCGAGCCCCATGAATTCACTGACTGCAAAGGCCCAAGAATGCCGCAGCGTCAATATAAGTTCCATGGAGAAGAGATCTTTTCATATGCGAGTACAGCAGGAGTTCAACTTTCCTCGTGCGAAAATAAAGCGGTGAAAGGATAATCACCCAAGAAGGGCTAATGCCAACTTATGTGTAATAAGAAGGTCAATTGCTTTTCGGAGAAGACTACAATGCGAAAAAGTCTCGCCTTATTCGCCCTGTTCGGACTGGTGACACTGGGCGGTTGCCGGCTCTCTCGCCAGCCGGAGTCTCTCGCCCCCCCGCCGCCGATCCCGGTTGCCGATGAGACGGTGCCGCTGGGTCCGCCTCCAGAGGAGCCTGAGGCCCCTCCGGAGCAGCTCGCTGCACTTGACTACTTAGACTCGCTTGCCGACTCCCTCGCACAGGCTCGGGAGGAGGTGAAGCAAGAAGCCTTCGAGCGTCTTCTCCGTCCGGAAGGCCCCCTCGCCATGGCGAACATCTCGCTGAGTTTGGCCGAGAGCGACATCTCTCAAGCAGGCACACTGCGCGAACTCCAGCGAATCCGCCAACTCGTCTCCGAGCAGAAGAAGGACGAAGCCGTCAAAGCCTTGGATAAACTCATCATGGAGATGGAGCCGGAGATAAGAAGAAAGCCGGCCGGCGAAGTGATTTCCATTGACTCACTCCAGGGCGTGTTAAAGACCATTCTGGCAGAGAAATCCGAGGAGGCCATGAGCCGCCTGGATGAAATAATGGAGTCGGTCGCCGATTCGCCCATGCTGAAAGAAGCGCGAGAGATTCGCACCGACCTGGAGGAAGGGCTTTCCGCAGCCGCCCGCAAGAGAGGTGTTGTCTTGGAAGCGGTTTTGGAGGACGCCTCCCGCAGAGTTTCCCGTCTCAAGGAACTCTTGGAGAAACCCGAG
>WVXJ01000104.1:64493-72144 GCA_011773575.1 Armatimonadota bacterium | reverse complement strand
CTGCGCCCATGGGAATATCTTGCTTCCCATCTTGATTCGACCTTCCCCGGCTGGCCGGAGGTTGCAGCCGACCTCATCCTGCGCGGCACAGGTGATGAGATTCAGCCCTCAAGTCAAATCGCCGCCGGCCTGCTCGCCCTGCGGCCGCTGACTTTCCATACACCTCTTTGTCAATCCCTCGTGGAGCCGATCAACCTTCACCATCGTGAACTCTCCGCTCTCGCCCTGCTGGGCACCGACAGGGCTGAGGTGCGCGGCGCCTATCGGAGTGCCTTTGACGAACTCGCGGGCCGCCGCTTTGCCGCGGATTCGACGGATTGCCGCGCCTTGTGGCTCATCTTCGCCCGCCTGGCACAGGAGAAGAGCCTATCCTACAAAGACCTTCGCGCTGTCGCCCTGGAATCCGACCTCTTTCAGCCGGAAGGGCGTCCGCAATCATCCGGGAGGGCCGGCGCGCAGGCCCTCCCCCGCAAAGGAGGTATCAGCCTCCATCCCTGTCTTGATCGCTGCGGCCTCTCCCACCAGCCTGAGTTTCGCCGCCTCTACTCCATGTTGGTGGCGGAGATCCTTCCCTCTCTCGCCGAGGCGCGCCCTTGGCATTGGCTGCGCTGGATACGCTGCTTCCCCGGCGCGGACTATCTCT
This sequence comes from Armatimonadota bacterium, assembly GCA_011773575.1. GTDB lineage: Bacteria > Armatimonadota > Hebobacteria > Hebobacterales > WVXJ01 > WVXJ01. Next base: position 71,501 of record WVXJ01000104.1, on the reverse strand, counting down.
TTGAGGCGCTCGACTGCTTGGAGCTTAGGCCCAATGATCTCCACGCCCTTTTCGTTGCTCGCTGGTCGCAGGAGTTGAGAGAAGAGGAGGAGCTTCTTGCTGAGCGTCTGGCGGACTACGCTCCGCTGACTCTGATGCTCGCCTCACTCCTGCGTCCTCATCAGGACGAAATCTTCGGCAAGGCGCTTGGTTCACCGCTCCATTCCGAGGCCATGAAATGGCTGCGGCTGCCTTGCAGTAAAGCCGCCGACAGCGACCGAGCAATCCAAGAAACGGTCATCCCCTGGGCGCGGGAGTATTGCGGCCTGTTCACTGATGCCCTGGGGGCACTGTGCGCGGTGAAAGTCCCCTTTGAAGAACCATTACCCGAGTGCAGCGGCGCGGTTACGGAAGTAGCGCAGCTCCAACGATTCTTCCATCTGCACCTGCTTCCGGCATTTCTCAATCTGACGGACAATCTGCTTCTCCTTCAAGGGCTGTTGAACCAGAACCTCAACCGCATCGAAGGCAGTGCCAGAGTAGGCAGAACCGCCGCTATCCGTGCCTTGGGAATGGCGGAAGGCACTTCCGAGGAAGGGCTGCGGTTTCTCCTGAATTTGCATCGAGAAGGGGGAGAGCCGGTTCGCCGCGCCGCTCAATGGGCACTCGAAAAGGTGGCCGCGCGTCACGGTCTGGGAAGTACAGAGGCACTGAGAAGGAAACTGGATATGGCCGCCGCTTGGCAGGATGGAGGCCTGGCTGATTCTCCCTCAAGAGTGTGGTGGGATATTGCCGGTTACCGCGTGAAACTGAGCCTCGCTCAAGGCAAGGTGGAGGTAAGTGCCTGGAAGCCCGGGCGCAAGAAGAGGATCCCCGCCGAGGTTCGTGCCCACCCCCTTTTCGCCGAAGTGCAAGAAACTCGCAAGGCGCTTGCCCGCACTTATGCCATCTTTCGAGAGCGTCTGGAAGAGATGATGCTAACCGGTCAGCCGTTTCCTGGAGAACAGTTCCGCTTCCTCTTCACCAATCCCGCCTTCCGAAGCCTGACGGAGCGGCTTGTGCTTTCCTTGGATGAGAAAGAGATACTGCTGGAGAGTCTCGAAAAGAGAGAAGTCGAAGGACTCTTGGCAGAAGCAGAACAGGTCCGTGTCATCCATCCCATAGAACTGTGGGCTGCGGACAGGCTTGAGACCTGGCAGGAAAACATCGTCAACCGGCACGTATTCCAGCCCTTCAAACAGTGCTTTCGGGAAATCTACCTCCAGGAAGCCGGAGAGCGTCCGCAGACTCGCTGCCTCCGCTTTTCAAAGCAGCCTATTCTCCCCCGCAAAGCATACGCCCTGCTGAAAAGACGCGGCTATTCTCCTTGCCGGGGAGACGCCTACCGCGACTGGCCCTCCGATGGTATCAGGGCGCGTTTCATCTGGGCGGAGGCAAGAGAAGGTCTTTGGAAATATGTCGTGGGTGTCAAACAGTCAATACCACTGACGACCGGAGCCATCTATTTCGAGCGGCTGCAGGAGAAACTGCCGCGCGCCTCTGCACAGGGCCTGCCGCTTGAAGAAGTGGACCCGATTGTCTTCAGCGAGACTTTGAGAGATGCCGATCTGGTGGTTTCCGCCGCCGCTGCGGGAGAAGAAGGCTTCTCCTCTCGCCAGACGGTGGAGATCCGCGCCGCCCTGGTGAAGAACTTCGCCCGCCTTCTGAATCTTCCCGGAGTGAAAGTTGATGCCGGCTCCTCTCATGCTCACATCCAGGGCAAAAGGGCTTCCTATCGCATTCACCTGGGATCGGGCAGGGTTCTGGTGGAGCCGAGCGGCCAGCATCTTCCCCTTCCCTCCAAGACTACCTGTAAATCACTCGTGCAAGCGGAGGAGAAAACGGATTCCCGCACCCTAACCATCCTCGAAACAGTAGCCGCTCTTTCCTATGACGGTGAAATCTCCGACCCCGAATTCCTCTCCGCGTTGCCTCTACCCTGAGGGAGGTTCGATAGGGTGAGCCGCGGATTGCACGGACTGCGCCACCTCGCCGGCAATTCACTCGTCTTGTCGCAATCTCTCATCATCAATGATTATCTGCGCCAGGGTGCCCTCTTCATGGGGAAGCACGGTGAAGGTTCCTTTGTACTGACCTACGGTCATGTCGTGGATCAATCGCAGGCCCATCTTCTTGCGCTTGCTTGGGTCAAAGTGAGGCGGGACGGGGTTGCCGGAGTTCCATACCGATAAATGCAACTTACTTCCTCTCAGAGAGACGCTTGTCTTTATATGTAGTCTACCATTGGGCCCCGGGCTGCCGTGTTTTATGGCATTGGTAATCAATTCATTTGCCGCCACACAGATTGACAGCCCTATCTTGGGCGGATAAGAGACCGGTTCACCTTCCGTCAGCAACTCAACACGGCCCCTGGAGAGTGCCTCACAGTCAACTTCCGCGATGCGGCGCATGGCATCCAGCAATTCCACGCTTTTGGCGTGTCTCTCATAGAGTTGTTCGTGCACAGCCGCGAAAGTGCGGATGCGGGCGATGGCGTCTCGCACGATATCTGCAGCCCGTCTGTCTTCAGCCTCATCGCCGACCTGCAATTGGAGCAACCCAGCCACCATGGCCAGGTTGTTCTTCGTGCGGTGGTTCACTTCGACAGCCAGGTTCTCCGCAAGCCGGGTCCGTTCCCTCTCCGCAGCGAGCATCCGCTCTCGTGTTCGCACATGCTCGGTCACATCCACCGAGGACATGACAATACCTTCGACCTCTCCTCTCTGGTCTTTAACCGGTATGATACCGCAATCCCAGTAAGTCATACCTCTCTCCGGATGGCGCGGATAGCGTGTTGCAACTTCGCGAAACCTATAATTCTCACCAACATCGCGCGCCTTCCCGAGAAATGGCTCGATGAGAGCATTGGGGAAAACCTCCGAAAACTCGCGGCCGATCAACCCCTCGCGAGGATAGTCTGATCCCTCGCAGTAACTGGAGTTCACCTGCAAGAACTTCAAGTTGCGGTCCAGGTAGGCAATGTGGTAATCAATGTTCTCGACAATGGTCTCCAGCAAACGCGCTTCACGCGCGCGCTCTCTTTCTGCGGCGGCTATCCGCTCCCGCGCACGTACCTTCTCGGTCATATCGGTGAGGGACAGAACCAGCCCCTCCACGGCTCCCGCCTCGTTCTTGATCGGCGTCAGTATCCAGTCCCAGTAGGTGACCCCTCGTTCCGGCTGATCAGGATATTCAAAAGGTTTCTCGCGGAATTCCACGCGCCCCCCGCTGTCACGCACCTGTTCAAAGATCGCCTGGTTCTCCGGGTCTGGAAAGAAATGGAAGTGATTTCGGCCCATCAATTCCTCGCGGGAATGACCGCATCCCTCCACAAAGGCGGAGTTAACGCGAATGAAGTCGAAGTCACTGTCCAGGTAGGCCACGTGACTATTCACATTCTCCAGGATCGCCTCCAAGAGGCGTGCCTCCCGTAAATAAGATTCCACCAAGTCCACATGAGAGATGACATGGCAAATGGGAACAACCAGCGCCGGTATCTTTGCCGCATAATAATCGAGCCGTTCCGGATGCAGGAAGTTGAACAGAACCGCCCCGCCCGCGCATCGTGACCCCGACCTCATGGGCGCAAACAGCACATTCTCCAAAGAGGGCGCTTCAGGCAGCCCTTCGCCGGCGAGCAGGGCACCCGCATCCGTACTCGCCAAAGGATGCTCTTCCCGCATAGCCATCTCCAGCAGACCGCGCCGTGTCTTCTCGGGCAAAGCGCTCCAGGTTTCGTTTGGCATCCCATACTCCCAAGTGGAATCCCCGTCGGGAGCGGGTCGGCCGGTCAGCATTATACCCCCACCCTCCGCCGCCATCGCTTCCGCTATAGTAGTTATGGCAGTACGTGCTATCTCTTCAAGTGTGACGACGCCTTGCAGTCTTTCACAGAGTTTCATGTGAGCCGCCAGAGCGGCATTGGCCTCTTGCAGACGGGCAACCTCGGCCTGCAATTCTTCAATAGTAGCTCTCATCTCCATCCCTCCTGGCCTTGCCGGTCATAACCTACGACGCCTCGCCTCAGATCGTCTTGCGGGCAATACACTGCTTTGAGTGGAGGATTTCTCTTCTCTAAGCCTGCTTTCCTGCAATATGGACGCTTCCTCCAACGGTGGGACTTGGGGCCGCCGAAGCCCAAGTAGCCCCACTTTCCCTTGATGTGGTATTCTCAGCGAGGCGGACGACTACTCCAAGCTCTTGTTGTTACAATTTACGGAAGGAGGGGTCTGCCAAGCGCAGAAACAGACAGCTATTGGGGAAGCAGTAGACGAGGGGCTGAGAGATGTTTCGTGTACTCATTGCGGAAGACGAGTGGCTGGTTGCCTACACACTGCGAGAGCAACTCGAACAGCAGAAGTGCAAGGTCGTAGGTATCGCCAAGACCGGCGAGCAGACTTTGGAACTCTGCCGATCGGAGCGGCCCGATGTGGTCCTGGTGGACATCACTATGCCAAGCACTGACGGGATCGAAGCCACCCGTCGCATCATGCAGGAATGTCCCACATGTGTCATCGTAGTTACCGCTCACGGTCAGCCCCATCACGTATTGAGAGCCGAAGAAGCAGGGGCGATGGCCTATCTTCTCAAACCCGTAAGCGGTGCGCAGATATTGCCCGCCATCAAGCTGGCAACGCGAAGATTCGCTGAGTTCAAATCTTTGCAGGAACAGGGCGCTGACCTTCAGCGAGCCCTTGAGACGCGAAGACTGGTGGAAAGAGCAAAAGGGATCCTAATGAAACAGGCCGATATCTCTGAAGCGGACGCCTTTCGGAGATTACAGAAGATGGCAAAGCAGCGGCGACTCTCCCTCAGAGAGGTCACAGAAGAGGTCATCACCTCCGCCACCGCTGCCGACGAGTTCTTCTCCGCCTAGACCGACCCGGAAAGCGGACTCGGCCTCAAGATCGTTACCCTCAGGCGCAGAGTGCTAGAAGGTGGGCCAGGTCGTCGGAGGCGGTGAAACCTGGAGAGACAGCCTCTGATCCGCTCTGGTGAGGGTAATGCTCTTTGGACCGATACTGGCGACCTTCCACCCGCCCGGCAAAGAGTCTCCCCGTCGCACGAAGTAATGCCCCTCGCCCTCCCGCACTATGGCCAGGGGCCGCTCACTGTAGATGACACCGGTCAGCCACAGCCCCGCAGCAGGAGATACTTCAGCCGGGGGCGAATCAGTAGGAGAAGCCGCAGGTGGCCGCGCTCTTCCGCGTTCTGACACCTCCGGGCGAAAAGGGTCAGGGGCAGTGTGGGCCTTCGCCAGTTCACTTGGAGTCATCCGCGGACGAGTAGCGAACATTTCCTCTCCGCTGCTCACTTCTTCCGCGGGACCTGTAGCGGCCGCTTTCTTGGCAACCGCGGGGACGCCGGGAAGCGCGGGCCTGGCAATGGCTTTGCTGATTCTCCAGTAGGCGAATACACAAGTGGCTGCAATCAATATGACGAGAACAACAGCCTTCCAAATATCGCCTTTCTTTAGTTTGAACATCTCGCACCTCCCTGGCGAAGAAGTTTACGGTGAATCAGTGCACAATGCTATTTTAACACGCAATACGCAATATAGATTAATAGGGGAAGAAGAAAGAGAGGTTCAGGTTTGAAGTTAGGCAGGATCCCCCGTGTGTACCCCCGAGCCTTCAGCGGCGTATTTGTCGCTCTAGTATATGTGGCTTTCGGTCTGATGGACATGGTTCTCTCACTTGCCGCATTCAGCCTTGGCATATCTGAGGGTAACCCCTTCTTGGCCTGGGTGGAGGGCTGCGGTCTCTTTCTTCCCACCAAAGTTTTCCTCACGGCGGTCGCCGGCATACTCATAGGATTGCTCTATCCCCATGCTCGCACCCGGCCCTTGACCCATTGCGCCCTGGGGATTATGGCCTTCGTGAACGCATATCACGTGTGGGCCCTCAATGTCCTGCTTCCGGCTGGGTAGCCGAAGGCGTCGGCTGGGGCCTGGCGATGAACCTGCTGAGAGTGAAGATGGCCTGCAGGCGCGGGTACTTGAGAGCACCCCCGATCGTGATGCGACACTGACTTACGCTCAGAATTCGGTCAAACCCCTCCAGGCGTACAATCAAATCCAGTATCTCATTGAAAGTCCCCTCTACCGTAACCTGATCGGTCAGTTCCTGCACCGTGGCGGGAGGAACCACCGGCCTTTCTCCTTTCAATCCAACCGATGTTGAGTCCGCGGGGGCGGAGGTCGGCCCCCCGCGCCGCGACGTCGTCGCCGTGGAGGTGGACCGGGGCAGGGGAGGCGGCGAGGTAGACTGGATTGCGGCAATCGTCACATTGCTGGCCTCCGTCAATTCCGCCAGCTGTCGCAGGAAGATTATCGGCTCTTGCTCATCAGGCAGCGCCACAGCCAACGCAAGAGAACGGCCCCCGGCCATCTCCTCAGCCTGAGCGATGAGTTCCTTCTTCTTATAGATGTTCTTCTGAGTCTGCTCTATGTCGCGGCCTACCTTGCGGAGATGTGTGACGGTAGGCAACACGAGCAATAGGCCCAGGCCGATACAGAACAGGGGCACGAAGATGGCCAGCAGCAGTTGTGTGCGTGGTCGAAGACGAGAAAGGTTCATGGTGTTCCTCCTGACGATACAGGCTCCGCCGCGGGGGGAGCCGGGGGCGGCTGTCTTACCAACACCTTGATCTGGAATTTGACAACCGGCACGACCCTGGAGGTATCCTTCTTAATGTATTTCATGTGCGGCATGGCGAAGAGGGGTGACAGCCTGAGCGAATCCATGAGTGTGGCAACGGAATCCGCTGAGCGCGCACCTCCCTCGAGGGAAAGCATGTTGGTCGCATCTGTTGACAGGTTAATCAGCCAGGAGCCGCGAGGCATGAACTCGGCAACCTGTTGAAGTATATCTGACCAGGGAAGGCCTCGCATCTGGACGATCTCCTGCGCCTCCCTGACACGTCTGGCGGCGGTCGTGTACTCTTCCGCCACTTCAGCATAATGTTTCAACTCCTGCTCGGCTTGCGCCA
>WVXJ01000104.1:64086-64464 GCA_011773575.1 Armatimonadota bacterium | reverse complement strand
GGCCAGAGCCCAGGTCAATCGCTTGGGGGCAGCCTTCGCCAAAACACTCTCCGGACCGGTCACAGAGAGATCCATGCTCGGCGCCTCCGGTATCTCCTCCAATGCCCGCAGTGCAAGCCCTACGGCAGGAGCGAAACCTGCTCCCGCGCGAGCCAGATACTCAGGGTTGAATTGAGCATCACTGTAGTGTATCCCGCGGAACGGCTCACATACCGCGACCGGCAGGCCCAGGTTTTTCTCCAAATACTCGTCCAGCCCGCTCAATTGGTCGGTGTCAGCACACAAGATTACCCGTTCCACGCGGGTGGCCGTGGGCATTTCCCGGTGATAGAAGTCCAAGGAGCGCTGCGCCTCATACAGGAGTGTGGGCAGATTGCC
>WVXJ01000104.1:62408-64073 GCA_011773575.1 Armatimonadota bacterium | reverse complement strand
CCCTCTTTTGTAGTTGCAACGGGCTCGCCGGAGGGGTCCTCGGCAACCAGTTCATCCGTCAGGTTGAGTGCGCCAAGGTCTATCTGACGAGAATAGCGCAACACGCTGTTTTCGAAGATCGCCAATTCCGTGCTGCGTGCACCCATCGTCAAGACGGCAACGCTTCCTTCACCGAGCGATGGGAAGGTGGCGCGGGCAGCGGAGATCGAAAAAGGCTCCAGCACAGACATCTGGAGACCGGCCAGGCGCAGCGCCTCCCGGTAGTTGTCAACGATCCGCTTATCCGCCGCCATGAGCAGGAGTCTGCTGCGAGACTGTCCCCCCTCCGTTGCCTCGTCAAGGGAGATGAAGTCAAATGTCCCCTGTCCGGGCGGAATCATGCGGTAGTGCTCCATCTCACCGGCCACCACCGCCCGCTGCTCCTCTCTGCTCATGCTGGGCAAATCCAGCACGCGTGAAGTAGCCGCGCGTCCGGGCAGCCCCACCGCCGCGGAATTGCCGGTGACATCATAAGCCTTCAAAAGACGGCGAATGCCTTCCGCCAGAAGCCGAACATCGAGGGGAACGCCCCCGCTTATTGCCCCCGTCGGTGTGGGCACATTCCCCAGTCGCTGGAGGGTGACGCCGCGGCTGGTGCGTCGCAATTTCACCACCCGCAGTTGGTCCTCGCCTAAGTACAGCCCGATTCCTGAAGAAATAGCCATTTTCTTGTTGTGATCTCCTCTCCCCCCGCTCTGCCTATATCTTATTGCGGAACTTGACCCACGAGGTTTCCGTGGCCTGATTATTGCCTGAAGCGATGGTTACGGATACACGCAGCGATTCCGTATCCGCGAGGTCAAGCGGAGGAGATTGCCAGGAATTGCTCGCAGGCAAGTATTGGTAGTAGTCGAAAGTCAAAGCAGAGACATCGCCGCAAATGCACTCACCGGTAATGGTCTGTCCCGTACTGCTTTCATAACAATCCCGCAACAATTCATCTCCCTGCAGATAGAAGGTAGTAGTGCGAACTACGGCTTCGTCTTCGTCTTTCAGAACCGCCGTCACTTGTGTTGCGTCACCCGCTTGAATCTCGCTGTAGCCGCGCAGATCATCCACCACCGCATCCACCGTCCGCTGTGCCCACTTCTGCATCTCGTTTTGGCCGATGATCGTATCGTGGGATTTCCAGGTAGTGACGAGGATACTTGAGATACCTGCTGCCACGAGCCCCATCACCGCCAGAACCACCAGCAATTCCACCAGGGTCACCCCGGCCCGGTGCGACGAATACTTTCGCTCTACCAAGTATGTCCGGCTCATATATCTTATCTATCCCTCATATGCCGCCACGGGTCAAATAAGTTGTGGACTCAAAAACCAACTCATTCCCCTCTCGCGCCACCACTTGCACATTGACGGTGCGCAGACAGGTGGCATTGAACTCACCGTTCTCATCGGGAAGTGTCTGAATGATGGTGGTAGCAATGAAGTGGGGAGATGCTTCTGTAGTAAGATCGCCCAGGCCGTTATAGCCGGTCACCAGTGTCGCTTCGGGCAGCAAGAGAAAACTTATATTCTTGGCTCGTTCAATCTCTTGTCGCGCGACGCTGTAGGCTACGCCCACATCCTGGGAATGACGGGTCACACTGAACCCGAAGGAGAACAGCCCTACCAGCCCCATCA
>WVXJ01000104.1:56454-62331 GCA_011773575.1 Armatimonadota bacterium | reverse complement strand
TTCGGCGGGCCCGAACCTCCGCTGCTGGGGAAATCGATTATTGCATTACCCGAAGCCTTCGCAACCTCATATCCGATTACCGGTCCCCAGATATTGCCGTCCCCCAGAAGCACAATGGTGCCGTAATAACTTCCGGTATCATCGGGCCCATTATAAGCGTAGACGCTTCCCCAGAAGTCCATCGTCCCACTCAACTTCAGGGTCCGCTTGGATCCTTCGTAGAGATGAAACTTGGTTATATCGTGACCGGCGAATTCCATGGTTCCGTTTATCGAATCGTCCTTGCCTTCCGCCGCTTCCGCTCCCAGCCAGACATTCACCTCTCCCAAATCTGAGTTCACAATTATGTTGCGGTTGGCCGGCAGTTCCAATCTCTGAAAACAATAGTCTCCCGGATCCAGGATTATCGTGTCGGTGTTCAGGCTCAAGAACAGGTCCTTATCCAGCATGGTTGGGGTGGGCAGCGAAGGGTCGTCACTTATCGTTCTTGTTTGGCCGTCGGCATCAATATACTTCATGCCGGGGTTGTTGTTGTAAGCAGGATTGGAAAAGAAATCAATTCCCTCCAATGTGGCAATCCCGTATTCCGACAGGGCCCTTAGGTTCGCCAGTTCGTTTACCGTGGGGAAATTCTCAGATAAGGTGGCGTGCATAATATCCCCTGTCGTAACCACGGAAACATCATCTCCTCCTGCAGTCTCCCCGCAGTAGAAGAAATTGCCGTCCAGCACTACGCTCGTTCCAGTCACATTGACCAGACCATTGGTGCCGGCCGCTCCAATCGCGGTCAAATTCCCGCCGACCCGCAGTTCCTTGATCCCAAACAGCGCGTAAGGTCCTTCCGGGCCGAACAGGCTGTGCCCCCGTGCTCTCACCCTCACCGTGCGGCTGACTCCATCCACAGTTCCGGTGGAAATCACCCACAAGTCAGCCGGCGGCACCCAGATTCCGCCCGTCTCGTAGTCCCTCACATATACCTCGAAAAAGCGACCGGAACCGGCGGGAAACTCAACCGAGAAGGGGGTGTTATCGGCGAGCGCCGCATCTCGACTGATCTTGTTCAGTTCCCAGTTAATACCGGCCTCGGCCAGATTCAGCGCGTTTGCGTAATCATTATTCGTATTGCTCAATGAATAATGAGTTACGCTCAACAGCATAATCCCGGCCAGCAAGATGCTGATGATGAGAATTGCCACGAGAGCCAGGGCCAGGGCCATGCCTCTCTCGTCACAGCCGCGTCTTATCATCTCACACCTCCTGCAAAGGCACTTCACCACACACCACTACAATCGTGTTCTTGAAGGCCCTGCTTACTACTCAGCGTCCAGCCCTGGGACGAATCCATGATTGGTGTCGGAGCCCACAGTATTGTGTTCCATCGCGGCGGCAGCGTCATCACAATTGCAGCGCACGGTTATCGTCTCATCCGCGTTCACCGTCACCGTGTAATCGTCTCCGGGATCGGCCCCGCTGTCACTGGGACAACGGGGGAGTGACATCAAGTCTTCCGTCAGACCGATCAACTGCGAAAGGTCCTCGGTATAGACGTGCCCAGGACTCCGCACCCTGTAGGCCTGCTCGGCATGCGCAATAGTCTGCATGTTGCTGCGACAGGTCTGTCGCTGAGAACCTCGCACCGCCTGCAGATAGAGAGGGAGTGCAATAGCCATCAATATCGCCAGGATGAGGATAACTACCAATAATTCGATCAGCGTAAATCCTCGCTGCTTCATCTGAATTCCTCTTTCTGTTCTGCAGACAGCGGGCCCCGGGAGGGCGCTTGAGGCGCCCTCCCGACATTGCTGGCAGTTAAGGCTGCAACCTATTCAGAGTCAACTCCCGGCGTGAAGCCGTGGTTCGTATCCGCGCCGACGGTGTTGTGGTCAACCGCGTCGGTCGCGCTGTCAGAGTTGCAGCGTATAGTGATTGACCCGTCAAGGTTCTCCGTCACGGTATAGTCGTCCGTCGTGCTCAAGCCGCTGTCAGTAGGACAGCGAGGCAGAGCCTGCAGGTCCTGATCCGGCCCCACCAGCAGGGTAAGGTCTGTAGTATAGACGTGTCCCGGACTTCTCACCTTATAGGCCTGCTCAGCGTTCGCAATCGTCTGCATATTGCTGCGGCAGGTCTGTCGCTGAGAATCCCTCACCGCCCGCAGATAGAGCGGCAGCGCAATGGCCATCAACACCGCCAGAATTAGGATGACCACCAACAACTCAATCAGAGTGAAACCGCCTTGCTTGCGCAAGTGCTTCATTTTCGTATGTCCTCCTCTTAAGGATTTACTAATTTAGTTCTTTTCCTTCTTGATTCCCCGGCTTCTTTCGCCCGTCATACAGCCTGCTCGTTCTCACCTCCCTTCCGGGTGTCAGGCTCTGAAGCCTTGACGACGGGCTAGCGTCGAATTACTGTCGCCAGGGTGAATATAGGCAAATATAGAGAAATCACGATGGCGCCGACTATCACACCCAATATTATGGTTAGCACCGGCTCCATCAGTGTGGTCAAGCGCCGCACGGAATGTTCTATGTCGCGGTCGAAGAAATGGGCGGCCTTGTTCAACATCTCGCCCAGGTTGCCGGACTCCTCTCCCACCTGCACCAAGCGCGGCACCAGGTTGGGGAACTTGCCGGACATTCGCAGCGGACCCGAGAGGGAGGATCCCTCTGTCACATCATTAGAGATCTTCGTTATCGCTTCGGTGAACTCCGTATTCGCCGCTACCCGGGCTGAGGTTTGCAGAGCCGCCAGCATCGGTACTCCGGCATTAACCAGCGCGCCCAGAGTGCGCACAAAGCGTGTAACGACGATCTTCCTGATCAACTTTCCGAAGAGCGGCAAACGCAGTTTCGTACGATCCCAGATGCGTTGCCCCTTCTCCGTGCGGATGAAAGCCCGGAAACCAGCCACCAGACCCGCGATCCCCGCTATCGCCAGCCACCAGAAGCGGGTAAGGAAGTTGCTTACCGCTATCAGGCCCAGAGTGGCGGCCGGCAACTGCGCGCGAAACTGCGCGTAAACACGCTCGAAAACCGGAATGATGAACATCAACATAAAGGTAACCACCGCCGCCGCCACCACCAACACCACGATGGGATAGACGAAGGCGGATTTGACCTTCTCTCGGAGTTCCTGTTCCTTATCCAGATTGTCGGCAATGCTGACCAGCGTTTGATCCAGCACACCGCCCACTTCACCGGCATGTACAAGAGCAACGAACAATTCAGAGAATATCCGCGGATGACGGGAAAGCGCCTGGCTGAAAGTGGAGCCCGCCAGAATATCCTGCGTAACCTGCACCAGAGCCATACGCAGCGCCTGGTTTTCCGTCTCTTCAATCAGTTCATAAAGACACTCCACGATGGGCAGGCCCGCTCCCACCATGGTGGCCAGCTGCTGGCTGAAAATCACCAGATCTCCCAGTTTGACGCCCCGGAAGCGCGCCCAGCGGGCGCTCAGGCTCTCCGCCTCCCGCTGTTCAGACAGAGAAACGACATAATAGCCGTTCTCCCGCAGGTCTCGACGCACAATGGTGACGTCCGCGCCCGCCGTGCTCCCAGTCACCAACTGCCCCTGCGTATCTCGAGCCACATAGCTGTAGACTGGCATCTGGCTCTACTCCTCCTCCACGTAGATCACCCGCATGATTTCCTCCGCGCTGGTGGTGCCCATAAGCACCTTCTCCAGAGCGCTTTCCTTCATGGTTTGCATACCTTCTTGGCGCGCTTTTTCGCGAATCGCCGATGCAGATTGACGCTGGAGCACCAATTCCCGTAGGGCCTCGGACATCCTCATGACCTCAAACACTCCCGACCGCCCCCGGTAGCCGATCTGGTTGCATTCTCGGCAGCCAACCCCGCGCGCCAGTTGCGTCGACCGCGGCAGTGATTTGCCGTTGCTCTTCATCTGGCTCAACACCTCCGGCGAGGGAGCGTAGTATTCCTTGCAGTTCGGACAGATCTCACGCACCAGCCGTTGGCCTACTACACCTATCACCGAAGAGGAGATAAGGAAGGGCTCTACACCCATATTTGCCAGGCGAACCAGCGCCCCCGCAGCATCATTGGTGTGCAGGGTGCTGAAGACCAAGTGACCCGTGAGTGCGGCCTGAACCGCAATCTCCGCCGTCTCCACGTCTCGTATCTCACCCACCATGATCACATCCGGATCCTGGCGCACCATTGTGCGCAGCCCGCGGGCAAAGGTAACCCCCACTTTGGTGTTCACTTCCGTCTGGGTGATTCCGGGCAGCTGATACTCCACCGGATCCTCAATGGTGAGGATGTTCTTCGTCGGCTCATTGATGCTGGCGAGCGCAGCATAGAGAGTCGTGCTCTTACCCGAGCCGGTGGGTCCTGTCACCAGGATCATCCCATAGGGGCGGGCCAGCAGCCACTCGAATGAATTCTGCTGCTCCGGCAGACAGCCCAGTTGCTCGAAAGAGAAGCGCATCGAACTCTTCTCCAGTACGCGAATAACCACTTTCTCGCCGAAGACGGAGGGCATACTGGAGATGCGCAGGTCATATTCCTTGCCGTGGTGAACCATCGGAATACGCCCGTCCTGGGGCAGCCGGCGCTCCGCAATGTTCAGCCGCGCCATGATCTTCACCCGGGAGATAACCGCCGCCTGGTGACTGCGGGGGATGGTCATCTGATCATAGAGCAGCCCGTCCAGCCGGTAGCGCACCCGCATCTTGTCCTTCTGCGGCTCCAGGTGGATATCACTCGCCCCCGCATTGAACGCCCCTTGCAGCACAGAGTTGACCAACCGCACCACCGGCGCATCCGCCGCCAGAGTCCATAGTTCCTCGGTACTGGGCTCTGCAACAGGCCCTCCATTCTCCGCCCGCGTGGCGTCAATGTCCCTGATCGCCTTCTCCGCGTCCACACGGGAATCGAAGTGTTGGTTGATTGCCGCCAGCAGGTCCCGCTCCATGCTGAGCATGGGGACTACCGGCAGGCCGGTGATGATCTTTAAGTCATCCAGCACTGACAGATTGAGCGGATCAACCATGGCCGCAAAGAGCCGGTCCTCCTCAACCTTCAGGGGCATCACCATGTGTTGCCTGATGAAACTCTGTGGTACCAAATCGAAGACGTCGTGAGGGACATCACATTCGCGTGGGTTGACAAAACTCACACCCAAGGCTCTCGCCAGCATGGGTCCGAGGTCCTTGGGCTGTATGTAGCCCAAAGACACCAGGGTTTCGCCCAAGAAGGAGTTCGTGCGGCGCTGAGCGGTGAGAGCCTCCTCAAGCTGTCGCTCCGTAATGAGGCTCTTCAGCAACAGTGACTGACCGAGAGAGCCCTTATCGACCTCTCCCTCGTCCAGTCCGCTCGGGGATTGCTTTTCAATGGAAGTATCCGTTTGCACCTATCAACCTTCCTTTTGCTTGTTACGCCGATATGCGTAATAAACCGCCTGCTTGTAGAGAGATTCAGCCTAAACAAGCAGCAGCAAACCTTCTATTTATCTGCGAAGTGTATTCGCAAGAATCATGCCACGAACCACCTGTGAACCGTGTCGTGGCAGCGCCCTCTCCTGCCGCCAATCCTCCAACAAACGTATGTCGAAACATCCTGACGCCCTGACGCCTTTTGAGCAAATCTTTCATTCCACACTTATCCACCAAACAGCACGGGAGAATTTATTTTAATGCTTTACTCGTTTTCCAATGTCACATACTCATACAAGCGTACATAAAAAAACGCATCCGCCGGCGTGCGGCGGACACGTCTTTGTCTCATTGGTAGCGGGGGGAGGATTTGAACCTCCGACCTCCGGGTTATGAGCCCGACGAGCTACCTGGCTGCTCCACCCCGCGATCTCGTATCTATTCTATTATAGCAAACCCATATACTTTGTAAAGCTCTCTCG
>WVXJ01000104.1:53511-56366 GCA_011773575.1 Armatimonadota bacterium | reverse complement strand
CCGCTCTCCCACAAGAAACCAATCCTCTGCAAAGCCATGATACCCATGCGATTAAGCATGCTCTGTGGAAAAACAATAAGTAAGGCGGCCTGCAAGAATGGCTGCCTGATACCAGCGGGCTCGTCAAATCTCATGCCGGCCATCATACCCGCAATCCTGCTAATAGCAGTACTGACCTTCTATCTGGGCCGTTTCGCCCCAGCCTGGCGGGCGGCCGCGGTCGTTTTCAGTGCCTGTTTGCTGGATCAAGGCGCAAAGGCCTTGGTCATGCGTCAAGAAGCAGCCAGCCACCATTTCTTCGAATATTCCCTGGGAGCGTTGTTGCAGATCCATTACGAGGAAAACCATGCTCTCGGGTTCGGCGGCTCTCCTTCCTCTCTATTACTTACAACCGCCATCTGCGTGAGTTCCCTTCTGATTCTCTACCCGCAACTGGCGCGCAGGGGATATCGCATGTCAACCTTGACCGAACTCGGCTGTGCCTTGATGGTCGGTGGGCTGCTTGGCATCTTACTTGATCGGATTCGCTTGGGCTTTGTCGTGGATTTCATGGAATTCGGCAAGAACGGCAATTTCACATACAACCTTGCAGATCTCTGTGTCTTCGCGGCGCTCGTGCTTCTGGTGGTTGCGGCAATCCGGTTCCTCATAAAGCGACAAAGAGGCGCATTATCATCAAAGCAGACGATATCGCCCCTCCCTGCCAATTGGAAACGACTGCTGTGGGTGCCGGCTCTGGTAATTACGATGGCGGTTTCGTTGGGATTCGTGTGGCGCTTCGGAGGAGATAAATTGTTCTTCCTGCCTCCCCTGCACAAGGCAGCCTACCACGGCGAGATCGCCGCGGTGAGACGCTTGCTCGCCAAAGGTGCCGACCCTAACGGTCTCGACAGCGAATACGGACAGACGCCGCTGCACTGGGCCGTCGGGGCGGGCAATACCGCGGTGGCAAGAATCCTGCTCACCAATGGAGCGGATCCCAACGTGGTTAGCAGCGAATATCCTATGACACCACTCGATATCGCCCTTGTTCGTGGACATGTTCGCGCCACGCAACTTCTCTTGACCCATGGAGCAAGCATATCTGAGTCATCGCTTTATTTCGCAGTCCGCTCCAGAGACCCCAGCGTGGTGCAACTCCTGCTGGATAGAGGTGCTGACTTGAACCGCGCCTATGGCAGCAAAACGCCGCTAATGCAAGCCGCGTCTTGGGGGCGCAGTCCTGAGATTATGAGGCTGCTGCTTGCCGCCGGCGCGGAGGTAAACGCCAGGGGCGGTTATGGAAAAACGGCCCTTCATTATGCAGTGGCCTCTAACCGTACGGATAGTGTCAGGTTGCTCTTGGAGGCGGGCGCAGAGGTTAATGCCAGAGACAATGAGGGCAAGACACCGCTGGACGCGATGACCGGTCTGGCGACCTCTCTTGGTGGGGAGAGCCTCAACGAGAAGGCCGCCCTTCTCGTCACCTATGGCGCCGATGTAAACTCACTCCCGAAAGACGGTCGCACCCCATTGATCCGCGCCGTTTTGAGAAGAGACACGAAACTTGTGAAGACCCTGTTGGACGCTGGCGCAAAGGTCAATCAGGCTGCATCGGGCGGCCGGACAGCACTTCACTATGCCTCCGCCAAGGGTCTAACAGACGTAGTGAGACTGCTCCTCGCCGCGGGCGCGGCCGTCAACGCCAAAGACGACAGCGGCGCCACCCCCCTGGACCTGGCAAAAGACAAAGAGATAGCGGAACTTCTCCGCTAGCACGGCCCTGGAGACAAAGCGAATCCTGCCGCTTCAGCCGAAGAAGCCTGTGATATAATCCATGCGTGATGCTGATTCAACCCACCAGCAGCGAGCGCGCACGGAAGTCGCTCGATATCCGCAGCTATGCATATAACTCTCTAACCTCGTCTCGACGGACGATGTGCCTTACATTGATATGGGTCCTGGTATTAGCCGTATCCCTGGCTATCTTATCCGCCTCCGCAGCGACCGCCCCCAGCGTCCCGTCGGACCAGCCCGCGGAACCTGTCGAAGAGCCAGAAGCGCCGCCGCCCACAGACATGCTTGCCCTGACCATAGTAGTCTATTCCACCGGCGAAGGGCCTTCCAGGGTTGGCATGACCTTTGACCGCCAACTGGAGCACGCCGAACTCGAGAATCGCATTCAAAGACTGGGCGAGAAGGCAAGCTGGCATATAGAAAAACTCCGCTTGAGAGACGAAGCCGACCCGGAAGACGGGAGGATGCTGACTCTGGTCTCCTTCGAGTGTGACGAAATAGTGGATTGGGAAAAGGGGTCCTTGGGGCTGAAGCCTCTGGTGAAGGAGTTCGCTTCAGAAACCCGTTTCCAGGTCGCATTCCTCGTCCCCGGTATGGAGAACTTCAGCGGACCCTCCGGATATTCCGAAAACGGCCTGCAAGTTCGGCTTATCCCCGGTGATGAGGTATATGAATATGAGGTTACTCCGGCCCAAGGGCAGCCGGAGGCCGCTGATGAAGAGCCCTCTAATTCCTCACCTGAGGAGGAGTCCGGGGGAATCGGGCTCATAGTGCTCTTGATCATAATCGCGTCTTTAGCCAGCCTCGGTGTGGTAATAGGCTGGCTCCGGTGTGGAAAGAAGAAGAAGAACTGTCAGGAGTAATGAAATGGAGCTAGAGCCTCTGTGTCGTTTTGCGGTGGAAAGCAAGGCCTCCGACCTTTTCTTGAAGGCCGGGTCGCCGCCTGCGTTGAGAGTCCACGGGCGGGTAATCCTAACGGATTTGCCCCCACTCAATGCCGAGGATACTCAGGAGATGGCCTTCAGCCTCATGACCGAACGCCAGCGTGAAGCCTTCGGTGACTATCACGAACTCGACCT
>WVXJ01000104.1:47418-53461 GCA_011773575.1 Armatimonadota bacterium | reverse complement strand
CCCCCCATCAGGGCCTGCTGCTGGTCACCGGCCCCACGGGCTGCGGAAAATCCACCACTCTCGCTTCACTCATCGACATCATTAACACCAACCGCCGCGCCCATATCGTCACCATCGAAGATCCCATAGAGTTCGTTCACAAGGACAATAAGGCGATAGTCAGCCAGCGAGAGGTGAGCATTGACACAGAGAGTTTCTATGATGCCATGAAATACGTAGTGCGCCAGTCACCGGATGTCATCCTCATCGGAGAGATGCGGGACGCGGAAACCATGCGGGTCGCTCTCACCGCTTCCGAGACAGGCCACCTCGTTTACTCCACAGTCCATACCACCAGCGCCGCCGACACCATCGAGCGCATTGTCAGCATCTTCCCACCCCATGAAAAAAGCCAGGTATGTCTGCGGCTTGCCTCCAGCCTGCTGGGTGTGGTGTCACAACAATTGATTCCCCGCGCTGATGGCACCGGCCGCGTCGCCGCGGTGGAGATAATGGTCAACACCCCCACCATCGCCAAACTCATCGAAGAGGGCCGCACTGGTCAACTCTATTCCGCCATCAACGAAGGCGGCTACTGGGGCATGCAGACCATGAACCAGAGCCTGGTGAAATACTGGAGAACCGGAGTCATCTCCATCGAAGACGCCATCGCCTATGCCGGCAATGTCACCGAACTCAAACAGATGACCCGCAAGAGCACAGAAACATAGGGGAGGCGCCTTCTCAGGGTATCTCAAGAGGGGGGGCTAACTCTCGAACAATCCTCTCGGCAGCCTGCTTTGACGGATGATAGAGAGAAGTGTGCCTCTTCGGATTTCCGAGTGTGCAGGAACTGGAACTGTAATAGTACTCTTGCCCATCTTCTTCTGCATTACCACATGGCTGTCGCGCCGACGAACACATTCGAAGCCTTGAGCGGCAAGAATCGAGCATACCTGCTCTCAGCAGAGCAGAGTGGAACCTATTGCTGTTTTTCTCAACGCAGGTTGTGTTTGCAGGTGTAGGGCTGGGGTGCCGGCCCCAGCCGAAAGCGATGGTTTCAAGGGTACAAACACAGTCCCAAATATGAAGAAAGGGCTAGCCACGCGTCACCTCCAGCCGAGTTATGTAGACCTCTGAGTGCAAACGCTCCTCAATCTCCTCCTCGCTTGCCGTCTCCAGGAAGAGTTCTATCGCCTCACTCAGGTTCGCAGGCGCTTCCTCCACCGTATTTCCTTGGCTGGCAATGTCCAACTTCGGACAAAGCGCAACATACCCATCGCCTTCTCTCTCAACAACAGCAGTAAACGTCTGTGTCATCCCGTTCCTCCCGTCGGCCTCAACTCCCATCTTACACCATTTCTGCCCCGTTGGGCAGAACCTTAGTCATTAAAGCCCAGCCGATGGAGACACACTTATCCTGAGCAGGACCGAAGGGCGTCCTGCTCTTTGCTGCTTGCCCGCCTCTGGAGGGGTGCCGCCCGCGCCGAATCCTTCAACCGCAGATTCTTGCCCTAAGTCAAATCGAAGGGAGCCGTTGGCCTTCGAGAAGGCGTCACTTTCAGAATAGATGTCTAGCGCCTATTGCACTTGCTCCAGCCCGTAGAAATCCTGGCAAAGCACCCACCGTTCCGAATCTACTTTAGCTACTGCCCCGCCACGTCCGCCTATTGACCAAACATCAGTTAATATTATAACAAGTCGGTGTATAGTCGGTGTATAATTCAAGTCATTGGCGTTGCGGTAGCCAGTTTATGGCGTACCGATTTTCTCTGCCATATTGCTGCTATTTGGCCTATTGCGCAATCTGCTGCCGAGATCGCCACCACAAGAGTTCATGGCGGCAGGACCGCGGCGGCAAAACTGCAGAGTTCGGTGGCCAATATTCCGACGCAGCGAGCATTACTTGTGCGCCGATTACAGAAAGGAGGTGATTTCTGCATATTGTATCGAGACGCAGAGATTATGGTGAGTTGTTGATTCGTGGAAATGATCGATTTCAAAGGACTTCCCGGGACGTTCCACCCGATGAAGACTCCTGTGTTGGTGTACCAGAAACGTGTAGCTTCCGAGTTAGGTGCGAACAAACTTAACCAAAGGAGGGCACGAAATGTCAGCAGAACCGAAGATCAAAGACCTCTCTCCGTCCAACAAGGTCCTGCATGCAAAGATGCTGAGCGGATTGGAAGGACGAGTGAGTGAAGAGGATGTGAACAGCTTCGTCAAGAAGGTTACGTCGGTCGGTGCGCCGGCGATCTCTGCGAAGGCCTCCGTGATCCAAGCCCTGATCTACGGCAATGTCACGTGCGACCCCAAAGACAAGCCGTGGAAGTTCGACGAGAGCATCTGGGGTATCGGCGCGGCGGGCGGCTCTTCGATTGGAGTAATGTACACCGCCTATGAGTCTTGGGACCCATTCTTCACCAATACGAGGGCATTCCATGTTCAAGGGATTGCGAGTGGCGGAGGTATCTTGCAGATCACTTGGTTCGATGGGAAGGGGATTCCAATCGGACAGTTCAACGGCGCAATGGCCGGGGCGGGTGGAATCGAAGGCGGCGGCAAAGCGAGTTGGAAGCGGAAGTGACCGTGAATGCGTAGCGCGCGGCCCGTTGAAAGGAACTGCTGGCGGTGCCGTACCTTCTCGTCGCGTCCACCGTGCCCGAGGAGTTCCGCCGACCGATGATATCGCTCTCGCTTAGCCCAAATAGACTGCAGACTTCAATCAGTTTGCCGACCAACTGCAGACTTCCTTTCGTCATATCTTGTGCAAGTTTCTCACTCATAGCAGCCGCGTGATCGTCAGAGAAGAGAATTCTCACAAGGGCCAGGTCATCTCGTTCGACAGGGCCGCGCTCATCCTCCTGCGAGACTCCGGGGATAAGTGAATGCCGGACAGTTCTGCACGACTGCTCAAAGAAGGTTTCACCCTGGTTTGTCTTCAAGAATCAGGTGTAATCAGCGCTTTTCCGGCATGTCTCAGAACTTGTTTCACATTCGGCTGGGGAATACTTGATGGCATTGATGTCCCCCTTTCGATACTCATTACTTCGTTGGTCAGCCGTTCGCCTCGTGCCCAAAACCAGGAATGGAGTCTTTTCCAAAGCCACCTCCCCTTCACGAGGGAGGGCTGGGGTGGGGGTGCTCCGTTACCCCCTACCTTAACCCTCCCCCACAAGGGGGAGGAGAGAAGACACGAAACCACCGATCTCGTTCCTCGAACCGGTCAACCGCACATGCTGGCCCTGGGTGGAATCCAATGCCCCCGACCTTCGCGGCTTTGCGGTGAATGATCTCACTTCCCTCGTGCGATACTGATCGCCCGGTTGAAACGGTGCAGGACTGCGGTTTTGCCGAGCAGTTCCATGAGGTGGAAAAGTGAGGGGCCTTTAAGGCGGCCGCTCATGGCCACCCGTGTGGGGTGGATCACTTTGCCGGCGCCGACGCCGAGTTCTTCTGCGATGGCGCGGGTGATTTCTTCGTATTTCTCCGCCGAGAGTTCGCTCTCCGGCAGCGGGTCAATTTTCTCGATTTGCTTGTGAAACGCGGACCGCACATGTTCCGGCGCGGGCCGCAGCCATTTCTTCAAGGCCTCCTCTTCATAATCGAAATCCGGGTCAATCATGAAGGAGACCAGCCCTGGAAAATCCGCCAATGTGCGCGCCTTTTCCTGCTCCAAAACCAGACAACGTTTCGCATAAGCGGCCTCTTCCGGCCCCGCATCAGCCGGCAAGATGCCCGCTTTTTGCAGGAAGGGCGCCGCCCTTGTATATAAGTCTTCATCGGACAATTCCCGAATATAGAGGCCGTTCATCCAGTGCAATTTCTCCAAATCGAAAACCGGCCCGCTCTTGTTGAAGCGCTCGAAACCGAACTTCTCCACCATCTCCTGCAGACTGAAGATTTCCTTTTCTTGGGGGTGGGACCAGCCCAACAGGGCCAGGAAATTCAGCAAGGCCTCCGGCAAAAATCCCTCGTCCCGGTACCAGCTAAGCGAAGTGTGGCTTTGGCGCTTGCTGATCTTGCTGCGGTCGGGATTGCGCAGCAGCGGCAAATGCGCGAACTGCGGAATCTCCCAGCCGAACATCTCATAAAGCGCGATATGTTTCGGCGTGCTGGAGACCCACTCCTCCGCGCGGATGACATGAGTGATGCCCATCAAGTGGTCATCCACCACATTCGCCAGATGATAAGTGGGGTAGCCGTCCGCTTTCAGCAGCACCTGATCATCGAGCAGCGCGTTCTCGAAAGAAACCTCGCCGCGCACTAGATCCGTCCAGGCGGTGGACCCGCTGTCAGGCATCTTCATGCGGATGACATGAGGCTCACCCTCCAGCGCTTTCTTCCGTCGCTCTTCCGGTGTCAACTGAGACAGACAGAAGCGGTCATATCGCGTGTCCGCTTTCTCCGCTTCCTGTTTCGCCCGCATCTCGGAGAGTCGCTCCTTTGTGCAGAAACAGTGGTAGGCGTGTCCTGTCTCGACCAACTCCTCGGCGTGCTGTTTGTAGATAGCCAGCCGTTCACTCTGTACATAGGGCCCCACCGGCCCGCCGATCTCCGGCCCTTCATCAGGGGAGATGTTCAGCCAGGCGAGAGCATCGAGAATATTGCGGGCGGAAGTCTCCTTGAAGCGCTCTCGGTCTGTATCCTCCACCCGCAGCAGGAATTTCCCTCCACAGTGGCGGGCGAAGACATAATTGAAAAGGCCAACATAGGCGGTGCCCACATGGGGATCACCCGTCGGCGAAGGCGCAATCCGTACCCGCACAGGTCTCTCGTTCATAGCGGTGTTATTGTAGCAGAGAACGCGATAGGCTTGGTAGTAAGTGTTTGACAGCACATCACAACTCGCGCAGATAAGAAAAGGCAGCGGCACACTGGTGCAGCTGCCCTCTTGGTTGCCTCTCTTGTTGGCAAGAAGTTGAAGTTACTTGCGCCGCTCGTCAATGGAGACATACTGCAGATCGAAGGGCCCCGTATAATTTGCCCGCGGCCGGATGAGTTTATTGTTGCTCCACTGTTCCAGAATATGCGCCGTCCACCCCACTACCCGGCTGCAGGCAAAGAGCGGAGTAAACAACTCCACCGGAATCCCGATCAGGTCGTAGATAATCCCGGAATAGAAATCCACGTTAGGGAAGACCTTACTATTTGCCAGCATTACTCGCTCCACCTCACTGGCGATCTCCAGTAACTTAGTCTTCCCGCTGCGCTTGGAAAGCCGCTGCGCGTGATCCCGCAGCACAGCCGCCCGCGGGTCCTCAATGCGATACACGGCATGGCCGAAACCGGGGATACGCTCTTTTCTGCCCAGTGCCTCCAGCACGTAAGGCTCCGCCTTGGCTGGCTCTCCAATCTTGTTGAGCATCAGCATTACCTGCTCGTTGGCGCCGCCGTGCAATCTCCCTTTCAGC
This sequence comes from Armatimonadota bacterium, assembly GCA_011773575.1. GTDB lineage: Bacteria > Armatimonadota > Hebobacteria > Hebobacterales > WVXJ01 > WVXJ01. Next base: position 48,068 of record WVXJ01000104.1, on the reverse strand, counting down.
GCCCCTATGGCGCTGGTCACCGATGAATAGATGTCCGACATGGTGGCGGCCGTAACCCGCGCGGCAAAGGTGGAGGCCGGCAACTCGTGGTCCGCGTGCAGGATTAGCGCGGCATCGAGCACCTTCACCATCTCGACATCCGGCCGCTCGCCGTGCAGGCAGTAAAGCAGGTTATAGGCAATGCTTTCTCCCGCAAGAGGCGCCACCGGCTCCAACCCGTCGCGCAGGCGCTGGTGAGATGCAATTATCAATGGGATGCGCTCGGTTATACGCTGCGCCTTGCGCATAGACGCGTCCAGGCGGGTGTTGCCGCTGTCCGGGTCCCAGTGCCCCATCGAAGATACCGCCGTTCGCAATACCTCCATCGGCGTCGCCGCCCGCGGGAACATCCGCAAGATCATCACCGTCTCGGTCGGCAGCTCCATGCTTCCGGTGAATCCGTCCAGAAACGCATCGAACTCCACTTTCCCCGGCAGCCGGCCATACCAAAGCAGATAGGCCACTTCCCCGAAACTGCTTTTCTCGGCCAGTTCCACCACATTGTAGCCCCGGTAAAGCAACTGCCCCTTCTCGCCGTCAACAAAACTTATCTGAGAGTCGAACGCGACAACATCGCGCAGTCCCGGTCTTTCGGCTGGCGCGCGGCCCTT
>WVXJ01000104.1:47169-47381 GCA_011773575.1 Armatimonadota bacterium | reverse complement strand
TTTTCTGCAGTATACAGAAAGGCTTACCTCCTCGCAATCTGTCTGCGCCCACCTTCGGGCGGAAAAGTATCAAACCTCTGAAATGTCTTCCGGCTTATTTCGCTTGACCTGCCCTCGGCGGACTGGCAAAATGATGCTTTGGGCGTGAGAATTTCCAGTGACACATAGAAAGAGACACTTCTCATGAACGAGCCGACCAGCGAGCGCAAGAA
>WVXJ01000104.1:46839-47081 GCA_011773575.1 Armatimonadota bacterium | reverse complement strand
AAGACCGGCAAATACGACGGCCGCGTCCATACCCGTTTCCCGCCCGAACCCAACGGCTACCTCCATATCGGCCATGTCAAATCAATCTGTCTGAACTTCGGCATCGCCGCCCAGTTCGGGGGCAAATGCAACCTCCGCTTCGATGACACCAATCCCACCAAGGAAGAGGAAGAGTACATCAACTCCATCATCGAAGACGTGCGCTGGCTCGGCTTCGACTGGGAAGACCGCCTCTTTTATGC
>WVXJ01000104.1:46366-46692 GCA_011773575.1 Armatimonadota bacterium | reverse complement strand
GGCGAGTTCCCGGACGGCTCCCGCACTCTGCGGGCGAAAATTGACATGGCCTCTCCCAACCTGAATATGCGCGACCCGGTGATATACCGCATCCTGCACGCGGCCCATCACCGCACCGGTGACAAGTGGTNNATTTCCAGTGACACATAGAAAGAGACACTTCTCATGAACGAGCCGACCAGCGAGCGCAAGAAGAGAGAAACAGAGACCGAAGAGCCCGCCGCCCCGCGCGACTTCATCCGTGACATAATCGCCGAAGACCTAAAGACCGGCAAATACGACGGCCGCGTCCATACCCGTTTCCCGCCCGAACCCAACGGCTACCT
>WVXJ01000104.1:44901-46150 GCA_011773575.1 Armatimonadota bacterium | reverse complement strand
GCGCGACCCGGTGATATACCGCATCCTGCACGCGGCCCATCACCGCACCGGTGACAAGTGGTTTCTCTATCCGACCTATGATTACGCCCACGGTCAAAGCGATTCCATCGAGGGCATCACTCATTCCATCTGCACCCTGGAGTTTGAGGATCACCGCCCCCTGTATGACTGGCTGCTCGATAACCTGGAGATTCATCATCCTCAACAAATCGAGTTCGCCCGCCTCAACATCACTTACACGGTGTTGAGCAAACGCAGACTTCTCAAACTCGTGCAAGAGGGCCATGTTGACGGCTGGGATGATCCCCGCATGCCTACCATTTCCGGCATCCGCCGCCGCGGTTACACGCCGGAGGCCCTGAGGGAATTCTCGAACCGCATCGGTGTGGCGAAAACAGACAGCACCGTGGATGTCGCCGTCCTGGAAGATACCTTACGGGATGATCTGAACAAGCGCGCCCAACGCGTCATGGCTGTACTAAAGCCGCTGAAAGTGGTCATCACCAACTATCCCAAAGATTTGGTAGAGGAGATGGAGGCGGTCAACAATCCGGAGGACGCGAGCGCGGGCACGCGCAAAGTGCCGTTCTCGCGGGAGTTATATATCGAGAGAGAAGATTTCCGGGAAGACCCGCCGCGCAAGTTCTTCCGTCTCGCACCCGGCCGTGAAGTGCGTCTGCGCTATGCCTATTTCATAAGGTGCGAGGAAGTGATTAAGGACGAGAACGGCGAAGTCGTGGAGCTGCGCTGCACCTATGATCCGGCAACAAAAGGCGGCGATGCGCCTGACGGCCGCAAGGTGAAGGCGACACTGCACTGGGTATCGGCGAAACACGCGGTTCCCTGTGAAGTGCGGCTCTATGACCACCTCTTCAAGAAGCTCAATCCTGACGATGTGCCGGAGGGCGGCGACTTCCTGGACAACCTGAACCCGGACTCCCTGGAAACCGTTACCGGCAATATAGAACCATTTGTGGAAAATGCCCGGCCGGGTGACCGCTTCCAGTTCGAGCGGGTCGGCTACTTCTGTGTTGACACTAAACACTCGGCCCCGGGCAAGTCCGTCTTCAACCGCACCGCCACCCTGCGTGACACCTGGGCGAAGATTCAGAAAGCGATGGGACAGAAGTAGGAGCCTTCTGTGGCCATCACTTGTGCCCGCTCAATCCGACGCCAAGATCCCAATCGCCAACACGCCAACCGCTATCCACAGTTTGCGGTTACGCCGCTCTTGCGCCGCGCGTTCCGC
>WVXJ01000104.1:34054-44892 GCA_011773575.1 Armatimonadota bacterium | reverse complement strand
TGGCGCTTGGCGGCCGCCTCCATCTGGGCGCGGAAATCGAGGCGGGCTTTGCCAAGATCCTCGCGCAGCACCAGGTTCTCGTTCTCCAGAGCGCGCACACGCTCTGACAGAGCCGCGGTATCCGGCGCTCTTGCCAGGTCCGCGGGGGTCGAAAGAGATTCCATCTGGGCGATGCTCACCTCCGGCGGCGCATCCGCAAACCCCGCTCCAATGAACAGCGCGGCCAGCGCGCAAACCAATACTGTTGTAGATACTGCTCTCGTTATCTTCACTTCATTTCCTCCTCAGACTGAACTATCACGCGGCCTTCCAATACTCGACAATCCGTTTCCTTCCCCTCAGCCCCGAACACGAGGCTCGAATCCAGAGAAACGGCGCTCTCGCCGGGGCCTTTCACGATAAACACGATCGTGAACAGCATCGTCTCCGGCGCGTTCAGAAGCGGTGCCTCCCGCCGCTCTCCCAAAATGTTCGCAATACGCCCGTTCCGCATTCGGCCCGCGCTCCACGGAGACAGCAGCCTCCCGCCTTCCACAAAAGCCTCACCCCGGGAGACATAGAGCGGCTCCAGCACCGCGGGGTCATATGACACTGATAACATACAGCCCGAAAACTCCCGCGCGGGGGCAAGTTTTACTGCCATGGGTACCAAAGTGGGCATCTCATCCGTAAACTCCGGCACGATCTGGTCAGCCGGATAGACCCGCAATTCAGGAGTGAGCTCAGGCACGCTGACCCTGTGGCTTGCCTGTACCGGCCTGGCCCCCGCCGCAGTCGCCCTTACCCATATCTCCATCTCTCCCGTGGGCATCCCCAGGGCCCGCGCCATCCACTTGAATGACTGCTTCCCTCCAGGCTCCAGCCGCTCGCACACTTGCGCGGCCGGCGACGCCTCCGTTAATTTCAGTCCATCAGGAAGAGAAAGTGCGGCGACAAGGTTTTTCCCCGTCTGCGCGCCGCGGTTGGCAACCGCCGCCTCTACAATAAAAGGGTTGGGGGAGTAGCGGTTCTCTGAAGTAACCGAAAGTGAATTCGGCGCTATCAATACCAGGTCTAGCTGTGGAGGGCTGTTGACAATAATCTCACGCTCGACCCGGTTCGGTTCCAGGTTTTCCGAGGTGGCTGAGGCCCCAATCTTGAGGGGGCCGGAGGCCTCGCCAGTGGGCATCACCTTCCAGATGAACTGCCGTGTCTCGCCGGCCTTCAAGAGCCCTGCCGCCGCCTCTGTTTCTCCCTGCTCCAGTTTCAACCCCCGGGGCAGTTCCAGAGAACAGGTTGTCCTGCGTGAATCGAAGCCTCCTGCGTTTTGCAGATACACCACCACTGGGAAAGTGCGGGCCTCGTCATAGGCATAGTCCACCTCTGCCGGTGCCGTCATCCCCAGAGACAACTGCGCCGGGCTCAATGTCACACCGCCGATTCCATAAAGTGTGGCATAGGTGCGAGATTCGCCCGGCTTCAGCGGAGCGGGGTCCCAGTACAAGGCCACCGCGGTATCCTGTTCCTGTTCACCGCGGCGGGTGAAACTCGCGCCGCTGGGGAAATCGAAGTCCCAGGCCTCGTCTGCAAGGGTGCCCCAGTCAATCATCTCCAATCTGTCCGGCGGAGTGAGGCCGTTACCGCGCAGTGTCCCCTGTGCAATCACGGCCGGCTCCGAGAGGGAATCGAAGGCCTGCCAGTAATCGGGCAGATCTGTTCCCAAAAGACGCGTGGCGGTCGAAATCGCTTTCTTTCCCGCTCGCAGTGGCGCCCCGTCATTTGTGCCCAGCATGGTGTCCAGGGCTATCCGCAGGCCCACCTTCTGCGGCGAATCTCCGCGGTTGGTGACATAGTAGACGATGCGGGCGGCATCTTTCACTCGGGTGGTAGGGCTGCGGGCGAAGCCGAGTTCTTGCTTCACCTCAATCTCCCCCATACGCGCAACACAGACAATGGTCTCTCCCTTTGCCAGGGGAGGCTGTACGATTGTGCCGGTGGCGACATCCCGGCCCGCCCGACGCGTGGTTGTGCCTCCGAAGAGAAAGGTCTCTCCTTCCACCACCACAGTGGTGTAGGAAGTCCAGGGCTCCCGGCTGCCATAGATGAGCACCTTGTCATCATCCGCTTGCCGGGAGGGGTCGCCGCCTGTGGTGTCCACTGCAAACCGGCCCGCCTCCTTGGGGCCCGGATTCACCCGAATCCGCAGAAACTCATTACTTATCTTCACACCGGTTGACGGCGGAGTCTCGCCGCCAGCCGCGGCAAACACGCTCGCCAGGAATATGACTGCGACAAGGCTGCATCTACAAGACAGTTTCTGTGGGGTCATAAGTATCTCAACCTCGCTTTACTGTGCCGGCAGTGAACTCGAAGGTCAGGCTCACCGTTCCCTGCGCGGGTTTGCCGTCTGTTACTCCCGGCTGGAAGCTCCATCCCTCTCGCACCACACGAGCCGCCGCCTCATCGAATAACCGGTGGCCGGAACTTCTCTCCACACTCACCGCTTCCACGGAGCCGTCTTCACCAATATTGACAGAAAGGCGGACCACTCCCTCCAAACCCTGATCCGCGGCATCTTTCGGGTAGATTGGCAGCGGGCCGCCCACTGCGCTGGGCCCATAGGTGGGCCCGCTGGGAGCCTCCGGGAGCCCTTCGCCGGTTTCAGCCGGCGTCTCGCCGCTCTTGGCAGTGAGCAGTTCCGGCGCGGGAGAAGCTTTTTCCGATACGCCGCCGGTATTGGAAACAGCGGGCTTTGCAGGCTTATGGGAAATAACGGGGGGAGCTTTTTTCTCAACCGGCTCCTCGACCTCACCGCTGCCGCTTGTAACTTCAACCGGCCGCGGCTGTTCGGCGAACACCAACTCCACGGGTATCAGTGTCTCCGGCATGACAGAGGCGCGCGCCGCCAGCAATCCCACGACTATGACGACCAACGCATGAAACCCCAGTGAAGAAAGAGTGGCGATACTGAAGCGCCGTTTGCGCGCTTCCGGAGAATCCTGCCCGTGAAATGTAGCAACCGCCATCAGAAACCTCTATGGACCGCGCTCGCGCCTGTCTGGATCGGCGGGCTTTGCCGAAACCCCCAGGGCGATGCGGCTGAAATCAGCAAGCCTCACCTCGTCCAGCGCGCTCACCAGTTGGTGGTAGGGGACCTTGCTGTCGGCAAGTACAACGATTTGAGCCTGGCGGTCACCATCCGCCGCGCGTTCCAGGGCTTCACCTATTCGGCCCCAGGCCACCTCTTCGCCGTTGATTTGAACGGGCCTGTCCGGAAGCAGGGTCAGCACAACCCGTTCCGGCACAGGCTGTGCGGTCTCCGCGGAGGGCAGCCGCAGGGGCAGTCCGCTGCGGGCGCCGACGAAAGTGGTGGTGACGGCGAAGAAAATCAAGAGATTGAACACCGTGTCTATCATCGCCGTCAGGTCCAGATAGGGGCGGCGGCGCCGTCGCCGCGGGAGTACGAATTCAGCGCTCATGATTCCATCCCCGTCCTGGTCTGGATGTTCAACAGTTCGGTGACGCGGAGTTCAATCTGGTGCATCAACGAGTCCACGCGGCCGGAGAGCGAGTTGTATATCACCAGAAAGGGAATGGCGATACAAAGACCGGTGAAAGTCGTAATGAGCGCCTCCGCTATCCCTTGTGAAAGAGCGGTTGCGTCACCGATGGCCCCACCGGCAATCACGTGAAAGACCTTTATCAGTCCGGATATGGTTCCGAGCAGACCCAGGAGAGGCGCGATTGTGACCATGGTGGAGAGAACAGGCAGATTCCCGTCAAGCACAGGCTGTTCAGCCAGCGCCACTTCCCTGGCCACCTCGCGAAGGTCCTCCTTGGGCATGTGGAAACGGGCGAGCACGGCCGCCAGCACCTTCGCCACCGGCCCCTTGGTGGCCTCACACGCCCCTCGCGCCTCCTCCGGTGAAGAGCGCTCCAGTGCGGAGTAGATCTTCCGCATCAATCTCTCCGTATCCGCTCCCGCATTACGCAAATGGAGCCAACGTTCTAGCGCCACGATGAGAGCGACGATGGAGCAGAGAAAGAGTGGGATCATTACAATTCCGCCGCGGGCAATAGGCTCAAACACTCTCGGTTCCCTCCTTGTTGTACGGCTTTCGGTTACAGCGCCTCTTAGCCCCACTTAGACACAACGGGTTTCGAAAAGTTCTGAGAGGGGTAGAGACTGTTTAAAAGGCTCATTCGGAACCATCGAGAGACGAGGAGTCCTGCCCTTTGCTCGAATAGAAGTTCAGTGCTCACCTGCTGGAGCCCGCTGTGGTCTTCAGTAAATCTCTGGCGAGAAAAGAGTTTTCCCGAAAGGAGTGCTGAAATGCGCCTCTCAATTCTGCTCCTGCTGGCTGTTGCGGCGATCCTCGCGTTTGGCTCCAGTTCGGCCCCGGCCGGTCAACCCGAAGTAACAGAAGCGCTGGCCCCATCGGACATTCCGGAGGTTTTCAAGAAGGCTCTCCACAGTTCTCCTGAAGAGTATCTTGTCTACCGCGAGCAAATACTGGCGTCAGGGGAGGCCGGAGCCGACTATTTAAGGAAAGTGCAAGAAAAAGAGACCTCCTGGCTCGTCTGTGAACTGGCAAAAGCCATGTTGCAGCGCATTGAAGAGCCTGAAGAAATAGAGAAGTTGGATGAAGAGTTCGTCCACCTTGCCTCGTCGCGAGATTTGCACAGCGTCTTCTCCGATTTGTCTTTGAGGCCGCGCAGAGGACTAAGTAGATCCCCCGGAAATGCCGTTGAGGATCACGTGAGTCACCTACGGGACAGCAAGATTGCAGGAGATTCTCTCCACAACACGGCATTTCTCGTCGAGAAACTGTTCAAACAACCCCCTCAAAATGCGGCAATCGCGCTGTTGTATGTCATCGGCGGAAAGACTGCAGCGCAAGCAGTGGCCGTGTATCTGCAGACTCAGGACGCGCCTGACAAGATTCTCGACGCTGCGGAATTGCCTCACGAACAGCAATTTGATCAGATGATCTCTTTCCTGAAGCACAGCGGAAATAAGAGTCTTGCTGCATGGGTTCTCGGTGAGTTCGGAGACCCGGAGGCGGTTCCCCAATTGGTATATGCTCTTGGAAGAGATTTATCCGTACGGCAACCCTTCATACGACAAGCGCTTGTCAAGATAGGGGAACCTGCGATCCCGGCTCTGCTTGAGGTGCTGCTGTCGCCAGAGTGCGTACGCGTATCCTCGTTCCCTGTGACACGGGCGTCGGTAGCAAGGTACGTACTCCTGAATGGCGCGGCAGCGAGCGCTCTTAGTGAAATGGGACCTGTGGCAATCCCTGCTTTAGGTGAGGCACTGGAACGAGGCGCGGACATTCCGCAATGTCACTATCACACGGTTCGCGCTCTTCGCTGGATCGCCACACCCGAGGTTGTGCCATTGCTGATAAAGGCGCTGAAAAGCCCTGATAAGAGTGCAAGAGGCGAAGCCGGACATGCTTTGGGCGAGATCCCTGATGAAAGAGCCCGCGCTGCGCTCCTTGAGGCGCTGGCTGATTCTGAGAATTACCACCAAAGCACAATCTTTGGAATAACCGAAGGTCTGGGCAAACTCAAGGAGAAACGCGCCATACCGCCATTATGCGAACTGGCTCTTCATTCCGATTGGCTGATCCGCCGGGCGGCAATTCAGGGGCTTGGCCTTATTGATGACTCAGCGGCGCTTCCGGTATTGATTCAGTGTCTTGAGCATGACAACGTGGCTACCAGAGGAGATGCTGTCTTTGCCCTTGGCCAAATCGGCGACCCGGCTGCAGTGCCACATCTTCTGCAGACACTTCAAGACAAGGAGCGGTTTGTCGCCTCCTGGAGCGCATGGTCACTGGCTGAAATCAAGGCCGTCAGCGCCATTCCCGATTTGATAGCCGCGCTGAAACATGCTGATGCGGATGTTCGCAGAGTTACCGCAGATTCGCTGAAGAAACTGACAGGACAGGATCTGGGCCAATCCTATGATGCATGGCAAGAGTGGTGGGAGAAGAACAAATCAGATCAACCCGACGCCACAGAAATACCGGCCCCGTCGAACATTCCGGAGATTTTCAAGAAGGCTCTCCACAGTTCACCTGAAGAATATCTTGTCTATCGCGACCAGATAGTAGCGGCGGGGGAGGCTGGAGCCGACTACTTAAGGAAAGCACAAGAAGAAGAGACCTCCTGGCTTGTCCGTGAACTGGCAACAGCCATGCTGCAGCGCATCGAAGAGCCCCGGGAAATAGAGAAATTGGATGAGGAGTTTGCTCGACTTGCACTGCAAGACTGGCACAAGCAATTCGCTGACAAACGGAATTACGAGCGAACCTTGGATGAACTGTCGAAAAAGAAAATTGCAGAAGATTGTCCCCGCAACAAGGCATTCTTGGTCGAGAAATTATTTAAACAGCCCGCTTGGAGCTTCAGGGATTCCGTGCCGTACCGTCTACCGCCGCGGAAATTCCCCAAGCACGGTTCGCGCGCTGGCAGCGTCAAGAGCGCACAATACTCATCGGCAGTAGGGGGAGGTCGCATGGGCTCCGGGTCTGTTACCCGCTTGTTTAATCCCCAAAATGCGGCAATCGCGCTGTTGTATGTCACCGGTGGAAAGTTCGCTGCACAAGCGGTGGCTGTATATCTGCAGGCTGACGGCGCGTCCGACAAGATGATTGACGCTGCAGAACTGCCTCGCGAAGAGCAATTGGCTCACATGGTCTCCTTCCTGAAGGATAGCGAAAAGAAGGGTCTGGCTGCATGGGTCCTCAGTGAATTTGGAGATCCAGAGTTGGCTCCATACTTGGCGGATGCTCTTGAAAAAGATGACAGCGTACTCCCATTATTCCCACAAAAAGCGCTTATCGTGGCAGGGGAACCTGCGATTCCGGCTCTGCTTGAGGCCCTGCTTACGCCGGTATTCGAACTGCAGAGGGCTGCGGGAGACGTTCTCTATAAAATGGGGTCTGTGGCGATCCCTGCATTGGGCGAGGCAATGGAGCGAGGTGCGCCTAACTGTCATCGTCATACAGTTCTCGCTCTTGGCCGGATCGCCACACCCGAGGTGGTGCCATTGTTGCTGAAGGCGCTGAGAAGCCCTGATAAGAGTGCAAGAGGGATAGCCGGGCATTCTTTAGGCGAGATCCTTGGTGAAGGAGCCGGCCCGCCGCTGCTTGAGGCGCTCGCTGATCCAGAGAATCACCACCACAGCACGATTTTTGGAATAGTCAAAGGTCTGGTCGCAATCAAGGAGAAACGCGCCATACCGCCATTATGCGAACTGGCTCTTCATTCCGATTGGCTCGTCCGCCGCGCGGCAATTCAGGGGCTTGGCCTTATTGGTGACTCAGCGGCGCTTCCGGTATTGATTCAGTGTCTTGAGCATGACAACGTGGCTACCAGAGGAGATGCTGTCTTTGCCCTTGGCCAAATCGGCGACCCGGCTGCAGTGCCACATCTTCTGCAGACACTTCAAGACAAGGAGCGGTTTGTCGCCTCCTGGAGCGCATGGTCACTGGCTGAAATCAAGGCCGTCAGCGCCATTCCCGATTTGATAGCCGCGCTGAAACATGCTGATGCGGATGTTCGCAGAGTTACCGCAGATTCGCTGAAGAAACTGACAGGACAGGATTTGGGCCAATCCTATGATGCATGGCAAGAGTGGTGGGAGAAGAGTAAATCAGAGTAGGGGAACGTGACCCACAACTATCGCCCGCCATTGTCATATCTTTGAACAGGAGAAACGCGGCACCTGTTGAAAACAGAATAACAATCGAGTTCCAATTATCACTTGCCGGAGCCTATTGTGGTCTTCGGCAAATCAGTCTGAATCGGAGGGAACCATGCCGGATTTGAAGGGAAGTCAGACCGAGAAGAACTTGCTCGCCGCGTTTGCCGGTGAGTCTCAGGCGCGCAACCGCTACGCCTTTTTCGCCAGCCAGGCCAGGAAAGACGGCTTCGAGCAGATTGCCGCCATCTTCGCAGAAACCGCCGACCAGGAGAAGGAACATGCCAAGCGTTTCTTCAGCATGCTGCAAGGCGGTGATGTCGAAATAACCGCGGCTTATCCCGCAGGCTTAATCGGCACAACCCTTGAAAACCTGAGAGCCGCAGCCGCCGGCGAGGGGCATGAGTGGGGAGTGCTTTACCCCGATTTCGCCGGTACCGCCAAGAAAGAGGGGTTCAACGCCATTGCCCGGCTTTTCGAGATGATCTCAATCGCGGAGAAACAGCATGGCAAGCGATATACAGACCTTGCCGATAATGTGGAGGCAGGCCGCGTGTTCAAGCGCGACAAACCCCAGGTTTGGCGCTGTCGCAACTGCGGTTACCTGCACGAAGGCACCGAAGCCCCGGAGGCCTGCCCTGCCTGTGCCCACCCCCAGGCGCATTTCGAAATCCTGGGAGAGAACTGGTAGAGCCGGCCGATAATCGAAGAATATGCGTTGGGCAGGAGCTTTGTCTCCTGCCCATTTCTTTTCACTCTCACATACTGAAGATTATTTTATAACCACCTGCTCGAGACCTTCGTATGACTCAAGGTGGCAGAAAACATGAAAGAGTGCGGCTCCGTTGTCATTCTGAGCGGAGCGAAGAATCTCAATTTAGGTTATGAAATAGGTTCTAATAAATTGCGCTTTGCGGGCAAGCAGGGAGAGAGTAACATTTCGTTGAAAAGAATAGCGGTTGATTCAGACGATCTTCGACTATATGGAGTCTCTGTGAGCGCTTGGCAATCAATTAGCAGCCATACCCAATTCTGCGCGGTTATTGGCAATCCCATCGCCCACAGCCTTTCACCTGCAATTCATAATGCCGCCTTCCAATCCTTGGGCTTGGATTTCATCTACCTGGCCTTCCGGGTTGAAGATGTGAAGGGCACCCTGGCCGGAGTGCGCGCGCTGGATAACTTCCGCGGCCTCAGCGTCACCATTCCCCACAAGATCGAGGCCATGAAATATGTGGATGAGATTGCCGATGTGGACCGCTCCATCGGGGCCATCAATACAGTTATTCACGAGAAAGACAAGTTGATCGGCCTGGGCACAGACGGCCCCGGCGCGCTGAAGGCGCTCGCCGATGCCGGTGTGGAGGCAGACGGGAAGAATGTCTTGATGTTGGGTTCAGGCGGAGCCGCCAGGGCGATCGCCTTTACGCTCGCACGAAATACCAAACTGAGTGAACTCTCGATTCTGGATATCAATGAGAAGATGCTCCAGGAGTTGAGCGCGGATTTACAGAGCGGCACAGATGCCGCCGTAAAGGCCGCGCTGCTGACCGATAAATCACTTGCGGCGGCGGTGGCAAGCGCAGACCTGATTATCCACTGCACACCTGTTGGCATGTATCCCAATGAAGACGCATCGCTGGTTCCCGCGGAATTACTCCGGCCCGAACAGGTCGTCTTCGATATTGTCTATACCCCCCTGGAGACGCAGTTGTTGGCAAATGCAAGGTCCCGCGGCTGTGCCGTCATCCCCGGGGTGGAGATGTTCATCAACCAGGCGGCCCTGCAGTTCGAACACTTTACCGGTGTGGATGCGCCTGTCGAGGTGATGCGCCGGGTGGTAATGGAGCACTTGCAGTCGTGAACATCGTCCTCATCGGATATCGCGGCACCGGCAAGAGCGTTGTGGGCGCGCTCGTCGCAAAGCGCCTGGGTATGCGGTATATCGGCATGGACGAATGCATCATCGCCAAAGCCGATATGTCCATCCCCGAAATCGTGGACAAATACGGCTGGCCGAGATTTCGGGATCTGGAAACCGAAGTGGCGCGGGAATTGGCTCGACTCGACAATGTGGTGATTGACACTGGCGGGGGAGTCATCGAGCGGCCGGAAAACATCGAAGCCTTGCGAGAAAATGGCTGTATCATCTGGCTGAAGGCCTCCGTGGATACCATCATCTCCCGCATTCAAGGAGACACCCAGCGCCCCTCACTAACCGGCGGGAAGACCTTCACCGAAGAAGTAACCGAAGTCCTCGCCCGCCGCACCCCTGCCTACCAACAAGCCGCGCAACACGAAATCGACACCGACCAACTCACCCCGGAAGAAATAGCGGACAAGATTGCCGCAATCTGCACCAAAGAATAGGCTGAAAGTCACCTGTTCGTTGGGCGGGTGACTTACCTCCCGCCCTCAACCATCTTGACGCTGTACCGCGGCACGCGTAGAATAGGGCGGGTGGGGCCGTGGCGCAGGGGGAGCGCGCTTCCTTGGCATGGAAGAGGTCGCGGGTTCGAATCCCGCCGGCTCCACCATTTCGCGTGATGTCTGTGCTCTTGCTTCATTCAAGGCGTTGTTTCCAGGCAGGGATGCTGCTTGCTCCCGCGCTTCAAATCTCTTTGTCTTTGGAGTAATTCACTATGTCCTATCCCGCATCACCCATCACCACTTATCTCGATGATTTAGCCTCCAACAAACCCGCGCCAGGCGGTGGCAGCGGCGCTGCCCTGGCCGGCGCGTTGGGCGCCGCGCTCGGCTCCATGGTGGCGAATTTTACCGTTGGAAAAGAGAAATTCGCCGCGGTGGAAGAACGCGCGAAAACCGCTTTGGGCGAGTGTGAGCGGCTGCGGGGAGAGCTGACGAATCTGATACAGGCGGATGTGGAGGCCTACGGCAAATATGCGGAAGCCTCCCGTTTACCCCGTGACACCGAAGAACAAAAGGCCCGCCGCCGCGCCGCCATTCAGGAGGCGATGAAAGGGGCCGCCGCTGTGCCCATGGAAGTGTGTCGCAAGGGCCGCGAGCTGTTGAAGGTCTGTCAGGAACTCCTGGAAATAGGGAATCCCAACCTGGTGAGTGATGTCGGCTGCGCCGCTGAACTGGCTTTCGCGGCTATTGGATCAGCGCTACTGAATGTCGAGGT
>WVXJ01000104.1:25143-33996 GCA_011773575.1 Armatimonadota bacterium | reverse complement strand
TCTCTGGCAGACCAATTATATGCACAGCAAAGTTACCGCGTCGCCCAGAAACTCATACGACAGCCGGAGTTCATGCGTGCGCAGATGGTCGGGATCTTCGTTGGCTATGGGGGAGAGGTGGAGACGGTTCGTCTCATGGAGGCGGCGCTGAAGTTGGGCAAGCGGGTGGCTGCGCCCACCATTAATCGCAACGAGCGGAGGCTCCTCTGGCGGGAAGTTGAAGAACCCGATGAACAGATAGATCTCGGCCCTCTTGGTCTGCCGGAGCCGCTTCCGAGTTGTCATGAGGCCGAGCCCGGCACATTTGATTTGGTCACTGTGCCGGGGCTGGTGTGGGATGAACAGGGGAGGAGATTGACGCGCTGGGGCGGCTACTTCGAGCGCTTCCTGAACACGGTGCCCCGCGTCTTCAAGGTGGGCCTGGCCTTTGAACTGCAAGTAGTCGAGGATCTATCGAAATGGGTCGAGTCCACCCTGGTGGATGCGCTCATCACAGATGACCAGGTGCGGCGATTCGGTCTTCTGGATACAATGCAGCCGGAGCGGCGCCTGCCGGGTGGGCCGGACGGATACAAAGGCTAAGAATTCTCGCCTGGTGCCCGTTGTGAAGGAGAATACGGTCCCGCTGAATCCTGCCGCAGCCCCTCAGAACTCCGCGGGAAGGATTACCCTCTTGCCGATGCTATTAGAGTGGCCGGCCAATTCATAGGCCTCGTCATACTGCTGCGCCACGACCCTCCAGGATACGACTTTCTCAAGATACTGTTCCACCTTCGCACCCAACTTCAAACGTGCCTTCTCATTACAAGCCAGCCGCAGCACCTTTTCACGCAGCATCGGCTTGGTGCTGAAAAGCAGTCCTCCGCCGCTCTCCAAGGCCTGGGCGGTGAGTCCTTCCATGGGCGCAGTGGTGATGAAAGGTTTGTTCAGAGCGATAATTCTCGCCAGTGTTCCGGACTGAGTCTCATCCACACTGGGCAAGACTACGAAGTCACAGCAGGCCATGATCTTATAGTAGATATCTCCCCGCGGGGTGAACTCATAGAAATGGGCCAGCCCTTTGCTTTCCAGGCGTTCCACTTCTCCCCTGTACTTGTTGTACTCCTGCAAATCGTGCGGATCACGTACTTCACCGGCCGCCAGCAGATCCCATTCCTCACCTGTACGTTCCTTGATCTCCTTTACAATCCCCTCCCACATTGAGGTTAGAACATCCCAGCGTTTGTTCCGCTGAATCCAGCCCACCAGGCCCACATAGTGATCTCCCAAATAAGTGCAGTCCGTGAAACCGAGCTCTTTCTTCAGTTGCGCGACTTGCTCGACCGTCCAGTGCCGGTCCGGCCGGGCGCCGTGAGGAACCACCATTATGTTTGTCGGCGTCTCCCAGTCCCTTGAAGTGAAGGTCCAGTTCAGCCTCCACTTCTGATAATGACACTTGAAAAGAACTACATTGGCGGTTTCCGTCATTTCCTTGACGAAGGCGCTCTCGTAATCACGCAGCCTTCCATGCACTGTGTGAGGCTCCACCACGGTGGGCCAGGGCCCCAAAGCCTTCAGCATCTCCAGGAAACCCTGATTGTGGTCACCTTCACCTGCGGCGTTCCTGTGCTCGTAAAGGCCGTATTCATGCTCGATATGGATAGCATATGGATCCAGCCGGCTCACTTCCTCTACCACCGGCTTCCACCATTCACGGTTGGAGATATCGATTATGGGGATTACTCCCTCGCCGCTTCCATCGGTATGTGAAATCACGAGCACTTCCCGTTCGGGATGTCGCTCTTGAATGAATTCGCGCGCCTCTTCACAGAAAGTCGCTATCCCGCAGAGTCGAGGGGGATAACTGCTGATCATCACAATCGGCGCGTTCTTGGGGAGTCTTCGTTTGGAAGACTTCGATCGGTTCGGTGCGTCGGTTTTCCGGCGCGCTGGTTTCGAACCGTGTTGCTTCGTGGGCATGCTTGTGAACTCCTATCTATGTTTGATATACCCATCATCGATAATCGTCATTGTTGCAATATTGCTGCGTTCCCGCAAGAATTGTATAGGGATTGGACACCCACCACTGCCTACCGAGATACCTCATTCTCACCATTTTTCCGCATTTGTTACACGAATTTGGGAAAACTTGGGCACAAGAACCAACTCTAAGTTCGTGAGATTCACCCAAAAGTATGGAAAAAGGGCCTGACTATGCTATACTGTAGCACTGTCCCGGCTTTTTCTGCCCACACGGGCGGATTGATTGGGTCGAATTCTCTGTATCAGCAAGGAGATGCGCTGTAACCCTCATGCAAGCCGGCGGCCGGTGCTCCTGAGTTACCTAAGCAAGTCAGTGCTTCTGGTAGCAAGCGGTTGCCATCCTCACTGCACCGCGCTATAGCCTTCCGGCGAGTATCGCGGGCCGAGATCGAGGCTCGCTGTTGTCAATCTGAAATAGCATGTCGGTTCAGCCGATTCGCGCCTAGAGTAGATCGCATCTGTGATAAAGAGACCTCTCTCGTGGGATGACTTAGGGCGAGGTCTCCGGCTGAGTCAGAAGGAGACGAATCGAAATGCTGGCACTCGATGCTGTTCGCCGCCCCGTCTGGTTCGGCGAAGATGACCCCGATGGATTGCGAGTCGCCTATCTGAGCACTTACTCACCGCGTGAATGCGGCCTCGCAACCTTCTGCGAGGATCTCCTGAAGGCCACTACCCAGAGTGATGGCGCCGGAGAACCCATGGTCATAGCCATGGAGAATGGCGTCAAGAGATATCACTACTCCTGGCCCGTGGTCACAACCGTTGACGAGCGCAAAGTAAGCGAATACGAGGCGGCTGCCCATTTCCTGAACAACTCGGCGATTGATATCGTTAGCCTCCAGCATGAGTTCGGCATCTTCAGCGGCCAAGAGACCGCCGGCATCTACCGTTTCCTGGATCACCTGGATAAACCCTTGGTCACCACTCTTCATACAGTCTCGCCGCAGCCTGATCCGTGGGCACGCTCTATGATTCGGAAGTTGGAGCGGTGTTCAGAGCAGCTCGTGGTCTTCAACGACTTCGCCACCGACATACTGGAAGAAGAGTATGGAGTCGAGCGAGACAAGGTCACACTCATTCATCACGGCGCGCCCGCGCCCTTCCCCGCAGGGAGAGAGGCGGCGAAGGAACTTCTGGGCCTTTCCGGAAAACGGGTTCTCTCCACCTTCGGTCTCATCAGCCGCGGCAAAGGCATCGAATATGCGCTCAGCGCGCTTCCCGCCATCAAAGAGCGCCATCCCGATGTTTGTTACCTGGTAATCGGCGAAACCCACCCGAGTGTGCAGCGGGAAGAGAAGGAGAGTTATCGCGAGGAACTGATTCGCTTTGTCCGGGAGAATGGCCTGGAGGGAACTGTCCATTTCGTAAACCGATATCTGACAAAGCCGGAAATCATCTCCTATCTCGCCGCCACTGATGTCTATCTCACCCCATATCTGGGGGCTCATCAGATTGTAAGCGGCACCCTCGCCTACGCAGTGGCGGCCGGCAGGGCGATCGTATCTACTCCGTACCTGTATGCGAGATTCCTGCTGCACGAGGAGCGGGGGTTGTTGGTTGACTTCCGCAGCTCACAGGCCATCGCCGATGTCGTCAAGAGTGTCCTCGGTGATCCCGGCCTGCAGCATAAACTCGAATCACGCACACTCGCCTACGGCCGACAGATGCTCTGGCCCGCGGTAGGTGACCGCTATTGTGACCTCTTCCGCGAGGTGACAGGACAAGAGGTCATCGCCAGGCCCGCATATCAGCCGCTCCAGCCCGG
Organism: Armatimonadota bacterium; assembly: GCA_011773575.1. GTDB lineage: Bacteria > Armatimonadota > Hebobacteria > Hebobacterales > WVXJ01 > WVXJ01. Next base: position 30,206 of record WVXJ01000104.1, on the reverse strand, counting down.
TTTGGCTCCCCATGCGGCAAGTGGGGTCACGCGATAATGAAGCCTTCAGCTGACATTACGGTACCACTCGACCATCTACAGCGGCTGACCGATTGCTTCGGCATGATTCAGCACGCCGATTATGAGGATCCCGACCACTCTACGGGATATACCACCGATGACAATGCCCGCGCCTTACTGGTGGCGGTGAAACACTACCACCTCCATGGTGATGATGTGAGCCGGGATCTGGCGGGACGCTATCTCGCCTTCCTCGCCTATGTACAGAGAGAGGACGGGCGTTTCCACAACTTCTTGGACTATGATCGCAGGTTTCTCGATGAGGTGGGCTCCGAAGATTCTTTCGGCCGCACGCTCTGGGCGTTGTCCTATCTTCTCTGTCATCCACCTTCTGACGAGATGGGGAAGGAGGCGGAGTGGATGTTTCGGCGTGCTCTGCCCAACATTGAACATCTGGAAACCCCCCATGGCAAGGCCTATTCTCTTATCGCGCTGTATTGGTGGGCAAAGGCTCGCCCCCGAGAAGCCTCCCTCGCGCGCAAGATCGCACGCGCCCTGGCGGACGATTTGGTGGCCGACTACAACCGCCACAAGCGGCCGGACTGGGAGTGGATCCTTCCGCAGATGACCTATGCCAACGCCAAACTGCCGGAGGCTCTCTTTCGCGCCCACCAGATCACCAGTGAAGAGGAATATCTGCAAGTCGCGCGCCGCGCCTTCGACTTCCTCTGTGAGAAGACTGTTCGGGGCGGTGTGCTTTATGTGGTGGGAAATGAAGGTTGGTATCGGGTGGGAGACCATTCGCCGCCGGTTTACGACCAACAGCCCATTGACGCCATGGCCATGGTGGAGGCCGGCCTAACCGCTTTCGATACCACCGGTGAAGAGGAATACCTACGCTGCGCCCAGTCGTCCCTGGAGTGGTTCTTCGGGCGAAACCTGCGCGGTGAATCACTCTACGATCCGCAGACCGGCGGCTGTTTCGACGGCCTGACAAAGGCCGGAGTCAACGCAAACCGCGGCGCCGAATCAACCATAGCCCTCCTGGTGGCCCACCTCTCCATGCTGGAGAACAGCCACATCGCGCCCTCCTAGCCGGAACGAAGCATTTCCCGCCGTCCTAATCCGCCATCTCCATCAGAATCATCGCAGTGGAAGCGGGCATTGCTATGGCGAGTGATTCTTCTTTGGGTCTGCTTATTTCCGCCCGCTGGAATGTGAGCAGATCCCTCCATTGACCGGAAAGTGCCACGGAAACCTGCTTGGGCGCGGAAATCTCGGCCCATGCCCTTTGGTCGGAGAAGTTTAGTATCACCAGTACCGGCTTATCCCCAGGCTTACCATACCGGACATATGCATATACTTGCTGAGCCGATTCCACCTCCAGAATCTCCCACTTCCGGGAGTGCAGACTGGGCGTCTGTTTGCGCAGAGCAATCAGCTTCTTATAGTAATTGCGCAGACCGAACTTATCCTCCCAGGAGATGGGATATGGTGTTCTATATGGATGGAATTCCGCTCCAATCTCTTGACCTGTATAGACACACGGCAAACCCGGCAGAGTCAACAACATCGCCGCCGCCACCCTTGTCATCTCCAGTCCATGGCGGGTGATGAACCTCCTGCCGGTATCATTGTTATTCAAGAAACGGAAAATGAGGGCGTCCTCATGAAATCCGCGGCCCTCATTGGTCAGCGCTTCATGCAGACGCTCCACTATCTTAGTTTCATCATCAAACACATTCTCCATTGACCAGTGCCCCAACTCATCCGTCCAATCATAGGCGGCGTCAAAGCCGTCCGTGAAATAGTCGGAATCCCGCGCGCTGGCCTCCGCAAGTGGCAGGAAATCCGGCTTTATGCGCTGCAGTTCACGCCGCCACTCGGGCCAGAACGAAGGGGTGCGTTCCTTGACTCCCCAGGGCGCATCCACCCGAAAACCATCTACATCGAACTCCCGCACCCAATAAGAGAAAGCCTCCGTCATCCAGCGCCGTACCTCCGTGTTATCGTAATTCAGGTTAGGAAGATCCTCCCAGTCGAAGTAATAAGTATATGCTCCTCTTCCTGCTGCTTCCCGGTCAAAGAAGTGGAAGTGCGGTGAAGCAGTGCCATAGGCCATGGCATGGCGCATGTAGGGATGACGAATGGAAGAGTGGTTGGGCACGAAATCCATCAATACCCGAATCTCTCGAGCATGCGCTTCCCGTATCATTTGCCTAAAATCGACCTCGCTCCCATAATCCGGGGTCAACTTGAAATAATCGCTCACCGCATACCCGTTGCCGGTCAGGGTCATATTGCTGGGGGCCAGCCAGATAGCGTCAACTCCCAAATCCTTCAAGTAATCCAGTTTCTCCGTGACGCTCCGGAAACCCTCATCTCCAATAATGTGGGGCACCGCGCCGTAGATGACTGCGCTCTCCAGCCAGCTGGCATTCTCCGTCTCCCAGTTAACCAGCCGCGGCTTGCCGTCCTCCACCGCGAAGTAAGTCATCGCCTTATCTTCCCTGCCCTCCGCGTCTGTCACTTCCAGGGAGAAATAGTACTCTCCGTCAACCACAGGCGGCTTCAGCAGCAGACTCTTTTGCAAGGCCCCGCCTACAGGGGTGAGAGGTGTTACTCGTGCGGGATTCCCTTTGCGCGCTCTCCAGGCGTAGTTGACGATAGCCGCGCCGCTGGCCTCACAGGGTGTGCTTTCCTCACCGTTCAGCAAGATTCCGTCAGCGCCTATCGAAACACTGATGCGGGCAGTGGGCCTGCTCTTCAGGCGCTGTGTGAAGACGATCTCTTTTGAATCACACTCTTCCTCCTCTGCATTGCGGCAGGAAGCCATCATTCGGTTCTCTCCTTCGGCCAGCGGCACCAAAGCGGAGAATTGCTTCCCTTTCCGCTCCACTTTGAGCTCAGTCCCGTTCACCCACATGGAGACACTGTTGCCTGCGTCATCGCAGCTGCACCGCGCGGTGATCTCTTTTCGCCAGGTCCAGGAGTCTCCTCCGGTGGTGTTCAATGTGAGGCCGGCGTACTTCTCCGCTTCTTCAGCCGGCTTGCCATCCACTGTTCTAATATGCGCGGGCTCACCTCCCGCTATCTCTATCTCCACGCGCAATATCGCTCCATTGCGCACCGCTGCAAACCGCAGTTGCCTGGGCGCATCGAAGTGTATTTCGCCGCGCTGCAGCAGGAAGTCGTATTCCCTTACCTCCTCTTCACCCACAACGATGATCCACTTGCCATGAAGTTTGGCGCTGTAGACGACTTGCTTTCCGTCAGAGGTGAAGTATACGCGGCCCACCTCTTTGTACGTCTTGCCTTCCACGCCATCTACCACGACAAACTGCGAATCCTCACGGTCAACCTGATGCGCAGTTCTTTCGCCGGTGGAGTTGAAGCAGAAGTAGGGAATCAAGTCGTATGCTTCCCCCTCCACACCATCCAGCACCAGCCGCCATCCTTCGCCCTCCGGCTGTGCCAGGTAGCCGACCCGCCGGCTGTCTGGAGAAAAATCAACATGACCGATCCATTCATATCCTTCTCCCTCAACACCATCTACAACCAGGCTCCAACTGTCCCCCCGCCTCCCCGCGTAAGCGAACCGCTTGCTGTCAGGGCTGAAACAGCGTACCTCCACCTCATCAAATCCTTTCGCTATTTCAACTCCGTCCACTACCATTATTGCCTTGTCACCGCGGGAGGCGGGGTAGGCGAGTCGCTTACTGTCCGGACTGAACCGAGACCGACCCACATCGTCATACTTCCTTCCCTCGACACCGTTCACCACCATCATCCATTTGCCGTCAGACTGCGCGGCATAGGCGAGTCGCTTGCCGTCAGGGCTGAAACGGGGCCAACCTGTTCGGTCATATTGCTTCCCCTCCACACCATCTGTAACTATCGCCGTACCGTCGCGGCCGTAGGCGGCATAGGCTATGTGCTTGCCATCGGAACTGAAACGGGGCCGACCGACCCAGCCATACTTCTGTCCCTCTACACCATCCACCACGATACAGTACTCATTACTGTCCACGGCGGGTGCAGAATAGGCCAGCCGCTTGCTGTCAGGGCTGAAGGAGAGCCGATAGTATCCGACCAAATCATGCTTGTTTCCCGCAACTCCATCTACCACGACGATAGTGTTGTCGCCCCTTATTGCCGCATAAGCGACGCGCTTGCCGTCAGGGCTCACGGTAATGGTATCCGGATAAACATCGGGATTCAGCCTCCCCAGGCTGACCTCTCTGATTATCAGCCTGGCTTGGGCGGCCTCCACTTGCCCGGAGGACTGGCAGTAGGACATCACCGCCGCGAGTATTGTGACAATCAGAACCACTGATACTCTCTTCATCGTTTTCACCTTCTTAGTCTCTCGAGAACTTTCCCCTGACAGGTATCTTTCGCCCCGATCCCTTGGCGTCCTTGCATCAAGTGGGAGTTATGCTGGGCATGGGAACGACTGGGATTTTCCTCAATCGCGTTCAATGCGGGGATGAGTGAGAAAGAAGCGCCCGTCCAGGTCCTTCGGACTACTGCGCGGTATATCCTCCGTCCACTGTCAATACTTCACCAGTTATCAGGTCGGAGGCGGGAGAGGCCAGGAACAATACGGCGCCGGAGACATCCACCGGCCTGCCAAATCTCCCCAGCGGAATCTTCGCCAACATCGCCTGTCTCTTCCTTTCATCCGCCCACGCCTTCTCCGCCATGGGGGTCAGTATCACCGTGGGGGCGACCGCGTTCACCTTGATATTGTGAGGACCCCATTCCACCGCCAGCACTTTGGTGAGTAGAATGAGGCCCGCCTTGGAGGCGCAGTAGGCGGCATGGTCGGCGAGAGCCACCTCTCCCGCCTGGGATGACATATTGATGATCTTCCCACCGCCTTGCTCAATCATATGTCTCCCGATCAACTGGCTGAGCAAGAAGGGAGCCCGCAAGTTCACATCGAGGGTGAGGTCCCAGTGTTCGAGGGTTGTCTCCGCGGCGGATTCGGGAAGACTGATGCCGGCATTGTTTACCAGAATGTGAATCCGCCGGTTTCCCTGGAGGGCATTTTCGGCCAG
>WVXJ01000104.1:16270-25111 GCA_011773575.1 Armatimonadota bacterium | reverse complement strand
CTCTTCCAGCCCTGACTCATCCCGCGCCGTCAAAACCACATCCGCGCCGGCGTTCGCCAGCGTAAGAGCCACATGCCGGCCGATGCCCTTGCTGGCTCCGGTTACCAGAGCCGTCTTTCCCTCCAGAGAGAAACTGGGGAAGTCTTTGTCGGCCATCAGAAATCTATCATCACCTTGATCTGCTCGGCTTTACCGGTGGAGCACATATCTATCGCCTCCACCGCCTTCTCAAAGGGGTAGCGCGCAGTGATCAATGGCTGTAGGTTGACCTTGCCCGCGGCCACCAGATTGATGGCTATGGGATAGGCATTGGCATAGCGGAAGGTGCCCTGGGTGCGAATCTCATTGATTATCAGTCTCACTTGATCAATTTCGACTTCCGGCGGATGGGTCATGCCGATCCAGACAATGGTCCCCCCCGGCTTCACCAGATAAGGAGACTGGGAGATAGCCTGGGCCGCGCCGCTGCACTCCAACACCATGTCAACACCTTCACCCTCGGTGGCCGCCAATACCCGCTTGACCACATCTTCCTTCGCCGGGTTGATGGTAAGTTTCGCCCCCAGCTTCTCCGCCAGCGCAAGTCGGGAGGGGCTGACATCTGTGGCAATGGCGGTGGTCGCTCCATAGGCCAGCGCCACCTGCATCGCCAACAGCCCGATGGGCCCCGCGCCGGTTACTGCCACCGTGCTGCCGGGACGCACTCCCGCCACATTGCAGGCGTGCACTCCAACCGCCAGCGGCTCTATCATGGCGGCTTCGTCAGTGCCCACACCCTCCGGCAATTTGAAACAGAAGTCGGCGGGATGAACCAGATACTCGGCAAGTGAACCGTGATCCGGCGGGGTCGCCCAGAAGAATATATCCTGACACAGGTTATATCGGCCTTCCTTGCAGAAGGTACACTTCCAACAGGGAATGCCGGGCTCCATCGCCACCTTGTCGCCCACTTTCAGATTCTTCACATTACTGCCGACCTCGATCACCTCTCCACCGGTCTCATGCCCGAGGATCATCGGCTCCTTCACCACGAAGTCACCAATACGCCCCCGCTTATAATAGTGCACATCACTCCCGCACACACCCACATTACAGGTTCGCACCTTCACCTCATCAGGCCCCGGCGCGCCGGGAGCCGGCACCTCCTCAATCCGTAAATCATCAATCTTATGCAGCACAACCGCCTTCATCTTGTCAGCCATTTTCACCCTCCTTCTGGGGAAATGGTTTCTTCATACGGCAAAACAAGTCCTTCCCGTCTCGCGGGACTTCGCATAATACCGAATACCGAGCCAGACGAGGTTAATCAGCACTGGCGACTTGCACAAGACAACGTGCGGCTTCGGTCAGTCCTCTGTTATTCTGAGCGGAACGAAGAATCTCGCAGACGTTCACACGTAGTCTTGAAACGGGCTTTGGCAGCCCCGCACAAGCCGGGAGCCAGTGTTTCCTCCCCCTTATGGAGGAGAAGACTAATGGCGACTTCGCCCGACGAAGCCCGACCTCCCTCGCAAGAGTCGAGGGAACGACAAGACGGCCAAGGTATAGAGCCCCCAAAAGGGCAGCAGAGAAGTGGCCTATATCCCCTTTGACAAATCCCCTGCTTTTTGCTAGGGTTCCGTCGACTTGCTTGCCAAGGCGTCAAGTGGAGGATTTTTTCTGCAAAGGAGAAAGACAAGATGAAACACCTGGTATTCGCCCTAATCATCGCAGTCGCCCTGGGAATGGCGAGCGCGGCTTTCGCGGCCGACATCGTTACCTGTCCCACGGCAAACCAGTTGAAGGCCGGTGAGGTGGATGTGGCCGGCTACTACATCTTCCTGGACTTCCCGGAGCCCATGTTACAGTACGTGCGAGTGCAGACACTCTATGTGGGAGTCACCGACCGGCTGGAACTCGATCTTCACCGCTATGATCTCGACAGGATCGCACCGGAAACGCTGTGGATCGCCAGCTACAAGGTGCACTCCGAAGATGCGAAGATGCCCGACGTGGTGGTGGGCGCAAAGGATCTGGCTGATCGTGTCGGCAATCCCGCCATGCCCAGGAAGACCTCCTATTTCGTCGCCGCCGCCAAGACTCTGAATCTGCCCGCACCCGGCAGCCCTCCAGATCTGCCCCTTTACCGGCTTCACCTCGGTGTCGGCACCGAGGATCCTTCTTTGCTGGGCGAAGACCGGCATGACGGCGCCTTTGGAGGGATTCAGGTGTTGGTCAACTCCAAGATTGGCGTAATCGCACTCTATGACAGCGCAGACCTTATCACCGGTGTCACCTACACCCCTAAGCCTAATTGGCCCACCTTCAAGGCCGGCACTTTCGGGGACCACACCTGGGTGGGAATCAACTATACCTTCGGCGTTAAGTAAATTCGGCATAGTTCATATGCAAGCCTGAACATACTCGGCCCCGAGTCAATCTCGGGGCCGGACCTTTTGACCCTGATGACGACATCCACTCCCGAATTCCGGGAGGTATAATCCGCATGTCAAAGAAAACCTGATAATCAGGGGGAGCAGTCATCAGGAGGAGGAACCATGGAAAGACGGTGTCTCGGCGAAACCGGGGAGAAACTCTCAATTATCGGCCTCGGTGGCGTCGTACTGGATGGTATGAAACAGGAAGAGGCCGACCGCGTTGTCGCCGAAGCCGTTGACCGGGGCGTAAACTACTTCGATGTGGCCCCACGCTATGGCAGTGCCGAGGAACGCCTGGGCCCCGCCCTCAAGACCTATCGGGACAAGGTCTTTCTCGCCTGCAAGACCGCGGAAAGAGGTCGTGAAAACTCGGCGAGAGAACTGGAGGCTTCGCTCTGGTACCTGCAGACCGACCATTTCGACCTCTATCAACTCCATGCGCTTGAGCCGGAAGATTTGGACAAGGTTTTCTCCCCGGGCGGCGCTATGGAGACCCTGCTGGCGGCCAAGGAGGCTGGAAAGATCCGCTTTATAGGCTTCAGTTCCCACTCCGTGGAAGCGGCCCTCGCCGCGTTGGAGCAATTCTCCTTCGACACCGTTCTCTTTCCGGTGAACTTCGTCTGCTGGCTCAGCGGATTCGGCCCCCAGGTCGTCGAGGCCGCCCGCGCGCACAACACCGCCAGACTCGCCATCAAGGGGATCGCGCGTTCTCCCTGGCCCGAAGGCGCGGAACGGAAATGGCAAAAAGAGTGGTACCAGCCGCTGGAAAAGCAAGAGGAAATTGAACTCGCCCTGCGTTTCACCCTCTCCCAGGACATCACCGCAACTGTGGGCCCCGGTGAGCCGCCCCTGTTCCGCATGGCCCTGGAAGCCGCCGAGAAATTCCGCCCCCTGGAAGATGATGAGATGCAGCGCCTGCGCGCCCTGGCGGATACACTGGTTCCGCTCTTCGCTGCAACCTAAGGGCTTAGGATCACCTGCAGCGATGTTGCGTTGGGCAGGAGTTTTACCTCCTGCCCCATACTGCGGATGCCTCATCCCGCCACTCTCACTCCTGCGGCTTTCCCGCCTTTACCGTACGCATGGTGCGCAGCACAAGCAAAGCCAGCAAGAGTACCACCAGTCCCAATATCACCCAGAAGATCGCCGGGTGCTGTTCACTCCAGGGGGGCGGTGGTGGCGGCTTTGGCGGTAACTTCTGAACCTTGCCTAGAGATGCTTGTGGTAGTTTCGCAAATGTAGAGGTAAGGGGAAGCCGCTGAATCTCATATTCCGGCGAAGAAGCCTCCGGATTGGCGTACAGCAGTTCATATTTCTTTGCTGGATCAGCCGAGAAGACCAGCCCACGCCTGACTCTCCATAAAGTCACCTGTGAGATTTCCAAGGGCGCATCATCACCGTTTCTAATAGTAAGCCGCAATCGCTGCGTCCGCGGAATCTGCAGTGACAGAACAACCTTCTGGCCCGCCTTCACTCTTCTCAGCCTGCCGCTGCCGACGGGCCGGTATTCTTCTTCCTGGTCGCTTCTGGGGATCTCGATTACCACGGCGCGGTCGAAAACCGCTTGCTCCACTTCGAAGTGTGCCTCCACAAGATCGCGGCTGTGCTTGCGTATATCGAATTCGAGCAGTGTCAGGCGTTTCTTCGTATCCTCGCGGCGGCTCATTTCCGCCGGAACCTGCGCCAATTGCCGCGGAATCGTGAATTCACATATTATCGAAGCATCCAGTATCTCCGGCAGTTTCCCTTGGAGCCGCACCAGCGAAATCCGCAAGAAGCGCCGTTCATGTGGTGGAACAGGCGCCCGCGTTTGCTCATATCGCTTCTCGTGGCGATAGACTATACTCTCGTCATCGAGAAGCCACCAGGTTTCCCGATCATCGCTTTCTTCCACCTTTGCACGACAGCGGAAATCTTCTCCCTTCAATCTAAGATCCACGTGGGTCACCGCCTGGGTTTCCGCGCCCGCATCCAGTGCCACCTGTGTTTCATTCTTGCCAAGTGTGGCGATGGAAAGAACCCTTCCTTGCAGAGTCCGTCTCTCGGTCTGGCCTTCTTCCACCACCATCCGATACGGGGTTTCGATGTCTCCTTCACTTACGATGCGGTACTCGGAGAGAGACTCGGCCGTCAGGGCCTCGTCATCTAAAGGAAGATACACTAGCCCTTCGCCGGCCATGCCCGGCAGGAGAATAGGGCTGCTTGTTCTCCAATCACCTCTCTCCAGAGCGCTCCACGCGGGAACCGCCGCCAACAGTACCGCCAATACCAGCAGTCTCTTCATTTCAACCTACTTTCAAATCGCGTATAAAGCAGACTGACAACCAACAGGACCACTCCCAGCCCGAGAAAGGAGATGATGCGATAAGGTGTGTCGAGAAATCCCAAATCGAAGATGAACACTTTGATGATAGACAGGTATAACAACCCCATTGCAAAAAGCCTCGCCGGCCGGATGCGCTTCCAGATTCCCACCGACATAAGCCCCAGCGCGTAAAGGCTCCAGAAAACGGAGAGCGATAACTGGCGCGCACTCTCCCTGGCAACGGCCGACGCTTTCAACCCCACATAATCCCACAAATCCAGGCTTACGAAGAAGAGGGTGAATATACTCGCAACCACCGCCAAGATGGGAACCAACGGCCTTTCATCCTTCGAGATGGCTTCCCTCCGCCTGCTCAGCAGCCATGCCGACACATAACACGCCGCAATCACTGAAGCCCCTGACAACATCCGCGTGTTCAGAAGCAAGCGGATTGTCTCAAGGCCGGCCGTCATATCCACGAAAAAGGCTTTCGCCGCGGTAATGGCGAGCAGGATCACTCCATACCATCTGATCCGCCGCTCTCCGATAGATAAGCCGGTCCAAATCAAAATTGCGCTCTCCGCAGCCCAGGCGAGAGTCAGATAACTCGCCTTTAGTTGCAGCGGAATGGCGATAGTCAGGAAGGTGAGCCCAAGACCAAGGTAGACGAAGCGATGGAGCGCATCATCCTCAGGCCTTCGCAGCACACTCCCGCCCACCACAGCGTGATAGGCCGCCATCACAATGGCAACACCACAGAGCAGTACGAGCCCTTGATAAGATTCCATCCGGGCGGCTAGCGCGAGCAGAGCGAAGAAGATAGCCGCATTTCCAAAGGCGGCAGATATATCCCCCCGAAATCCTTCCAAACGGACATGGCGGCGGAGTGCCAGCCAGGTGGAGGACACCAACAGGAACTCTCCAAAGAAAAGGATCATTCCCCGTTTTGCGGGCCAATCGCCGCCAAGAGCAAGTGCGCTGAACAGAGCAATCAGAGGCAGCGCTTGGGCGGTGAGAATGATTGCCGTGGAGAAGCCTTCTCCCGCCTCTTTCCGCGTTCCTCCTGCAAGTATTGCCCAAAGGGTTATCCACCCGGCGATGGGCAGCCAGAGCAGGGCGGCCTTGATTTCCCAAATCAATATCGGATCAAGCGAGTGGAATATTACCATCACATGAGTAATGGCATTCGCCACAAGCAGCGCAATGGCTACACCTTCAGCCGTATAGGTACGGCAGACATAAACCGCTGCTGCCAGAAATAGCAGGTATACAAACAGCGCAAAGCCGAAGGCTGCTGGCACTTCCACCGCTTTGACGGGTGGAGCCTGCAGCATGGCAATACCCATGAGTAATACCAGTGCCGCCGCCGCGAACCATCCGAAGAGATCCCGCGTAACCGCAGCCTGCCGCGTCGCCGTACAGGCGAAAACTCCGAAACCCGCCAGCAACAAGGCGAGGAATACTCCTATCAGTGCCAGAGCCGGAATGCCGACAGCGGAAAGACCGGTCAGGACGAGCGCGCTGGCAATGGCAAATACGAGACACCCCGCCAGAATCTGCAATACCCCAATACTCGCAATACTTTCCTGCTTTTGTTCCGCAACATCCCGGGTTCGCATCATCCCGATTCCGCTGTAACAGGCGAGAACCAAGAAGATTACCGCAAATATTTCCACCACAAGAAAATGCTGCTCTCGCAGCCGTCCTGCTCCAAAGAACAGCAGCCAGGTTGCGCCAAATGAGAGTAGTGTCAAGGAGTACCAGGGCCGGGACTTCACCAGATACGTGCTCCACACATTCAGTCCCGCAAGGTAGGCGTACAGGCGAACCAAATCACCCGACGCCGTTTGCTCCTGGCGGATCAGCACCGGAGTGAGAAAAGCGCCCGCAATACACAACAGGGCCACCGCTTCAGTATCATTCTTCACCGCCACAGCGGAAGCCGCCAGCGCAGCAGCCGCAAGCACTCCAAAGGCGGTCCCAAACCCAATCAGGTGATACAAACCATAGGCCGCCCAGATGGAGAGAAACAGGATGACGATCCCGCCGGAGGCCAATACCTGGGCATAGTTGCGATACACCGGCTTGGTGAGCAGGTACTGCGCCAGGCCCAGCAGCACGCCCGCCGCTGTCAACCCGATAGCCACGCGCGCGGTGGGGCCAATCCACCCTGAGTCAAAGGCATATTTGAGAAAGAAGGCGGCGGCCAGCCCGATTGCCGCCACCCCGACTTTGCTCAGCCAGTTCGCCCCCAGGATTGATTCAAGGTCTCGTGTTGCGGGAGCGGGAACCGAAGGTGCAGACGGGGGCGGGGGAGGCGGCGGAGGCGCAGCAGGCGGAGATGTGGGTGCCGGTCCGATCGGCGGTGCTGGCGGCTGCGGCGGAGAAGGAGGCCCCCCTATGTCCCGCAGCAAGTCGGCCCGTCTCTCTTCAACAGTGGGGGCGCCGGGGATCGTCGGAGGAGTAGGTGTTGGCTCTTCTCTGGCAATTCCTTCAGGCGGTCGGCGGCGCTCCGGGAATCTCAGGCCTTCTCGCAGTTCCCTTATTTCGTGACCCAGTTGGGTCAGTCGCACCAGCACATAGATGGGGAAGGCCAGAATCGCAAGCAATATCAACAGCCCCAGCAATAGCCAGCCTTCGTAGCCAACCACAGGAACACCTCCAAATGAGTCGGCCCTGAAAAGGCAAGAGAGCCTCAGTCACACGAGTATATTACCGCATATTCGCCCCGTCAAACAAAGCGCGCTTCAGTCAAGATTGCTGCGTGAGTGGATCAGGCCGGGGTTCCAGCAATACCCCATCATCCGACAACTTCTCTTTCAGCTGCTGAGTATCCACAGCCGCGGGTGCTGTGTCGTTCACCGCCGCCAATGCCGCCGCTGTTCCCGCCGCCTGACCGCAGACTAAACAACAGGCGGTATTGCGGGTGCTGTTGTGGGCCACCAGGTCAACGGTCATCATCCGCCCCGCAATCAACACATTGTCCAACCCCCGCGGAATCAATGCGCGGTAGGGGATGCCATAGGCCCCTGCCTCCCGCACAAAGAAGTGATGGTTGTCAATAAACCCGAAGACACCTATCTGATCATCGAATCTCTTCGCCTCGGTGCAGTCCTCCTGGGTCAGTTCATACTCACAGCGAATTGCCCGCCCCCGCCGCTGGCCCGCGGAAGGCGCGGGGCCCGCCACATAACATCCTTCAAACCCCTTCACCCTCTTGCGAAAGACTTCCGCCACCTCAAACATCCGCCGCCGCAGTGAGATTTCGGCATTTGTCAAAGCCTCCGCATCGAGCCCATCGTTTGGGCCGTAGTTGATGCAATTACAGAAAGTAAACTCCCGCGGCCTTAATGAACAGGCGAAAAAGTACTCCAGTACCTTCGGCTCATCCGGCCCCTGCAGTTTATTCACATCGAGAGCGATTCGCACCAAATCCGGCTCTCTCATCCCCGGTTTGACGGCATGGGCAATCTGGCGGACCACTCCGCGCTTTTCCAGGTCCGCCTCCGCTGCCGCCAAATCAATATTGCACAAACGAAAAGTGAATCCCGCCGCATAGGCTCCGGGGTCGCCAGGCTTGTAGGTTTCAAACTCCGCCCCCGTATAGGCCGCCAAATCACCATCGCCGGTGCAGTCAATATATTGCTTTGCGCGCAGCAGACTTCGGCCCGACTTGTTCCAGACCGCAATCCCTTCCACATGTCCATCGGTTGAGCGCACCTCATCCAACACTGTATGCAGCAGAAGTTCGACACCGGCTTCCTCCAGCAACTGAAAGGCCGCCAGCTTGAAAGTCTCCGGCTCGACTGTTGTCAGCATACTCACGAAATCACCGCCCCGCTCTATCCGCACATGTCCCAAGCCTCCGCCCAGTTCCTGCACCCTGTCAACCAACTCCTGGGCAATGCCTCCTACCAGCCGCATCCGCTCCGCCCCCGGGTGAGCGTCGAACACATTGAAAAAAGTGTGCAGGCCGGTGGCGCCGGTGATTCCCATTCCGCCCAGCCAGCCCGCCTTGTCTATCAACAGTGTGTGCGCGCCACTGCGTCCCGCCGCAATCGCCGCGGCAATCCCCGCCATCCCTCCGCCGGCCACAACAACATCAACCGGTCCATAACG
>WVXJ01000104.1:11654-16216 GCA_011773575.1 Armatimonadota bacterium | reverse complement strand
GCTGCGGGGAATGCCCTTTTAGTCGCCGGGCTTCATATTTGCTTCCCACACATCATCCTTTCGCCTCTTACTCAGGCTACGGGATCCGCGTCCAAGGCAGCGGCCTCCTTCAGCAACTTTTAAACGCGGGCGAGGGGGTTTGGGGGACGAACCGCCAGCTCGTCCCCTAGAAACTCTGCGACTCAATTTCTTGCTTACACCAAATACCCCTCTTCACCCATCTCTTGTAGGCAGCCCTCCAGCCGTTCCCTCCGCGCCATGAAGGCCGCAAACAGCCCCTCCGCGGTTTCTTCGATGGTCCGTTGATTATTTGTATAGGGATCCTGGCGGGTGGCTTCATTCACTTGCTCAATCCATTCCTGCGGAATCGCCTGCCCGCCGGACAGCGCTCCCGCCAGACCGCCTGCGATGGCCGCCAGACAGTCTGTATCCCGCCCGAAATTGACCGCCGTCAGGATGGCTTCTTTCGGGTTGCCTTTGCTGATGGCGAATATAGCCAACCCTTTGGACACAATCTCATTCGCCTGTGACATTCCGTAACTGAAATAGGCCCCGCCGCTGTAGTACTCGTAGAATTCATCCCGCATCACCATAGGATCGCTGTGTTTCGCCGCCAACTCGAGCGCGTGGGTGATTTCTCCCTCCATGGTGTCATAGAGAGCGTGAATCTTGCCGGACTGCTGTCTGTAATTGATAAAACTCCTTGTCACTTCCAGCACCGAATCAACATTTGCCTGGGGCCTGCAGGCCTCTGCAATCGCCGCGTTGTAGAGAGCCGCCCAGCGCAGCGCAAAGGCAGTCTCCGCCGCATACACTTTGCCCACCTCAAAGGAATCATCCGCCGCGCCTTGAGGGTCGACCGCGTTTATCAACCCCAGCGGGTGAGAAGCCCGCGCCATTGAGATAAGATTGGGGAAAGGACACAGCCGCCCCAACTCCACGGCCGGAACTCCCGCCCGCGCCATCTCCAGCAAAGTGCAATCAAATGGCTCCTGTTTGTAGCGCATTTTCTCCGGGGACAAATCCCGCAGCCACACTGCTACCAAATCATGGGCGAATATCCGGTCCTGTTTCTCTATGATGGCGGTGGCAATCAACTTCTGGCGCTCGATCCCGTCCTCAGTGGTGCCGGGGGGCCGCTCCCAGTCCGTGTAATCGGTATAGTGGCGATAGGGGAGGAGTTTATCCAGAAAGCCGTGGATCTGTTTTATCTTCTCCGGCGGCCAGCCTTCCACCGCCGCCCCCATCGCTGACCCCACCCAGGAACCCGCAATACAACCCCGAAATTTCTCTCTCAGTGTTACCATCTGCACACACTCCCACTCACTCTTTCTCGACCCTCTTCCGCTTAGTTGGGCAGGTGCATGCTTGCCCTGAGCAGCGCCGAAGGGCCACCTGCCCCGTTTGATACGCTCCCCGCTGCAATAGAACGGGCGGCCAGTAAAGCCGCCCGTCCAACCCTTCAGTGAATCTCCTTTTCTCTCTCACTCTTCGACGAGTTCGTGTGCCCACTGATGATACTTCTCATGCACCCCTTCACCCATCTCCTCACGTTCGAAGGTTTCAAAGGCCTCTGTCAGTTGCCTGTCATCTTTCTCGGTCAGCACCTGCTCTCCCATGGGAAAGAGGATATTGTCTTCCTTCTGAATATGCCGGCGAAGCAAATCAACATAGGCGCGGGCGTTCTCGACAAAGGCGTTTTTCGCGGCTTCCTCTCCCGCGGTCGCATTCGGCAAAGCCTCCAACATCCCGCGGATATGGCTTCGACCCTGTTCGTGTTCGGCCAGCATCACTCCAATGGGCCCGGCCTCGCGTGAAATTCCCCGCGCTTCCAGCAACTCAAAAAGCCTTTGCTCCTCCTTGCCGTGATGACACTTGTCGGCGAAATTCTGCAGAATCTCTAGGGCCTTTTCAGCTTTCTCGCTATCAAGCGATTCTCCCGACTCGACCGCCTCCACCATGCGTTCCAGGCCCTCCAGTACTACCTCAATGACGCGGTGTTCATGACGCAAGATGGCGGTGGATTCCATCTCTTATCACCCCTTCTTCATTCATTAGTGCTCTTCGATGATCCGATGGTGAGATTCGCGCTCACCGCTTTTCGAAGCAGCCTCGTAAATGCCCTCGACATAATGTACGAATTCGACGTAGGCGTGCACTCCTTGACGGCGCGCCTCCACATTATCGACTTCTTCACTCTGCGCAGCAAGCGCTTCCGCGAAATGAGAGCCCACGCCCTCCCTGACTTGATGCGCGAGCAAATCAATCAAGGCCTGTGCACTGCCGTTCTCGAAGGCCTGGTCCGCCGCTGCAACCGCAGGGTTCTCCACCGAACCAGCCGGTTTCAAACCAGTGTAAGGAGCCCCTTCTCCCGCGCGATGAACGCGGACAAGCGTCTCAAAGAAATACCTGTCCGCCAGTTCTTTAGCCTCTGCGCCGAGCGCGCGAACCTTGCGAACATGTTCGAAGGTTGCCCTTATCTCCGCCTCATCGGCCTTCGACACCCAGGGCAGCACATGGTTAAGGTTGCCGCTTTCCAAGGCCTGTCGCGCTGCCGTCACCACAGGCCCGTCCACGGTATCACAGTGAGCCGATGCACCTCCTGGACAGGCGAAGCCTGCCAGTCCGGAAAACGCCAAAGTAAATGCAGTCGCCAGCCACAGCTTTCTCATCGCCTTGCCTCCTTGACACTGCTTCATATCAAGTATTCGATGGTGCCTTTGCTCAGAACCCCCCGCCGCCTCCGCCGCCGAAGCCTCCGCCACTGAATCCGCCTCCACCGCCGAAGCCGGACCCGCCGGAACTGCGGGGAGAAGAGGCCATCGCCGCGGTGGTGTGGGTTGACATCTGCCCTAGATCAGAGACGAATGAGCCGGCATGGAAGGTCCGGAATCCGCCTCCGTGATACCATTCCGGCGGCTCTTGGCAGATATCCGCAAAGGCCTTCGCCCAGTTGCTCTCCACCCCCAGGGCCATCGCATAGGGCAGCAACTTTTCGAACATCTCCGGGGTCTTAACTATCCGCTCGAAGCGGTCGGATTCCACCTTGTCCAGAAACTCCTCAAGACCAAGCACATGCTCCAGGGCGCGGGTGCCCCTGTGAGTCCGCGCCGGCATGAACCAGCCGAAGACACCGACCGTGCCCGCGCTGAGGATGCCGGCGACCACAAAGGATACCGGCGCCAACCCGATCTGTATTCCCAATCCGGTGGCAATGAACACGAGCACGGCGACCGCCACGGCCCCGCCCAGGTAGCCTTGTTTCACCTTGTCCGGTCTTTGCAGGTAGTGGTGCTGCTTCAACAGCCGTTCATAGATGCAGTCGCGGATCGTCGGAATATGCTTGTAGAACTTATTCTGCAATTCTTCGAGAGTGACCGTTTTGCGATAACCGCTGAGGAAAAGCGCGCTGAGCATTTCACGCTGATGGGGCCTCAGATCAGCCCACTCCTCTTCCTCCTTGCGCAAATGGAAGGTGTACTCCACCTTCTTCAGGAACTCCATGCCGCTCCAGTGTTCCTTGGGCTTGCTTTCAATCGTGACATAGCCCTGCACCGCCAGTTCCACCAGAGTGGAGATGATGTCACGCATGTTCACCGAGTTATCCGCCAGAGTGCCCACCTCCGCAGGGGTCATATCCGGGGGCGGCTCATATTGTGCGGCGATAGGCCGCAAGCGTGGATCTCGTCCCCGTGTTCGCCAGAGGTTGAACATGATGATAAATACGATAAGGGGGATAATGAAGATCCAGTTGGCGCGCAAGAAGTAGCCGGCCCGCGTTAGAATATCGGGCCGATGAACCACACCGGGATCCCACGCCGCGGCCAGGGTCAATCCTTCGCGAAAGTTGAGCATCCGCAAGGTCTCGCAGTAGACGTCATTGTCGCCGATTTCTACCTCCGCAGCCTTCTCTCTGGAACCATACCCTCCGGTGAAGGCCACCGCGCGCAGTCCGGTTACTTCTTTCGGAAACGTGAAGTCGGCGCTTGCGAATTGAATGGGGACCTCCCACTCATCTCCTGTCACATTCCAATAGAGTTCATCATATGTTCCGAAATACTTGAGCGCGTTCGGCACCCGATAGTGAAGCACCACTGTCCGAGTGGCGTTTACAGCGCCGGGAACCCAAATCTTGAACTTCTGATAATGGCGCTGGCGCCGGCTCTTGTATTTGAGCGGATTGCCCGCGCCGTCGGTGATGCTTTGCATATCGAGGAAGAGCTTGTAGTTGAAGCCCTGTGATGTGCGGTAGTGAATGGGGATGGTGCGGTAGATGCCGTTCCATGAGCCGGTGAACTGGGGACGGATGGTTTCGGTCACATCAATCGTGCCGTTATCCAAGACAACGACATCTACATGAAAACTCTTGATGACCAGCGATCTTGCATGTACCGCTGTCGCGCTTAACAGCGCAATCAGCAGTACCGGAAGCAAGCGCCGCAGCATCATTCCGAGCCTCCCTCCTCACCGGTGATGGCGCCGAAATCCACCCGCGGCACTTCACGCGCCTCGGCCTCTGTCTCGAAGAATTCCCGCGGCTTAAAGCCGAAGGCATTGGCGAC
>WVXJ01000104.1:0-11633 GCA_011773575.1 Armatimonadota bacterium | reverse complement strand
TCCTCCAGTTGGTTGAGGGAGCCTTGAAGTTCAGTGAAATTCTCCACCGCTCGCAGCTGTGGATAGGCCTCGGCCACAGCGAACAATGACTTAAGCGCTTGGGTGAGGAAGCCCTCCGCGGCGCCCTTGGCCGCGGGCCCCTGCGCGGCCATAGCGCGGGTGCGGGCATCAGTCACCGCCTCCAGTGTTTTCCGCTCATGCCCCGCATACCCCTTAACCGTCTCCACCAGATTGGGGATCAGGTTATAGCGTCGCTTGAGTTGGACATCGATATCCGCCCAGGCATTGTCACACTGCACCCGCAGACGAACCAGGGCGTTATAGATAACGATGACCGAAAAAATCAGAAGAGCAAGGATACCCAGTACCCACAACATGGCACAGCCTCCTTTCGACCGCAAGCATACGAAACGATGTGAAGGGTGTCAATCACTCCTTCTTGACGGCGTATTCCTAGACCTTACTATCTTGACTCATGTGTTGTCCGGTAAATCAACAGAGGTAGATCATCTGTCGCTGCATCTGAGACAAGGCGAACCTCCTCTCGCCCCGCCGGAGTTGTCAGCATCTCGGCCCTAGGATCTTGAGATGTTGCGAAGAGAATCACCGTTCTCACCTCATGCCTTTTCAAGAAAGGACCAATCTGCTCCTCCTTCGAAAAGACGGGGCAGATGACCGCGGGCCTATTGCTGCGGTAATTCACTTCCCAGGGATTATTCGAGGCCACAATCTCATTAGGCGCGGTCTCCCGTTCAAGCCACAAGGCGGCCTGCTGATAGGCCTCCGTGAACCGCGTTGGTTTTCCGGCTGCGAAAGAACGCGAGTAACTGACAGCATCCTGGACGAGAGAGTTTCCTGCTGCGAGAACGAAAGCGGTGGCCAGCAAGAAGGACCCTGCTTTGCGCAGCCGCATCCAGCGGGGCCGAGCCGCCGCCTCCAACAAGAAGGGAATGGGCAACAGGTAACTTGGTAACAAGAAGCGCGGTGCGCCCACAGGCGCCCAGGAAAGCGAATAGGCTATGAAGTTCAATGACGCGTAACCGATCAATGCCCCGCGGCTGTTTCTGAAAGCACCTCTGGGCAGAAGCAGTACGAACAGCAACAACGGTTCCAACTGATTCAATACCACCTTGCTGTTGTCGACGAACTTGCGCTCCACCAATTTCAGTACCCGCTGGTGGTTGCGTGAAACGAACTGCCAAGGGGAGAGCTGCTCCCGATCCAGGCCATACCAGGTCCCTTCCCGGTAATGCCCCACCGTGTAGTTGTATGCGCTCACCGAATAGAAAGGGGAACCATGTTGCCTCCAATTAGCCCAGAAGTATGGAGACATCACGATCAGGAAACCCAGCATCATCCAGCCCGCCGCCCGGCGGCGCTTTCTCAGCAGATAGCCCACCAAGAGGACGGCGAGCAAGACTACTCCCACAGGCCTGGTTAATTGAGCCAGCGCGCAGACCACTCCCGCCGCTGCCGGCGACCATCGCGCGAGTGTATGTTCAGTATCTTGCGCGGTGTACAGCAGAAGCGCACTAAGCGCCAAGAGCAGGAACAACTGATCACTGAGAGGTTCTATACCGTTCTTGACCATGGTGGGGTTTACCGCTACCAGGATGGCGGCAAGACCTCCCACGCGCCAGCCGAACAATCCCGCGAACAAGAAGAGACTGACTGTTACAGCCAGACTTGAAAAGATGAGATTCACCGAGCGCGCAACGAGCAGATCATCGCTCTTCGGAAACAGGAGCAGCCCCGCCGCCACCGCCGCGGGATAGAGAAAGCAGCGATCTCCAATGGTTGAACGCACCACCGGCTCCTGATCGAACATATGGGCTTTTATGGAGATGACCAGCCCCTCTCCTCGGTCCAAATGGCGGGCAATATTCAGATACTCCAAAGCATCGGGAGATACCTTGGGGGGAGCCGTCAGTAGAGGGAACAATCGGATTCCCGCCGAGAGCAAGAAGACGAAGAGTCCTGCCAGCAGAATAGCCCACCAGGGAAGAGAGCGGAATATGCCTATGTTTGCCTTTCCATTCTCCAGGGAGTTCTCGACATTCATTGGTGGGCCGCCGAGGCCATTTGCCTTTCCCCTTTGCAGACGTGACCCGCCGTACATTTCCTATCCGGGCCGGCTCTGATCGGTGCCGACTGAATTCATTCCTTCTCCGCCGCCTGACTGAGCAGTTCTTCTCCCTTGCGCAATACCTTTTCTAATCCATCGCCGCGAATCCAGCTCGCATGCCCGTCCGCAAAGGCGACAACTCCTTGGTCTCCCCAATAGTCAATGACTGCAATGGGGACATCAACCGGCATCTTCAGTTTCTCCAAGTCGAACCCCCCAGGCAGCAGGTAGCGGAAAACCGGCTGATTCGGATAGCCGGGGCGGTCGAATATATCGGTGGTAGATACATAAGGGCGAACAGCCTCGAAAAACTTGGGGCCGCTGGGTGGCGCTTGCCCATCATTATCGCCGGCATACATGAGAACGGCCATCCCAATCTGTTTAATATTCGCGAGAACAAGCATTGTCTCTTCCTTCTCATCCAACCGCCTCAAAGCGGCCAGTTCACTGGCCGAGGGCGGCCTTGGGTAATTCTCGTGATCCATGCAGAGAACGCACAACTTTCCCTTGGAGATGAGAGCAAACCAGGACATCATCGGCTCAGGTGTGGGAACGGTCTGACCTTGTTGCCGCGCCTCTCTGTACTGCGGCAATGTGGACTGACTGGACCATTGCAGAGGCGCCTGAAAGGGGGGAACATTGTACTCCGCTTCCACAGTCACCTTTGCCGCGCGGCCGCGGTGTTCCCCTTCAACTGTTGTCATCATCAGCGCGCCATCCGGACCGAAATAGGCCAATAACCGGTTGTCCGGATGCCAGCAGCCCATCGCCTCTGCCGGCACATTTACGAGCAGGGTCCCTGAGGAACGCTCCCGCACTTCCAGCCGACTCCCATCCATACTTCTCTTCATTGTTGCGATGAAGCGCCCATCCGGCGAAATCTCCCAGGGCCGCGCCTCCGGCGGAAAAGAAGGGGTTGAACTCAGTTTGCTTGTGGCTGTGTCATACTGTTGGGCTTCTTTGGAATCTCCGGAGCGGCGAAATCTCAACCAACTGCTGTCTTTCGACCATTCCAGACTGATGGCGCCGTCGGCGATGCGTTTCCTCTCACCTGACTGTACATCAAACAGCCACAGCCCCGGGCGCGCCGGCCTGGTCACCAGGTCGGCGAGTTCAGGGTTGGCCGGCTCAGCCACCAAAGCCAGCCACCTGCTGTTCGGAGACCACGCCTCAGCAGTCACCCACATGTTCAAAGTGAGTATCTCTCGCTGGCCCGTCTTGTAATCCACAACCCACAAGTCCCGACTCGCATAGGATTTCGAAGCATCCTCTGTTACGACATAGACGGCCAGTCTCGCTCCGTCCGGCGACCAAGCAATGGGCCCCTCCAGAAACGGGCCCCAAAGAGAGCCCTCCTTGCCGGCCGCTTCCACGCGGGTCAGTTCGCGTTCTCGCTCTGCAAATGGGGCATAGCTTTTGGCTATCTCAAAGCGAGGCTCTTTTTCAAGAGAGCCAGTGTTGTAAACTCGGGTGGATTTACGATCTACAGCCCAGAGTTTTTCCACCTGCACAATGCGCAGTACAGAGCACAGCCCTTTGTCCGTTTCTTCAACCGCGCAATAAGCCAGTTCCGGCCGGCCTGGGGCAAATGCGAATCCGGTGGAGAACCCGCCCCGGCCGATCGGTATCTCATTGAACTCGTCAATCCGCACGAGCAGACCTCCTGAGATCAGCTCCCCAACCTCCTCCAGGCGCGCCTGCTCCTGGCTTACGGCCAGAGAGACGAGCAAGGCAATCATAGGCAAAGTGGTCACTAACCATCCGGCCTGTTTCATGCAACCCCCTCCGCTTGATGAAATTGAAGGCAGTCTATAATAAGACAGAAACAGAATGATTGTTATGGACAACAGAATCGGAACTGCGGTATAACCCTCTATAGTAGATTATTCATACAGCCTGCAAAACCTGCATTCGGAGTTGCTCCTCAGCGCAAACGGATGCCGAAAATGCTGCAGGAACGGAATAGATCGCAAGGAAAGGAAACATGCTGCTATGGCGAATGAAGGCCGCAAATACGATATCCTCGACTGCCATACTCACCTGCTGAAGAAACATGACGCGCAAGCTGGAACCCGCCTGTTGGCGCGCGCCGCGGAAGGCGGCATAGAGACCATCGCGCTCCTCTCTTTGGGTGAGATGAAATGGGAGAATGAGAACCCCGCCGCCCTCGTGGCAAAGGCGGCACATCCGGACCGCATCTTCCTCTTCGCCGCACTCGACTATTCCGCACTAAACACAGAGGTGGAACACACCCACACCCTGCCCTTTGGCGAACAGGCAAGAAGGCTCATGGAGATGGGCTGTGACGGCATGAAAATGATCAACGGCAAGCCCGATGCGCGCCGCGCCTCTGGTATCGCTCTCGATTCACCAATCTACGACGGATTCTTCCAGCGGTTGGAGGAAGATGGAATCCCGCTATTGTGGCATGTGGTTGACCCCGAGGAGTTCTGGGATGCATACAAAGCCCCGGAATGGGCAAAGGCTCCGGGCTGGATTTATGATGAGAACTTCCCTACAAAGGAATCAATTTACGGAGAGTGCCATCGGGTACTGGAACGCCATCCGAACCTGAAGGTCATCTTCGCCCACTTCCACTTCCTCTCCGCGGATTTACCCCGTGCCGGTGCCCTTTTGGAGCGCTTCCCCAGTGTCAGTCTCGACCTTGCCCCCGGCATCGAGATGTTTCACAACTTCAGCGCCAATCCGGAGGCGGCGCGGGAGTTCTTCATCCATCACCAGGATCGAATCATCTTCGGCACAGACCTGGTCGAGGACAGTCCCCTCTCGCGCATCGAGGTGGTCCGCAGATGCCTGGAAACCGATGATACTTTCCATGTGCCCAAAGATGAGCCGCTCTTCTGGCCTGACCACAGAACGACCCTGCGGGGATTGCAGCTGCCCGAAGATGCGCTCAAGAAGGTATACGGAGAGAACTTCCGACGCCTGGTCGGCGAGAAGCCTCGGCCCTTGGATGGAGAGAAGGTGCGTGCAGAACTGGAACGCCTGGCCGCAATCGCGGTTCAACTAGGAACCTCACCCGATCGAGCGCGCGAGGCCTTGCAGGTCCTCGCCTGACGAGTCATCTTTGCGTTTGCCGGTGGAAAGGAAAAGGCCCCGGCGGCAGGCCGGAGCCTTTATTCTTCAACGTGGGAAGTAGTGCGCCCCCCCTCAACGAGGACGTACTTTGGCAGCCTGCGGACCCTTGGGTCCTTGGGTCACCTCGATTTCTACCTCTTGACCTTCTCGCAAGGAGCGGAATCCATCGCCTTCTATCGCCGAAAAGTGTACGAACACATCTCCCTCGGCAGTCTCGACGAAACCATACCCCTTGGCATCACTAAACCATTTAACTTTACCTTCCACTCTGCACGTATCCTCCTTTCCGAAAGCGCAAGCCACAAACAGGAAATCCGCACATCCGCAAAGGAGTCGAAACCCGGTGGTCTGTCACTTTCCAGTTTAGCGACCAACCTGCTATTTAAGCACATGATATACTTTTTCTATCAGATGTCAAGCCTATTCTGCTTCAGAATCAGCGTAGAACGGAGAAATCGAGATTCCTGTACGGCAGAATGAAACTCATTCCATGCTGGATCACTACCTCTGCGAGCCCTTTCTGCTCCTGGAGGTTGACGCCAACTCAACATCGAATCACCATGAAAGAGGTGGCCTCGGCTGCCGGCCCTGAAACCCGGCCCCTGGCACCTGCAGCCCATACGCCCATGATTGACAGCCATGTACATCTCAATCATCCCCGCCTGGAAACAGACCTGGAAGCCGTCCTCTCGCGAGCCAGCTCTGCCGGAATTGAAATGATGCTTGTCCCCGGCTATGATTTGCCCTCCAGCCGCCAGGCGGTTGCGCTGGCTGAGAGATATCCGCAGATATTGGCTGCTGTGGGAGTTCACCCGCATGATGCAGCCACCCTGGATGAGAAAGCACTGGCGGAACTCAGAGAACTAGCGGCCCGTCCCCGGGTAGTGGCGATCGGAGAAATTGGCCTGGACTTCCACCGCGATCTTTCGCCGCGCCAGGTCCAGACGGAGGCCTTCGCCTTACAAATCAGGCTGGCGCGGGAAGCCAGGCTGCCCATAATCATTCACCAGAGGGAAGCGGATCGGCCCAGCCGGGAACTTTTCCAGGGTGAATCCGCCGGGGAACTGGGCGGAGTCTGGCACTGCTTTTCAGGCGATGAAGAACTTGCCGATTTCGCCCTCGCCGAAGGCTTCTGCATCGGGATCGCCGGGCCCGTGACCTTTCAGAATGCCCGCGGCCTGGCAGCATTGGCGGCCCGCCTGCCTGCCGAAAGCCTGCTCATCGAAACCGACGCCCCTTATCTTTCCCCCCATCCCCACCGGGGCCAGCGCAATGAGCCCGCACGACTTCCCCTCATCGCCGAGAGCCTCGCCGCCCTTCGCGGCGGACCGGTGGATGCCACTGTCCGCGCCACCACGGCGAATTTCCGCCGGCTCTTCTTGCAAAGCCGCGCCACCTGAGCGTACTATAGCTCTGATTCTGTTCAAATCACCTGCACCAGCAGTAAGAGAATAGAGATGCTTTCACCCGAAGCACTGGAGATCATCGAGCGCCTGCTCAAGGCGGCCGTCTTCGTGCCCGTCATTGCACTCGTGGGTTGGTGGCTCTTCTCCAATGTGCTCGATAAGACCCTCAGCTTTTGGGAGGCGGCGGCCGGGTTCTTCTTGCTTGGAATAGCCTTTGTTCTCGGCGTCGTTTCCATTGTTTTCGGTGGATGGGGGTTTTGGGGGATTATCGGCATCATCGTCGCGGCGGTTATCGGCCTGCTCATCTGGCAGTATATGCACCTGGCCGGACGGCAAGACCAGTTTCTGGCGGATGAGATCAGCAAGTACCAGGAGGCGATTGAGCGAGATCCGCTAAATGCCGCGGCCTATTCGTTTCTGGGTCAGACTTATCTGAAGTTGGGCTGTGCTGAAGAAGCGGTGGAAGCCTTTGAGGAGGCCTTAAGGCTGGATCCGGAATCCAGGCAAGACCGCAGTTTCCTAAAGCGCGCAAAGGAGTTAAAAAGAAAGGGATGAAACCCCTCCCCTGCCTAATCACCACGGTCACTTCTTACCGCGCAGCAGTAGGTCGCTTTATGGCTGTCCGACCTTTTGCACTTCCCGAAGTTCCACATCGAAAATCAGCGTGGAATTCGGTGGGATCGGGCCCATATGGCGGTCCCCATATCCCAGGTCCGGCGGCACGATGAGTTTTCGCACTTCTCCCGGCTTCATGCCAGCCACACCTTCATCCCATCCCTCAATGACTCTCCCTTCGCCGATGAGAAAACTGAAGGGGGTTCCTCTGTCAACAGAACTGTCGAACTTCTTGCCATCCACCAGCCAGCCCGTATAATGAACAACAGCCATATCTCCGGCTTTGGCGGCCTCGCCCTTACCTTGCTTGACCTGGATGTACTTCAGGCCGGAATCTGTGGTAACGACGGGATTGGCGGTTTCTGTACCCAATTTGCGAGCGGCATCCACGATTCCGTTCACCTCCGTTCCTGCTCCTCTCCGCTGCCTGGCCGTTGCCGAGGGCCCGGTGCGCCTTCCTGTGGCCCTTTGCGGCTCTTGACAGCCAAATGCGAGCAATGTCAAAGGTACTGCTGCAATCAATAGACCGCGCCCGAAAGAGAGACGGTTCATCTGCATTACCTCCTTATGACTTGACCCGCCTTGCATGGTAGCATACCAGAGACTTGTCAACAACACGGAATTGTGGGGCCTCAAGGGTGTAAGGTAGGCTTCTCACAGGGTTTTATGCAAACCTAACAGTATCATTCGTCGGAAAGCCTTGCTTCTGATACCGGTCCGGCGAAAAGAGGAGACTCAATGCAGGCATGGTTGTCCAGTTCACTAGTGCGTCACTATCCCGGCTCAAAGGGGGAACATAGAGAGAGCCTCACAATGGAAGCGGCGCGAGGTGAGCGACTTTCATTTCAAGTTGCACTGCGGACGGATAATGGCGAAAGTCCGATAATCACGGCCGCCGCCGACGCTCCGAGCCCCATCTCGGTCCAAATCCGCAGGGTTGGATATGTGCCGGTGCCGCATCTGAACACCGAGACTCCGCCGGATGAACTGGAGGGCGCCGATCACATCCCCGGCCAAGTCCCCGACCCGCTCTTCCCCGACTCAACGCTTGAGGCCAGCGCTTGTGAAACCCATGCCTTCTGGGTAACTGTGAAGATTCCACTTGAGGCCGCCCCCGGCCCTTACCCTGTGACCGTGAGATTGACCGCGCAGGGAACAGCGGAGACTGCGTTGACGGCTGCGATCATTGTATATCCCGCCGTACTGCCCCCGCGGCGCAATTTTCCGGTAACCAATTTCCTCCATGCGGACGCATTGTGTGACTGGTACAAGGTTCAACCATCCCAGCGTCAATTTTGGAGTATTCTCGATCCCTACCTGGCCGATCTCGCCGCGCATGGACAGGACACGATGTATGTGCCCCTTTTCACTCCGCCCTTGGATGGCGTAAAACGGCCCATCCAACTGCTCGGAGTGAGTCGGAGAGATGGGCGTTATCGTTTCGATTGGAGGCTCGTGCGCCGCTGGGTGGAGGCCTGCCGCTCACATGGATTGGGGCGTTTTGAGTGGACCCATTTCTTCACCCAGTGGGGCGCGCAATATGCTCTTCGCGTCTATGAGGGACACGGTGAGAACGCCGAATTACTGTGGCCGCCGGATACCCACTCACTTTCACCGGTCTATCGCGACTTCCTCGCCCAGTTCCTCCCCAAATTCAAGAGATTCTTGCGCGCAGAGGGGTTGTTGGAGTGCAGCCTCTTCCATCTCTCCGATGAACCCCACAGCGATCACTTCAACAACTACCGAGCGGCACGGGAGATGGTGCGGGAGTTGGCTCCCTGGATGCGGGTGATAGATGCGCTCAGTGACATCAACTTCGCCCGCGAAGGGCTGGTGGATGTTCCCGTGCCCATCGTTTGGGCCGCACCGGGCTTCGTCCGGGAAGGTTTTTCTCCCTGGGTCTATTACTGTTGTGAGCCGCGCGGAGCCTTTCTGAACCGCCTATTGGATACTCCGCTCATCAAGGTGCGGATGTCCGGTTGGCTCTTCTATCGCACACAGGTGCGGGGTTTTCTCCATTGGGGATATAACTACTGGTACAAGCGCGCCACCACTCAACTGATAGAGCCCTTTACCGTCAGCGACGGACTCGCCTGGCCCGACTGGGCTCACGGAGACCCGTTCGTCGTCTACCCCGGCCCTGAGGGTCCCATAGATTCACTCCGCTGGGAAATCTTCGCCGAGAGCCTGCAGGATTACGCTCTCATCCAGGCCGCAGGCATAGAACCAGACGATCCCTTGCTGATGGAGATAGAGGATTACGCGGACTTCCCGCGCAGCGAAGAATGGCTGACCAGACGCCGAAGAATCCTCCTTGAGAGATTGGCGCGAAAACAGTCTGCGTCCTGATTGACGCGGCCCTGGTTTCGCCAATGTAGAAATCCCGCTCTGTCTTGGGTAGAATATTCTTGACAAACTGTCGGCGCGGTGCTGACGTCCTCATAAGGAGAGATCCATGGAAAAGCACAGAGTCATTCTTGACACCGATATCGGCGATGATGTGGATGATGCTTACGCCCTCGCCCTATTACTTTGTTCACCCGAAATCGAACTCGAAGCGGTTACCGTCAATATCGGCAAAGTCACCGCAAAAGCCAGCATCGCGCGGCGCATGCTCGATATAGCGGGGATGCAGAGAATACCGGTATATGTAGGTCTGGCCGGTGCTGACCCGTATAAACAAGGAAACCAGGCCGCCTGGGCACAGAATTATCAGTCCGACGCAGTAATCGGGGATGATGGAGTAGGGGAGTTGGTTCGGCGCGTCACCGCTTCGCCCAGTGAGATAACCCTAATTGCCATCGGCCCTCTCACCAACCTGGGCGCGGCCCTGGAGGAAGATCCCGACTTCGGCCGCAAACTGAAAGAATTGATCATAATGGGCGGCTCCATCGTTCACGGATACGAATATGGCGAGAGATCGGCCGAGTATAACATCGCCCATGATACCCCGGCCTCGAAAGAAGTCTTCGCCTGTGGAGCCAACCTGACGGTGGCCCCCCTTGATGCCACCAACCGCCAGCAGGTCACTGCTCGACGCATGGCCCAACTTGCCGCCGCTCACAATCCAATCTGTGACGCGCTGATCGAACTCTCCGCCCTCTATGAGCGTGACTTTCCAACCTTACACGACCCTCGCGCCTGTACCGTGCTGCTGCATGAAGAACTCGCCACCGGCCCTGACATGCGGCTCGAAGTCAGTGACGAAGGCTTCACCGACCTCGTGCCGGGAGTACCCAACTGCAAAGTTATCGTGGAGCCGAAGATTGATCTCTTCTTCCAACTCCTCTGGGAGCGCTACCTGTCCTTCTCCAACAACAAACCAGCCGCCTCTAAACCGTAAAGGCGGCAGAGAATCCGTAAGGCAGGAGCTGCCTTTGCTCCTGCCAAGTGCAATGGCAGAAGCCGCTGTTCGTCCGAGTTGCCCCTGCAGGTTACCTTCTCTCTGTTTCCACAAACTCCGCCGCGGCGCGGTTTGCCATCAGAAGGCCGCGGTGGGTGAGTTTCAATCTATCTTTCGTCAATTCGACAAGGCCGTCGTTTTGCAAGGCGCACACGGTTTCTCCATAGGCGTCCATCAGCGGCACCCCGAAGCGCTTTTCAAACTCACCCAAATCCACTCCCTCCAGCGCGCGCAAGCCCAGCATGATGGTCTCACCCATCAAGGCCCGCCCGGTCAGCCTTTCACATGAGCCTATGGGATCAATCCTTTGTCGAATACAAGTTATGTAGTGCTGAACGGATTTGGTCAGCCCGCAGCGAACCTCATCCAGGTATCTAGCCGACCCCGCGCCGAACCCGAAATAACTTTCGTTTCGCCAATAGACCTGGTTGTGTCGAGAGCGAAAACCGGGACGGGCGAAATTGGATATCTCATAATGCTCATAACCGGCGGCTGCAAGAGTGCGGATGGCAACCTCATACATCTCCAACCGGGAGTCTTCGTCCGGAAGGTTCAACTGCCCCGCCGCCTGTTTCTCGGCAAATGGAGTCCCCTCTTCTATTGACAACTCATACAGAGAAGCGTGTTCCGGGCACAGCCCCAGGGCGTGTTCGAGGTTTGACTGCCAATCTTCCAGAGTCTGCTCCGGCAGGCCGTAGATCAAATCGATTCCTATATTATCGAACTCCGCTTCTCTCGCCGCTTGATATGCTGCGAGGCCTTCATCGGCGGAGTGCACGCGCCCGATTCTCCTCAGAGCTCCATCATCCATCGCCTGAAAACCCAGACTGATTCGGTTGAAACCGGCCGCCCGCAAATTTCGCAGTTTGCGCAGACTGACCGTGCCCGGGTTCGCCTCCAGAGTTATTTCTACATCAGGCTCCACCTCGAAGCGCTCTCTTACCGCGGCAAGAATCGCCGACAATTGCCCATTGGAAAGAACCGT
>WVXJ01000027.1 GCA_011773575.1 Armatimonadota bacterium | reverse complement strand
GGCGGACCCGACAGCACGGAGCTGCCCGAAGTGGGGGGATTTCCTCACTGGCTCTACGTTTCCGTGGACGGCGCACAATACCGCGTCGCGGTTATGCATACGAGAGGAGACTCCCTGCCCGCGGACGCGGTTCGCAGGCAGGATCGTTCTCTAATTCTCGCGGCCCGACAAGCAATAGACATAGGCACGGTACATGGGCGAGCAGGCGGGAATTTCGACGGCGATATATACGTCTCTCTTAAGAACCGCAGAGCCGCTGCTGTTTCCGGCCGTCTGGCCTGGCACGTTCCCGATGCAGAGTGGAAATTCGATAGGACCTGGGGACGCTACAATCTCTCCAGCTATGGTGAAACTAAGGTTGATTTTCATGTGCGTACTACAACACCTGCGGCATTTCTGGGCGCTGCACCACGTTTGAGTGTCGAACACACTTATGGTAATGATGCGAGAGCGGTTGAACTGACGTACGGCCTGCCGGTTGTACGAAACATGGAAATTCCTCCCGCCGCCAGGCGGGTTGTGGCAGATGGAAGGCTGGATGAATGGGAAGGGATAGAGCCGCTTGCACTTGTCAATCAGCTGGGAAGTGAACCGGCCTCTGAAGACGACCTTTCTGCCTCCGTGAGGATGATGTGGTCACCCAAGCGCTTCTATGTCGCCTTGGAAGTAAAGGACGACATTACCACTCTGGCATCTGAAAACGCGGAGGGAGAATGGGATGTTGATAATTTCAGCCTCACCTTCGATCCGTTTGTGAGAGACCGCCATTACCACAGAGGCTCCAGGTATGAATACCTTGGGTTCATGAGCACAAAAGCCACTCGACTCTATCTCTTGAGCGACCCAGTTGCCTCAGGTCAGCATCGGCCTGCCTCCAATGTGGAGTTGGGGGTAATGCGAAGAAACGGAACCATTATCTATGAGTTGATCTTTGACGATGCCTCCCTCTCTCCACTGGCTTTGCAGGCTGGTGAGAAGTTCGCTATGAATGTGCTGGTCGGGGATGATGACGGGCCTCGCCAACCGGAGGAATTCACTCTCCTCGCCCTCGCCGGGAAAGGGGCTACACCCTACGACCCCTGGCCCCACATAGTGGTGACACTCAAACCCTGATAAGGTGGAACCTTTCTCCCGCTGATGAGGTCAAAGTACTC
>WVXJ01000103.1:1277-9951 GCA_011773575.1 Armatimonadota bacterium | reverse complement strand
TCGGTGAACCAGAAGCGAATGAACTTCACATCATTGTCGCGAATCTGCTTGAGAACCTGCTCCCTGTCTTGACCGCTTGATTGCTTCTGCTTTTGCATTGTCGTTGAGCCTCCCCGCTCTCGTGCTTCGTAGCGAAGCGCCACTTCGCAGAGTAGTAGTTGTCCTGTTGCGTCGAGTCTAGATTTCTACGGCGGCGACGTTTCTCCTTTTTGGTCCCATGAGCCCGCTATCTTTCTTAGGCAGACCAGAGTAGAAGGTGTAGGCACGCACTGCCACGGTTCCAGCACTACTTGATGGCGGCACTGTGATCAACGCTCCTGGTTCAGGCTTGAGGCTCGAATCACTTCACCTGTTTCCCAATTACCCACGAGTAATTCCGGGCCTAGGCTGGTGATGACGGCACATAGCAACCCAGAAGGAGACGGCTCCCACCGCTTAAACTCTTCAGCAAAATTAATGGATTCGCTCTTCTCTTGTTCGATGTTCAGCCGGGTAACTCGCGTTGGTCCAGACTGGAAGATAAGATAGGGATCGCGCCAGGTCCTACGCACCCGGGCGTATTTGTAGCCTACTGGAACACTAGTCGCTACCACTGTCTGTTGCCCAGTGTCCACTCTAACGCTGCGCACTTCGAATTCTTTCCGTTCTGAATTCCAAACGCAGAAAAAGATACGCTGCCCATCATGCGACCAACCTAAGCCTGTCTTAGGGAGTAGATCTGCTACAAGTACGCGCTGGGGACTACCGTCAGAAGATGCTACTCCTACGGCAAAGACCCCGCTCATTTCATCTACACCTATCCCTACTGAGATGAAAGCGATCTCACTGCGGCGCGGTGCCCAGAGAAACTCCCTGACCGACAAGTCTTGAGTAACCTTCCTCTCCTTGCGTCGCTGCGAGTCCCAGACATAGATATTCAACCCATCTTTGTCTGTGTCTGTGTTGACGAAAGCAATCAATTTGCCTTGGGACTCTGGTTTCGGGTTAGCTCCGCTGATCGGCAGCCACGACAAATGGAGGGTCTTCAGATCAAAAAGGCCCATCTTTGCAGGATGACCTCGTTGCATCACCGTAACGCGCCGCTCTTTCGGCAGCGGAGCAATCGGAAGAACATTCTTGGGAACCAAACTTTTTGTGCGCACGACAACGCCGTCTTTCCCAACATATAACACGTACAGATGGTTTTTCGAATCCTCAGTCAACGAAACGACAAATTCGTCTTCTGAAACCCACACAGGGCTACCCACAAAGACTCTTTCACGGCGTGTTTGAGCACAAACCGTTACAGTAATACAACCAAGCAGCAGATATGAGATAGCGACTACTTGAAAGCGGCTCATTCGCTCCTCCTAACATCTGCGCGCAATAGGCGACATTCACCTATTCTCTTCTTTTGCTCCGCACTGCCTTGGTTTCATCTGACAGCAGACGCGTGAGTTGCCACCAACGTGCTCTTCGATTTTTCCCTCTGTCCGGAGCTATGCCTTTGTCAGGAAAGCAGTTAGCTCAAGCGAAACGATTGAAAGCGCTGGAGACATGGTATTACTCAGGGAAAGGAAACGGAAAATGCAACAGACTTATTCAGCAGCAAGACAAGGTGCGTTGTTATTAGCCGGACTATTGGGAATATACCTCTTTTGCTTCTTTGCTTCATACGTGATCATGATTCGCCCTTATTGGGTGAGCGGCATTCCGTTTATCATCTTCGCCATCGCTTACATCTTGAGTAACCGGGTCGAATCCACAGAACTGAAACAACACTATCGGTGGCTTAGCGGCCTTTCCTGTATTCAAGGAGTGCTCTATTTTGCGCTTATCTCTGGATTTTGGATAATCGTTGTATTGATCCGGTGGTTTATACCGGCGATGCTTGGTTATCTGATGGTCAAGATTCTTTATCTTGTTTATAGGAAAGGGCTGTGCTAGGCGCTTAGCAGAAATAGCGAAAAGGGGGGACAGTTGCCTGTTTCCCGCCTGGGCCAGCTTAAACATTTAGAGTTGCCACCTCTTAGTCAATTTTCTGCCAACCGACTGCTAGTATTGTCTTGCCAGCCCGCAAGATGCCACGTCGCCCCCGAGCCAGCTGCTCCCAACGGGACGGCTCAGAGCGGTTTCGACTCTGGCTGACCGTTACAGCGAGCATCAACTGTTGCCGTTACCCACCCCAGGGCATCATACACCCATGTCGTGACTTCATTATTTGAATTCGCGAGCGTCTCCATCAGATTCCTACTGTCGTGCGAGTCGTCAAGATAGAAATGAAATTATTAGCACTGTATTCATCAATGTTATGGGTAGTATAATCCTCTCATTTTGGTGAATATTATTAGTAGGATAGGAATATTCCATATGAATAGAAATAGCGGGATTCCCCAGAAAGCCCAGGCGCGCTGGGTTTTGTGGAAGTCCTGAATGCTTTCGAAGGGCCTATTTTTCCAGGCGAGTTCGTTGCCCTTGTTGCCCAGAAATATTGCAAAGACAAGAGGGCCGATGCAAGGAGTTAATAGAATCAAGAATATTCCCAATAGTCCCAGAGCGGCAAGCCCGTGCGCAAAGGCCCAGAATGCGGAAAGGAAGAATGCGCCCCAGTTCCAGCCGCGGATTTGAGTTAAGGCAGCTGGGGCGTTGCCGGAACGGAAAAGGGGAATTGACACGGCCTCTACAGAAGCGCCCAACATTTCTTCTAGCCAATGGCGTTCTTCTACTTCGGTTTCAGACATCCAAGCTTCATCGGAAAGAAGATTTATTTCTGAACGAATCTGATCCAATTGCTCCTTCGTTGTCCCTTTCTCAAACATCTCGACTAGACGCAGAAAACGATTGTCGTCTTGATATTCAGGGTGCTTGGCTAGTTGCCTTATAACACCGACAATGTAGCCCAAATGATCTTCGCGGAGAGTCTTAAGACCTTTAGGGATCCATTCTTGCAACTGAGTCTTAAGCCAACGTTCCTCTGTTGCAGCAGCTAAAGATGACAGGACACGCTCCCGCAGGGACGGAAGCCAGCGTGCGAGAATGCCGTAAGCGACCGCAAGAATTAGATAAGGTTCATAAGCAGTCTTGTCTCGTGGAGGTTGAAGATGAAAGTTCAGATAGTAAAGAATGGCGAGGCGCGAATGAGTTACCGCCGTGGGAACTGTGGAGTTTGAGAGAGTTTTTGTAGAATCGGAAATTGAGTCTATAAAACCCGGCAGTTCCAAATATCCATAGAAAGCCAGACGATAATGAATCCTACATAGGGCGCGGGCGGTGTTGTGGGATAATTCATTTCTACGCTTTGCAGCAGCTCTATGCTTTAATAGTGCTGCCTTTTGAAGCCTTGGGACAAGATATTCCAGTGCACTAGGGAAAGACACCTTCTTCTTTTGCGCGCGGGCAAGCAAACTTAATGGGGACCAGATCCAAAATACTAAGACACTAATAACGGTTGCCAGGGCCTCTAAGCCGACTGCAATCCATCCTGATATTGAATCGGGATAGGGAAAGGCCCCTCTCAATTCTGCAATTGTGCTCACAAATGCCAGGAGAATCAGTAGGCAACCGAATAAGCCAACGAAATAATAAAAAGGTTTATAATAAATATACTCTGAGATAACAAGAAGCAGATAGCCTGGAAGATAGGAAAGAGCCAGGGCTAATGCCCTTATGACGGCATCTGCAAAGTTTCTTCGAGGCACTTGTGGATTCAATCTGTTTCCCTTAGTCTGCTTTGTGGATGCAAAATATGAAGTATTCTAACTAGTTTAAGCTGAAAATATTGATCCCCTTTTCGTAAAGGTCTAGAGACAATTTTCAGTAATGGATAAATAGGGGACAGTTACCTATTTTCTCCTTTTTGGCTGGGTTTGGGTGTCCGGATGATGGGCGAAGGTGAGAGATAGTAAATTGATTAGTGGAGCCGGACAAAGCCAAGGCGTTCTCCAGACTGCTGTGGTGGGTATATGATATACGATTTTGGGGTGGATGGGAGGAAAGACTCAGGTGGCAGAAGCGGTTGCTTCTGCCCTACCTTCTAGAATTCCATCATTCCATCCAAATGTACTCGCGGCCTAAGTACCATGTGATCCTTTGAGACTCCCTTGGAAGAGTCTTGTACTGCAGAATAGACTTGCTCAATGCGTCTGTACTCTTTGGGCCCGCGTAGACAGAATCTGTCAGAAGAAGTGCTTTGCGTAAGGTGCCTTGATCGTCGAGATACTTGATGGCAAGTTCTGTCCCGGACTCGATCTCTGTCAATACCAGTTCCTTTACTGCGTCCCATGGGATAAAGAGGCCATGCCGTTGCCAATTCTGTCTTACAAGTCCGTTTTCTTGGACTATTACGCATGCATTCCGCCTTTGAAGAAAAGCCCACCGGGCCAGCCACACGGAAACGACAGTCAAAATCAATACCCCAAGCATTGTTGCTGCCCGAGAGATTGCAGTTGTGCCAACATATTCTTTTTGGAGATATTCGAAAGCAAACGCAAAAGGTATCCCCACAGCGAAAAAGCACGCCGCCAGACCTATCAGCCGGACACCGACCGTTCTTCCTGTCCAGAATATCTTCCCTTCCTGACCTTGGCTCTCAGGATCTATTTGCACTTGTCGCACTTACGCAGCCCTGATAATAGATAATAGGGATAATAGGCACCTATTTCCCCCCTTTTTCCCTGGGTCTTCTTGGCCGGCTGATGGGCAACGGTAGGCAGAAGCGAGTTGGTTAGTGGAGCCGGATGAAGCCAAGGCATTCTCCGGACTGCTGTGGTGGGTATATGATACACCATCTTGGGGTGGCGTAAAACCTGGAAGCCGGGGGCAGGAGACAAGCTCCTGCCCTACCTGTCATCGCTCTTACCCCCCACACTGCCTTGGTTTCATCACTGCTTGAGGTCTACACATGGTCACGCTAGCGCCTATACTCATGTGTCCGACTCGCCTCCGGCAGTTCCAACGCTAGGAGCATTTCCTTGCCCAGCGCAACATAAACCAGATTACCATTCGATGCAACACCCCATAATCCCAGAGTCGAAGAAGAAAGTTTCTGCTCGGCTAATACTTTACCGGTTTTTAAATTGACCCACACAAGCTGGCCCGTCCTTGTAATATCTTCCGCGTTTTGGGCGGCAAGGAATATTCCAATATCTCCCTTGATGATGGGCGGCATCAAGAGATAGAAAGCTAAAGCCGGTCCATCTTTCATTTCTAGCAAACGGCCTGTGTCAGCGTCGGCGGTCCAGAACAGAGATTTTTGCGGCTCCCTGGAATCACGCGTCTTATCCGCGATGCCAACCAGATTTTCATTATTCAGCATAAGGAACTCGACAACAGGCAATGTGGCTCGCCAGATGATAGTCCCATCGGCAATTGAAAAGCAGGTTACTTGGAAATCTGTTGCATTTGCCCCTTCTCTTATCCCCCGCCGTTCTCCACAGAAGACGCGTTTTGAATCCGAAGCGAGAAGAAGTCGTGGGCTAGTTTTTTCAGATGACCTGTATCTCCAAATCAGTTCACCAGATTGAATGTCGAGACAATCAAGCCCCAACACGGAGTATCTTTCTTCCGGCGGAAGGTCCTGCCCGACCTGCTCCTGCCAGCATACTACTATTTTCTTCTCCCCGATTATGGGCGTTGACCACGAAGTTTCACCGGGCAGGCGACTGCTCCAACGTAGCAACCCATCTTCTTGACCCAATGAAGCGATGTCACCTTCAGACGACATAACGATTATCTGATTCTTTACCGTAAATGAGGAAACGCGCAGAGTCATGGGAGATTCGAATGGCATGCGCGTGTCCCAGATTAGCTTGCCGGAGTGGATATCAAACGCAGTAATCGAGAATCGGTGAGACTTATCTTGGTAAATCGCCCCTACTATGCTCTCGCTCATTACCGGAGGTCTGACACATGAGAAATCCGGAACTTGCTGTTCCCATTCTAATTGGCCGGAGTCGCCAGCAAGTAATACTAATTTCGCCTTCCCTTTGCGCGTCTTAACGATAGAAGCAACCTTCACTCCATTGCTACTCACCGTCTCATACGCATAATAGTCTGGCTTACTGAAGCTCCAAGCTTCGTGGACGACGGAGTCCGACGCATCAGGTGATCTCATATTGACACGTGTCGGAGCATGACAACCTGCGATCGCCAAGAATTGCCAGCTGACCACAAAGCAGGTGACCACCCACGCTAACCCGCGCAGACAAGGTTTGTTCTTGGCAAATAGGCGACAGTCATCTATTTCCCATTTATGCTGCTGGCTTGGCAGGGTGGACAATTGGCGAAGCTGAGAATTAGTAAATTGGTTAGTGGAGCCGGACAAAGCCAAGGCGTTCTCCGAACTGCTGTGGTGGGTATATGATATACCATTTGGGAGGCGAGTGGGAGGAAGCGAAAGGCAGGTATTTGGGTGACTTTGTTCACCCCCACCCTTGCCCTCCCCCGTCAAGGGGGAGGAGACGCGGGTTGTCCGGCTAGCCAATCGGCGGGGCACCCATTCGACATGCTCCCTTCGGCTCAGGCTCAGGGCAAGCAGGGTAAACGGAGACCCCGCCCTATCCTACTTCGCCGAGGGCTTCGTAGGACAAGCGGAAACCCGGCGCACCTTGAAAGGTGCGGCTACCACTTCGGATTCTCCTCTGCGTGAATCCGCGTTCATCTGCGGTTACATACAACTCGGTGGGGTCGGGAGACACCGCCCCACAAAAGGCCACCGGCGGGATTGGTAAATCCCGCCCTACAANNCCCTGCGTGGCAGGGCTGCGAAGGGCAGGCAGAATCTCGTGCGAGCGAATGGTGATTCGCCCCTACAATTCCTCTGTGTCAATCCGCGTGAATCTGCGGTTCAATATTCCTTTGCTTGCCGCAGGCCGGTTATTTCGCCGCGGGGCTGCCGGAGTTGGCGACGACGATACAGGTCAGGGTGCGCCTACTTCAGTACTGAACAAGAATGTCCTCGGTTTCAGTCCACTACTCATTCGTCAAGACTGACCCGCCTACCGTTCACTTCTACGACAAGAGGCAACGGGAGGGGTTTCGCTTCCAGATGGCTTCTTAGACGATGTGCTCGTAGACGCTGTGCTCGGCGCATCGCATCGCTTTTCTTTGGATCAAACTTAATTAAGATATACCCTGTTGGCATATGCTCATGGATCACGCCTGAGCCGACCACTTTCCCGTCGCGTACAATAACCAGTGACTCGCCGACATGCTTCTCGCTGAAATCTGCAAATCTCTCACCAGCGCTGGCACGCAAGCGGAATTGAACGGACAGTTCTTCAGGCTCGCCCGGATTCAGGACAACACCAACCGGACCTCTTATGTCCTCACCTGTGAAAACCACTGGCGCTTCCTCAAGCACTTCACGAGCGGCTACTCTATCAGATTCCCCCTTGGAAGGCGAGATTCGCTCAAAGGTGTATGCTTCCTTTCCGCTTTGTGCATCCGCGACGGTCGAACGGCATCGGTAGAGTTTCGGTATATGTCGGATCTCAACTAATCCACGCGGCGGGACAATGAGATAAGCGATGTCCTCTCCTTTCCGCGCCTCTTTGCCTTGCGAGGAAGTTATCTCGAGAACATCCGGCGGCCTGCTTCTTATTTGAATCTCAAAATCAGCCCAACTTTCAAGCAGTTCCACTTGCTCGGCTATGATCTCCTGTGTCCTCTTCAATTCTCCTTCTGTAACAGGAACTAATCTGCGTTCTACTTCCTCTACCCTCCCGACAAGTTCTTGCAGTTTGCCAGCGATGAACTCTCCCTGTGAATCAAGCTCGGCCTCGTCAACTGCATACGACTTCGCGACGATTTCGTCAGTAGATATTGCCTCTATCTCCAAATCAGGAAGTAGCCCGCTGCGGAGGCTCTTTTCCAGAGCGTGAACATCTACTGGCTGGCCTTGCGGACCCTGCAACGCGAAGCGGAAAACGCTTTGCTTCATTAGTCTGATCGTCACACGAATTTCCCGGGCCGATACAGTCTCTTCTTGTCGCGCACACCCGCACAATACGCTGCCTGCAATAGCCGTGCCCAACAGCAAGGCACCTATTGTCAGCAGAGCATTTGCGAATAGCGGCTGTTTACGCGGTGTGTTTGCGGACGGAACTGAGCGGAACATGTCTCCTCCGTCTACTTGCAGCCTTGCACCTCCCGGTAGGTGCGTGGAACTGCTCTCACTCCTCCCATGAAGATAGATGCAGATTGGGAGGATTTGGACAGTATCCCCTTATTCTCGGCAGGAATTGCCGCAGGCCGGTTATTTCGCCGCGGGGTTGCCGGAGTTGGCGACGACGATACAGGTCAGGGTGTGTTCCACTCCGGGGGAGGCGCCGATGCGGTCAACCACTGTGGCGGCGAGTGCTTTCAGGTCTTTGGCGGCGGCGTGGACGACTATGTCATAGGGGCCGGTGACGGCATAGACGGATAGTATGCCAGTGACTTTTTTCAGCCGGGCCGCCACTTCCAAGGTCTTGCCGGCCTTGGTTTCTACGAGGATGAATGCTTCTACTTGCTTTTGCTTTGCTACCATCTTCCTCTATTCGCCTCCTTGTAGATTTGTGCCGGCGAGAGAGAGGGCCTCTTCTTTCGAGGTTTCCGCGAAGCCTTGTTTCTCTTCCGGCGGTGTGCGCTTGGAGAAGGCTACGGCGATCGTCAATAACACGAGACAGCCTATTATGATGGCGATACGAGTACCCAG
>WVXJ01000103.1:0-1205 GCA_011773575.1 Armatimonadota bacterium | reverse complement strand
TCAATCTTCTTCTTGGCATTATCCCAGGCCCCGCCGGTGTTGGCCATGAAGACGGCCCATATCTGGCCGGATACGATGGCGCCGGCGAGGTAACCGCCGAGAGCCATGGCCCCATCCGCGGGGCTGCGATAGCCCATGCCGAAGGCGACGAGGATGGGGGTGAAGATGGCGAGGATGCCGGGGCCGAGAAGTTCCTTTTGGGCGGCGGCGGTTGCTATTCCCACACAGCGGGAGTATTCGGGCTTGTTCTTTCCCTCCATCAGGCCCGGTATTTCGCGGAACTGGCGGCGCACCTCGTTCACCAACAGGCCTGCGGCGCGGCTGACCGCGCGGATGGCGAACGAAGAGAAAAGCACCGGCACCGCGGCGCCGATGAGCAGACCGATGAAGACCGGCGGCAGGTTCACCTGGATGCCGGACTCGACCAGGCCCGCTTCGTCTATGAAAGAGGCGAAGAGCGAGGTGGCGGCAATTACCGCGGTGGCGATGGCGAACCCCTTGGTGAGGGCTTTGGT
Organism: Armatimonadota bacterium; assembly: GCA_011773575.1. Taxonomy (GTDB): domain Bacteria; phylum Armatimonadota; class Hebobacteria; order Hebobacterales; family WVXJ01; genus WVXJ01. The sequence goes on along the minus strand of WVXJ01000103.1, from coordinate 690 downwards.
GGTATTGCCGACGGCATCGAGTTTGGCGACGATGCGGTGGGCGGGGTTATCTTCCCCGCCTTCCTTGAGCGCGCCGGACATCTCGAAGATGCCATTGGCGTTGTCAGAGATGGGCCCGTAAGTATCCATGGCGAGAATGAAGCCTGTGGTGGTCAGAAGCCCCAGGCCGGACAGGGCGATGCCGTAGAACGAGAGAGCCAGGTTGCCCCCGAAGATGGCCATGGAAGTGAACACCGTTGCACAAATCGCCAGCAGGGCCCAAACGCTGGATTCCATTCCCTCGGCAAGGCCGCTCAGGATCATGGTGGCGGTTCCGGTTTTGGTGGAATTTGCAATTTCAATGACCGGTTTCTTCTCGGTGGAAGTGAAGTGTTCGGTAAGCCAGCCGATGATCAGGGCGAGAATGATCCCGGTGAGGGTAGCGAAGAAGAAGCGGAAATCGGGCTGACCGGTTGTCGGATTCTTGAGATAGACGGCGTTTACAATTCCAAAGCCGATGACGGCGACTATGGCGGAGACCCAGAAGCCGACATTGATGGGCCGCATGGGGTTGAAATCACCCTCATCCTTGCCCTTCACAACCCAAGTTCCTATGATAGAAGCGAAGACTCCAACACCTCTCACCAGCAATGGATAAATGATGAGGGCGAGGCCGAAGGGACGCGCGGCGGGATCGGTCAGGGCGGCGGC
>WVXJ01000144.1 GCA_011773575.1 Armatimonadota bacterium | reverse complement strand
CCGTGCCCCTTTCTCCCATTCGGCCTCGCTGGGCAGGCGGTAGGGCCTGCCGGTGACCTCGGCCAGCCAGTGGCAGTAGGCCACAGCGTCATGCCAGGAGACGTACACCACGGGATGATCCTCTTTGCCTTTTGGTGGCTTCCCGCCTTTCCAATGCTCCGGCTGCTCGTGGCCGGTAGCCTGCACAAAGGCCGCGTACTGGGCGTTGGTCACCGGCGTCTTGGCCAGGTAGTAGTCGGGCAGGTACAGGGTGTGTTGGGGCTGCTCACGGTCTTGCGCATCTTCGTCCACGCTGGGATCGCTGCCCATCAGGAACTCGCCGGCGGGGATGAGGACCATCTCCGGCTCGAAGGGCTGGACGCGCTCTATAACGGTGGGAGGCACCGCCTCTGGCATAGTGACAGGCGGACGCACGGGCTCAGGCGGCGTGACACGCACTCCTAGGATGTCAGCAAGCTGATTGAAGCCGGCGTCGTAGTCGCGGTGGAAGGAAACCATCTGGTAGCTACTCAACAGGAGTGGCACTTTGCACGGTTCCACGTCCAGCGGAATCACCTGTATGAGACCTTTGCGTTCCTGGGCGATGGCGATGTCTGTCTCCTTCTTCACCCATCGTGATTCTAGGGCCGCAGGTGTCAGCACAACCACCACATGGCTGCTTTCCTCCAGCCCACGCTCAATCGCGCTCACCCAGCCTTCGCCCGGGCGGATGCTTTCCGGCGCAATCCAAACTTCCACGCCCAGCCGCCGCAAATCGTCGGCCAGGCGGTGGGCGAACTGGGCATCTTGGTTGGCATGGCTGATGAAGACGGTGCGCATTTGGCATCCTCTGGGTGGGCACGGCAACAGAAAGCCCCGCTAGCGCGGTCAGGCAAAAGCGGGGCCATGTCCAATGCCCGAAAGGGCCATTAGACCAAACTTGGTATACAATTGCTCCTAACCGCGCTAGGACTATTTTACCATAGTTGGCTCAAACTTTCAATACCCGTTAGAACCTTACCAACCAAATAGCGCACCTTCACGCCGAAAAAGAACGCCCCTTCACAAAGGGGTGAAGGGGCGCGGGGGCTTTTGGGCTGGCTGTTGTGGGAAAGGAAGACGTCGTAAGTTACCTCGTCAGCCATAGTGGCCTCCTATTTGTGTTGCCCTTCGTGTCCTTCGTGTTTCAACCGCCCCTCCACCACCCCAACCTCCTCCGCC
>WVXJ01000216.1:8967-9665 GCA_011773575.1 Armatimonadota bacterium | reverse complement strand
ATCCTGGGATTCCTGAAGAGTTTCTCCATCACCGTGGAGGAACTGGAATTGGCCTTCGATGAGGGGATGGGGTTTGACGGCTCCTCTATCGAGGGATTCGCCCGCATTGATGAAAGCGACATGATCGCCAAGCCGGTCCCCTCCACCTTCTCAATCCTCCCCTGGAGGTCAAGACAGGCGAATGGCGGCGCCAACGGGGTGGCGAGGATGTTCTGTGATATCCTGCTGCCCGCGGGGACTCCCTACGAAGGCGACCCCCGCAATGTCCTCAAGCGCAATCTCAAGCGCGCCGCCGACAAAGGGTTCACCTTCTGTGTGGGCCCTGAACTGGAATACTTCTATTTCCGCTCTTCAGAGGGCCAGCCGGAAGTTTTGGATAAGGGCGGCTATTTCGACCTCACCCCCCTGGACGTGGCGAGCGACCTGAGGCGAGACACAGTCCTCACCCTGGAGGCGATGGGCATCAAAGTGGAATACACCCACCACGAAGTCGCCCCCAGCCAGCACGAGATTGACATCCGCTACACCGATGCCCTAACCATGGCCGACAATGTCATGACCTACCGGCTGGTGGTGAAGGAAATCGCTCTCCAGCACGGTTGTTATGCCACCTTTATGCCCAAACCCCTCTTCGGGCAGAACGGCTCCGGCATGCACACCCATATGTCACTCTTCCAGGGAGAGAAGAACGCCTTCTT
>WVXJ01000216.1:8653-8931 GCA_011773575.1 Armatimonadota bacterium | reverse complement strand
GCGCCGGAAATCACCGCGGTCACCAACCAGTGGGTGAACTCCTACAAGCGGCTGGTGCCGGGTTATGAGGCCCCCGCCTATATCTCCTGGGCCATCCGCAACCGCTCCGACCTTGTCCGCGTACCGGAATACAAACCCGGCAAGGAAAAGTCCACTCGCATCGAATACCGCTCTCCGGACCCCGCCTGCAACCCCTACCTAGCCTTTGCGGTAATGCTGGCGGCCGGGCTTGAGGGCATAGAGAAGGAATACCCCTGTCCGGAGCCGGTGGAGAGAAA
>WVXJ01000216.1:4341-8590 GCA_011773575.1 Armatimonadota bacterium | reverse complement strand
TTCAATGCCTTCATCGAGAACAAGAAAATCGAGTGGGATACCTACCGCGCCCAGGTGACCAACTACGAACTCGAGCGTTATTTGCCGATTCTCTGAGATGCCGGTTAAGAGTTGAGAGTTCAGAGTTGAGGGCCTGCCCTAAGCGTGATCGAAGGGCTGAGGGCATATGTTCTCAGCCCTCAAGTTTGTGAGGTGCTCAGTTTCTCCTGTAAACACTCGGCAGCGGCAAGGTCCTCAGAGGTATTGATGTTGAAAAAGGAGATCGGTTCCGGATCGAAGCGGCGGAGTTCTTCGGTATTGACGAATCGAACCTTCACAGAGGGGAAAAACGAAGCTACCCGCCTGTTTCCGGATTCCAGCGCCTGACGGATCTTCTCCACGCACGCGCGCGAATATATACCACACAGGGGATGCAGCCCGTCCTCCAGCTTTGGAACCACCGCGTCATATCCCTCCGCCATACCTAGCAACCCTTTCACGAGCGCGGGCCTGAGAAACGGGGTGTCACAGCCGGCCGCGAAACTTACATCATCCCGCGCAGCCTTCAAGCCCGCATATAAGCCTCCGAGAGGGCCGCATCCGGCCGGCTCATCCACCACCAATCTCGCCTCCTGGGGCATCGTCTGCGGGGCAACCGGCGCCACGATAATCAGTTCGTTGAAGAGGCCCTGCAGCGCTCCCGTTACCCATTCCAACAGGCTTCTCTCTCCCAGCTTGAGATCCGCCTTGGGACAGCCTATACGCTCACTTCTTCCGCCGGCGAGGATGATCGCGCTCACACCTTGAGTATAGCAAATTTGCGTGTCCATGCAGCCGTAGCGCTGAGCCCCGCCATCTCATCCTCGTCTCTGATTATGGAATAAGCGAGCGGGGAACCAGAAGCCGGGCTGGTGCGACACCGGAAGGTTCAGCATTACATCCTTCCGTGCCATTAGCCGGGATCATAAACCCGCTGAACTTATTAACGGGAATAGATATCGATGAAGGCGTTCGCTCTGCTGCGCCTGCCTTTCTTGCGCGCCAGAAGAGACAAAGATCTCGATCCGCTCACCGAAGGGGAACGGACGGAGGAGCGGCTCTGGTTGTTGGCACTGTTGCTCATTTTCCTCTTGGCAGTGGGACTATTCCTGCTCAGCGCGGCACAGGATATGACGACCTCCACAGTCGCGTCAGAATTCGCCGCTCCTCTGGTTGCGGTCCTCGGCAATGATGTCACTACCAGTCTCCTTCTGGTGATGGTGCTGCTGATTTGCGCCTATTTTCGAGAGAGACTCGTTGATCGACGCGAAGAGAAACGCCGACTCGTAGAAAGTCTCTGCGCCGCCAATGAAAGCCTGCAGCGTCGCACCCATCAACTTGCCACCTGGGGGGAATTGAGCCACGCGCTCATCGCCAACTTCGATCTCCCCAGCCTGCTGGACCTCATCGTCACCACCGCAATCGAGGTTACCCAGGCGGAGAATGGCTCCGTCATGCTGTTGGATGATGAGCGCAAAGCACTCCACATCGCCGCCGCCCAAGGGCTGAGCAAGGAGGTTGTCGAGCAGACTTCCATCCCCATGGGAGAGGGAATCGCAGGTTGGGTCGCGAAGAGGGGAGAACCGCTTCTGCTCGCCCACAGCAATCCCGACCCTCGTATCCGGGAAAGGCTGCAAAGAGAAGACATCTTCTCTGCCATCTCTGTTCCCCTGCGGGTAGATGCCGCCGTTGTGGGAACCTTGAATGTGAGCGAGTCCTCTCGCGATAAGGAGTTCAATCACGACGATTTGCGCGCCTTGTCCATCTTCGCCAACCAGGCCGCCCTCGCTCTGGAGAAGGCGCATCTCTACCGCGAATCCCAAGCCCAGTTGGAGAAGATGCTGCGGCTTCTCGGCGAACTCCAAAGCGCTCAGCAGCAACTCATTCACACCGAGAAACTCGCCTCCGTAGGCACCCTGGCGGGCGGGGTCGCCCATGAAATAAACAACCCTTTAATGGTGATCTTGGGGCGCACGGAACTGATGCAGATGCGAGATGATCTCCCGAAATCAGTGCGCAATGATCTTGAAGTCATGCGAACAGAAACCACCCGCATTTCGGAGATAGTCCGCGGCTTGCTAACCTTCTCGCGCCGCAGCCAGGACGACACCTTTGAACAAGTGGATGTCAATGAAGTCATCGGAAAGACCCTCACCCTCACGGAGAATCAACTTAGGAATGACAACATTAAGGTCAGACGTGAACTGAACCAGAACTTGCCCACCATAGAGGCAAATGCCGGCCAGCTCCAGCAGGTATTCACCAACATGATAATAAACGCCCGCCACGCCATGCCCGATGGAGGCACTGTTGTCGTGCGCACCAGCAAGGTGGCGGAGGGTCAGGTAACTGTCGAGATCCAGGACAACGGGTGCGGCATACCCGAGGAAGATCTTCCCAAGATCTTCGATCCCTTCTTCACCACTAAGGAGGAAGGCAAAGGAACCGGCCTGGGCCTTTCCGTAAGTCATAACATCATCACACGCCACGGCGGCGACATCGGTGTCAGCAGCGAACTCGGCAAGGGTACCATCTTCACCATTCAATTGCCCGTCACCGGCGCAGCCAAGACCTCTGCAGACCTCGACGAACAAGCCCAGGAAAACGCCGTCAGCCTAGTCTAGCCGCCTCACCGCGGTCGGACGGGCCCTCCTCGCAACTACCTCTTCACCCAGCCTGGCGAGCATTCACCACGCGCTGGCGCGTAATTACCTCCGGCCCTCGCGACCGGACAGTCGGTTGAATATCCATTGGGAGCCTGGTAGCATATTACCGTCAGCAGGCAAAGAGTCTGCTGATTCTCCCGTCCTTTTCCATATCCATTCGCAAACACAAAAGCCGCCTCTGCGGGCGCGGCAAGTGGGAGTGAATCTGAAGGGCGTCATTGACAGTCACGGTGTCGGGGATGCTGGTGTCAATGCTATCGCTGGCGGCGAGTGATACGACATAGCCGCCGGTCAAGTCGCATAGGAGAGGAGGGTACATGGAGATGGAGAAGGAGGGCGCGGCCATGTCATCTATGCTGACTATCGCGAACGGCCTCACGTTCGCACGTCTGATACTGCTTCCAGTCATCATCATCGGCGTCGTCACATCTCAAGGGTGGGTCGCCGTCATTGCCATGGCGATTGTGCTGCTCACAGACCTGCTGGACGGGAGAATCGCCCGCCGCCTGCGTCAGGCCACACAGTTCGGACAGGTGCTCGACAGCACCGTGGACTTTGTGCTCATCTACTCCCTATTCATAGCCTTCTATGCCGCGGGTCGTCTCCCCACATATCAGTTCGTCATCCTCTATATCGCAATGCTGACCATTCTCTCGGTGCAACTCTTCGCGCAGAGCGGTATCACGATGTCCTTGCCGGCCACTGGAAAGCTGGTCGGCGCGCTGGAGTACGTCTTCATTCTGTTCCTGACCGTGAGGGAAGTGCTGCCTGAAGCCCCCGTGATTGAGCCCTTGGGTCTTGGTCTCTTCCTGGTGCTCGCCGCGGCGATAGCGCTCAACACCATCATGTGCCTCAAGATCATCGTTGCCGCACAGTCGCAGCATTGACTGTGAAGCGAAGAGGTCCGAGATACGGAGCCGCACGCGGATGAATCAGATCCGATCCAGTGAACCGACCACAGCCGGTGTCCGCCTGAGACACAAGGTCCTGTACGGGATGGGGTATCTCAGCGTCGCGCTCACGACCGATGTTACGCTGACCTGGCTCCTGAAGCGCTACTACCCAGACTCCTCAAGCGTGACTACCATAGCGTCGGTGTCCGCTGTCGCTTTCGTCGTAGCGGCCGTGTTCGGTCGGGTAGTGGACGCGCTGGCGGATCCGTTGGTGGGCTACTGGAGTGATCGCCTCCGCAGCCGGTTGGGGCGGCGCAAGCCATTCCTCCTGGTGGGCGCTCCACTCCTGGCGTTGATGTTCGTGCTGATCTGGACCCCGCCCGTGCCAGGCATGTCGCCGATAAACGGAGCCTACATTACGGCGGCGTTCGCGGTGTTCTTCTTCATGTTCACCGTTGTGGTCTGCCCCTATCTGGCGATGCTGCCGGAGATCACCTCCAGTCGGGCAGAGCGGGTCTCACTCACCGCCTGGCAGGGAGCATTCAATGTACTCGGGGCGGTAGGCGGGACAATCGCCTCCGGCTATCTCATTGATCACTATGGCTATCGGACGATGGGGCTGTGTCTGGCCCCGGTAATCCTCATCGCTTCCTGGGCCCCCCTGCTGGTTCC
>WVXJ01000216.1:2554-4250 GCA_011773575.1 Armatimonadota bacterium | reverse complement strand
GTGATGGCGTCAGGGCTGCTGGTTGCCGCCGTCTTCCTTCCGTTTATGCCGGCCTTCGCGAGGCGGACGGGTAAAAAGCGACTGCTGATCGCGGCAATGGTCTACTTCGGGCTGCTCGCGGTGCCGATGCCCTTTGTCGGCGCACTGCCCCTGCCCATTGCCGGTGCCGGCCAGGCCTACCTGCTGATGGCGCTCGCCGGTCCCGCCATTGCGGTACTATTCTCGATGCCCAACGCGATTGTGGCCGACATCGTGGACCGGGACGAGCAGAAGACAGGTGAGCGACGCGAAGCGATCTACTTCGGGGTACAGGGGCTGTTAGTGAAGGCGGGCATGGGTTTGGGGATAGGCCTCGCCGCGGCACTCTTGTCCTTCTTCGGTGCGGAAGTGGATAGACAAGGCGGGTATGTGGCCTGCGCGCTTGCGGTTGCGGTCATCTCAACTTCCGCCGCCGCCGTGATGACCAGATACAGGGGTAATTAGCCGGTGATCCGCGCTCGCCGACGATCTCCGTGTTCGCGTCCCTGAACGCGCCCCCACATGCTGACAGTGTGGCCTGTAGGTGCTAAAATTGGCGTGGTGTTTGCCATTCCGCATTGTCATCAGCGGAGACAGCCGCCGGCGTAGCTCAGTTGGCAGAGCAGCTGATTTGTAATCAGCGGGTCGCGGGTTCGAATCCTGCCGCCGGCTCACTTCTTGTCTGCTTAGGGCAGACAAGAAGTGACCCTGAGCGAGCGTAGCGAGTCGAGGGGTACAAAATGTCAGACATCCGCCAATGGCACTTCTACATCATTCGCTGCTCTGATGGCTCCTTCTATACCGGTATTGCCTGCGGCCCGTGAAATCGTTCAAGTCACAACCTGTAACTGAGGCAAACCCAGATGAGGCTGTCCAATCTCTCTTTCAGGGTGAATGCGAGCTACTCAGTCGCACTGCTCGTCGCGCTGTCCATGCATTATGGCATGAAGACTCAGGCCCCGTTTGAACCCCAAACCGTCAGAATATTGATAATCGTTCTATTTGGGCTGGGAATCCTCGAATACCTGACAAGCCTGTGGCTGGAAGCGCGCAGGCTCAGGCCGCAAGCCATCCAGGCCACCATCCGAAGCGATCAGGCAAAGAGCGTGGAAGGTGTAGTTGCATCCGCAGGAATCATAAGAGCGGCCATGGGAGTCGCTCCTGCAACTTACGCGATGATCTTCTCCTTCTTGGGATTACAGCCGGCCCTCTGGTTCTGGCTAATGCTCGCCACAACCGCCCTCGCCTACATCCACCAGCGATTTGGCTGGGATCGCTACGAACAAGCCGTCAGAGACGCAGGCGCATTCTCCCGCTGAACCCGATTAGCCAGATTCAGTAGCCGAACATCTGCCGACGGAAAGAATCATTCGTGCAAACCGAACACAGTTACCGGCTTGAAGCCGCCGGCCATGGTCGAGTGCTTCCAGACCCTGCCTGTGTCTGTGTCGAGCAGCAGCAACAGTTTCCCCGATGTGTACTCCATCAATTGATATCTTCCTCCATCAGTGGCACTCGGTGCCGCGCTCGCCTGCGGAATTGTCGAGGCCAAAACCAACCCCAAAATAATCCCCACAACCAGCCCTGCCACCAATCCCATAACCCCACGGCTCATCTCATAACCTCCCAGAGTTCGTTTGTGTTTGCCTTCTTCCAGCTCCGCACAGGTTCCTGCCAA
>WVXJ01000216.1:1723-2539 GCA_011773575.1 Armatimonadota bacterium | reverse complement strand
GAGCAGATCCCACCTGCCAATCTACATGAGTCTCGATTTGGCTTTGACTACCAGTGCACCCACACCAATAGAAACAGCAAGCAGCAAGGCGGCGACGCTGCCGCCGGCCGGAGGTACCGCGGCGAGTATGCCGGCTCCAACCAACTGCTCTTGCGGTGCGGCGAAGGCCCGTTTCGCCGGAGCCTTCTGCTTGCCGAGGAGTTCGTCGAGTTCTTTTTCGGTGAATTCCTCTTTGCCGTCTTCGGCAATCTCGACCGCCTGACCGTTAACGACGAAAAGAACATTTTCGCCCATGGTCAGGTATTGGTTGAGGTGCGGCGCGCGGCGGCTGATTTGGAAGTAAGCCTCAGAATAAGCGCGGACGCGCACGACCCTTTGTTGGCCCTCTTTGTAGCGCGCATCTTCCCAACGCTGCCCCCGCTGGAAGAAACCGCGGTTGTTGCGGGTTTGCGCTTGAGAGTAGCGGAAGCTTCGTCCGGAGGCGTCAACCCATGCGTTTTGCTGAGCCAGATTGGATTGAGTACGCATGCCTCGCGCACCACCGCGCTGGGCGGCAGCGCGGGCGCCAGAAGGCAAGGCCATGGCGGCTTTCAAGGGTCCATGGACGCGAGCTTTAAGCTCGCTGCTTTCCATATCTCGGGCACCCTCCTCTGCCAAGAAGGCAGTATATTCAGTGAGGATGCCATAGGTGGTGCTGAGGTCGGTGATTTCTTTGACCAGTTCCTCGCTTTTGCCGTGGATCTGTATTTCATCGAGCAAAAAGCCGATTTTGCGTGAGGCCCACAGGGGCGCAATATAGTCGTTCTCAGGCTGGGA
>WVXJ01000216.1:0-1709 GCA_011773575.1 Armatimonadota bacterium | reverse complement strand
GCATTGACGGTCTTGGTGGTGCGGTAGCGGCCCATGACTATTAGCTGCGAGCCGGCGAACAGGTCGGGCATCTCTTTGGGAAAGATGTCGTAAGTTTCGATGCCATTAATATCCAGCGCGAGGTCGGTAAGCATCGGCTGGGCGACTTTGGCGAAGAAGCGCGATACCTTCACCTCGATATCTTCAGAAGGCCGCACATATTCGGCGAGCCCGCCGTTGTCCTGTGACAACTTCTCCAGGAAGATCGTATTGACGTCAAAGCCCGCGCCAAAGACAAAGAGGCGGGTGCGGCGTTTGTCGCTTTTCGCTTCAGTATTGGCGGATCTCACGTTCTTGATGATCGAGTTGATATCGGTATTGCCCACAGTGGGCAGGCCGTCGGTGAGGAAGACGATATAGGCCGCGCCGGTGCGGTCGAAGTCCAGGTCGAGAGCGGTCTTGAGGGCGGAGTTGATGTCGGTGCCGCCTTGTGCCTTAATCTTCTCGACCGCGGCGCGGGCGGATCTTAGATTCTCGCGGGAGGCGGAAAGGAGTTCTTTGCCCTCGCCGAGGGTGCGCACACTGCTCGAGAAGATGATGATGCGGAAGCGATCTTTCGCATTCAGACTATTCAGGAAGAACTGGAGGGCGCCCTTGGCCTGTTCTATCTTTTCACCGGACATGCTGCCGGATTTATCCAGCACGAAGACGACATCTTTGGGCTGTGGCGCGCGGTCAGCCAGCGCCGCGGAGGGCGCGCCCATGAGCAAGAAGAAGCCGTCTTCGCCCGCCTCTTTATAGGTCAAGACGCTGGTGCCAAGGTCTTCTTCGGAGACGGTGTAGTGGAGTAGGAGGTCCATGTTCGGCTTGGTACCGTGTTCTTCGAGCGAGGCGAAAGCGGTGTGGGCGTCGGGCTTGTCCATCTTCAATTCATGGGTGGGTGAATAGACGGTGTTGATGGGATTGCGGGATTCGATGGCGATATTCACCTTTACTTCCTCGATGGGCGCGGAGGAGAATTTCTCGGTCGAGAGCGGATAGTTGTAGGTAACTACGCCGGAGTCATATTCCAAGAACTCGGTGTATTCGAGTTGGATGCGCTTGGTGCCCCGCGCCGGAATGGGAAAGACAGAGACGCGGTAGGTGTCGCGGCCGATGTATTCCAAGAGGCCGGGGTCTTTGCGCTTGCGGACGATAGATTCATATATCTCGCGCGCCTTGTCGCGGTCCAGAAGTTCGGCGTGGAGCGCATGGCCCGCGTCGTAGAGGGTGAACTTGCGCACTGACGCTCCCTTTGGCAGCGGGAAGAGATAGACCGCCTCCTGCTCGCGGTTGGTGCGGTTTTCGAATACCTGGTCAATGCTGGTGGTGGCGATTTGGCTTTCTATCTTGACATCGACGCGGTGGTACTTGATGGCGAAGTTGGGCGCGTCAGGCTTTGTCGGCACCAAGATGCCGTCGGCCGCGGCGGGCAACGTGAAAGTCGCAAATACGAAGAGTACCAGCAGCAAGATAAGGTAGGTGCTGCTGTGTCCAGATGCTGCAGAACGAGAAGCCGTGCGAGTCATATGGCCCTCCGGCAAGCTGTATTTGCACACTTTGACTGAAAAGAGGGGTAGAATGTTCCACCTATCTTGCCGGATGGCCACTTCTTGACATACGGATTTCCCCTTTGCAGGGCGGGATTTACCAATCCCGCCGGAGGTTTTTTGTAGGGCGGGGTCTCCGTA
>WVXJ01000205.1 GCA_011773575.1 Armatimonadota bacterium | reverse complement strand
AGGCCGCCTCTTGAGAGACGGCCAGCCGCGGAAGATGGAGAAGCATATATGAGCGTGAAAGGCTGCTATATGACAGCCCTGAGATGCCGGGAGTGCGGACGCGAATATGCGGCAGAGGCCGTCTATTCGTGCGAGTACTGTTTCGGGCCGCTGGAAGTTGTCTACAACTATGACCAGATACGGCAGGTGATGTCGGCTGAGGCCATCGCTTCACGGCCTGAGAATCTCTGGCGTTATCGGGAACTGCTTCCGCTGCAGGGCGAGCCCACCGATGGGCTGAACTCCGGCTACACTCCTCTGGTGCGGGCGGATAGGTTGGCGCGGGAACTGGGGCTGCGAGAGCTTTACCTGAAAGATGATTCTGTCAACCGTCCCACGCTTTCCTATAAGGACCGCGTGGTTCCGGTTGCCCTCTCACGGGCGAAAGAACTGGGTTTCCGCATCGTCGGATGCGCCTCCACGGGCAATCTGGCAAATGCGGTCGCCGCGCATGCCGCCTTAGCCGGTTTGAGGGCTGTGATCTTCATCCCCTCCGGGCTGGAATTGGGCAAAGTGCTCGGCACACTCGTGTACGGGCCGGACCTGGTCTCTGTGGAGGGCACTTATGATGAAGTCAATCGGTTGTGCACAGAGGTTGCCGGCAAATATGGATGGGCCTTCGTCAATGTGAATATGCGTCCCTATTACACGGAAGGGGCTAAGACAAGTGCTTTCGAGATCGCCGAGCAACTGGGTTGGCGCGCGCCCAAGCATGTGGTCCTGCCGGTTGCCGGCGGCACTCTATTACCCAAAGTCTGGAAGGGATTCCAGGAACTTGAGTATCTTGGCTTGATATCTGAGCTCCCCACTAAGATTTACGCGGCACAGCCTGACGGTTGTTCCCCGGTGGTGAATGCCATCAAAGAGGGAACTGACATCATTCGCCCGGTCCGAAAGCCACAAACCATCGCGCTGTCCTTGGCAATTGGGAATCCCGCGGATGGCTATTACGTCTTGAAGGCGGTTTCGGAGAGCGGCGGCCATGGAGAGACCGCAACCGATGAAGAGATCGTTGAGGCGATCAAACTTCTCGCGCGAACCGAAGGTATATTTACGGAGACAGCTGGCGGTGTCACCATAGCAGTGCTCAAGAAACTGGCGGCTTCAGGGCGCATACCACCAGACGAAACAGCCGTGGCCTGTGTCACAGGTAATGGGCTCAAGACCACAGAGCCGGTGTCAGGGCGCCTGGGAGAAGCCTTGGAGGTAGAGCCGTCGCTGGCTTCGTTTGAAGCGCGAGCGGGGAAAATACTGGAGGCCGCGGCGATATCATGAAAGACAGCCAGCAGTGTTCAAACAAGCACAGGCCGGCCCATGTTGCGGGCGCGGAAGCGGCCGGAGGCGCGGTGGTCCTTCCGTCCGAACAGGCGGAACAGATGCGGGAACATGCGAGAAAAACCTATCCTGAGGAGTGCTGCGGGATTCTGCTCGGGAGGCGTAATCACTCACAGGTCATATGCTCGGTGTATCCCACTTCGAACTGCATGACCGTGCGCACCCATGACCGCTATGAGATGGATCCGAGAGAGATCTTGCGGGCGGATCGCGCGGCGGAGAAGGAGGGGGAGGAGATACTGGGATTCTACCATTCCCATCCCGACCATCCTCCTGCACCGTCACCCACTGACGCGGAATTCGCCTGGCCGGGCTATATTTATCTGATCATCGCGGTGAAAGAGGGTAAGGAAACGCAGATAAAGGCCTGGACCTATGACGAGCCACTCAAGCATTTCCGCGAACATCCGATTAAACGCAGTGGAGAAACCAAGAAGACAAGTGCCGGCATTTGCCGGAAACCAGTTACCACAGGGAGGTAAAAGACCATGGCAATCAAAGTGAGAATCCCGACACCCTTGCAGTCATTGACGGAGCGTCAATCAGAAGTACGCGCCGACGGCCAAAACCTGAGGGAAGTGCTGGCCGATCTGGAAGCGAAGTTTCCCGGCTTCCAAAAGCGCCTGTATGACGATGAAGGCAACCTGAGACGCTTCGTCAACATCTATGTGAATGATGAAGACATTCGCTTCCTCAAGGGAGAGGACACCGCGCTCAGTGAGAAGGACGAGGTCTCTATTGTGCCGGCCATCGCCGGCGGCAATTGAGGCGCAGCGAGCGTGACCACGGAGGTAAGGCCAAATGGCGAAAAAAGCTGTTAAGTTGACGTTTCCTCAAAAACTCATCCAGGAGCCCGTGACATTTCGGATGGCCAAACAGTTCGACATAATCCCCAACATTCGCCGCGCCAGAGTTACCGAGACGACAGGGGAGATGGTGCTCGAACTGGAGGGCACTGAAGAAAACCTCGAGCGAGGCGTGCGCTACCTTGAGGAACAGGGTGTGCAGGTTACGGCCGTACAGGGAGACATTCTGGAATAGCGGCAAAGAGCAGGGAGTAAGTACTGTAATGGAATTCACAGAAGAACAGATTGAGCGCTACAGCCGCCATATTATCTTGCCCGAGGTTGGAGGCAAAGGCCAGCGCAGGCTGCTCGACGCAAAAGTGTTGATCGTCGGCGCCGGTGGATTGGGCTCCCCCACAGGGCTTTATCTTGCGGCGGCCGGAGTGGGCACCATCGGCGTGGCGGACTCGGACGCGGTCGAGATGAGTAATCTTCAACGCCAACTCCTGCACAGCACTCCTGATTTGGGGCGGCAGAAGTGTCTCTCGGCAAAAGAGACGATGGAAGCCATCAACCCTGATGTCAGCGTTGTCCCTCACGATGTGCGTCTTACCTCGGCCAATATCCTCGATATCATTGCCGGCTATGACGTTGTTGTTGACGGCAGCGACAATTTCCCCACACGCTATCTCGTGAATGATGCCTGTGTGATGGCCCGCAAGCCGCTCTCCCACGCGGGCATTCTGCGCTTCGAGGGACAAGTGACAACCATTATACCGGGAGAGGGCCCATGCTACCGATGTCTCTACCCCGATCCACCCCCACCAGGTTTGGTCCCCAGTTGCCAGGAGGCCGGTATCCTGGGGGCGGTGGCCGGAGTGGTGGGCACCATTCAAGCAGGTGAAGTTCTAAAATTGATCTTGGGAATAGGCGACACTCTTGTGGGCCGGCTGCTGCTCTACAATGCACTGGAGGTGACTTTTCGGGAGATGCGAATCGCTCGTCACTCAGACTGCCCTGTGTGCGGTGACCATCCCACGGTTACCGCACTCATAGACTATGAGGAGTTCTGCAGCCTTCGCGGAAGCGGATCCGTTTCAGAGGAGGTGACATCATGAGCGTTGATGCTCCTCTGGTTACCCTGCGGTTTTTCGGCGCCTTGCGCGATACGATTGGGCAGAAGGAAGTTTGCTTACCTTGTGCAGGAGGCACTGTTAAGGAAATACTGCTGCGCTTTGTGGAAGAGCATGGTGATGCCGTGCGCCATTTTATCTTCGACGAGCAAGGAAATCAGTGGCGGAGTCTGCTTTTGCTGCTCAATGACGAGCCCATTGAGGACAACCAGGAGACGCACGTTAAAGCAGGGGATGTGATCAGCCTGCTGCTCCCCTTGGCCGGTGGTTGAACTTCTTATAGCCCTAACAAAGCACAACACTTCGGTGGGCGCAGGCTTTGGCCGATGCGCGTAAGATTCCCAGATTCATCTGCGATACTTCTCGGCAAGATATCAGTTAGTCGGTTCCACCCAGAAGAGAAGAATTGACTGTCGGTGGGGCGTGCAGAGGGACGCAAGGCACCGATACTAACGCGTAAGGCTGAGCAAGCACTAATCTCTCTGAATTCTTGGGCTCTTTGGACTAGGGTCTGCATCCTTCCAGCATTTAGTGCCTGATAACACGGTTCAATATGGTGCCAAGCTTCTGTACGAAATAGTCAGGAACTGGTGGAGGAGGTCAGACTGGAAATCATTTCAACCGCGGTTTGTTTGGTGCGGATGTCGACTCCGTTGCGGATGAGGTAGGTGGCGAGGTTACGTTTTTTCGTGAGCTATGACTTCAACTCATAAGCTCCGCGCTTTGTCATCTTCCCGAGCGTCCGCGGCGGGCGAGGCCCCTTCCCATGAAGGGCCGTTGGGGCCAGCAACGGCTCGCCAGGGTTAGCTATTGCGCGTTGTCGTCTGGTCAAGTGGGTCCGATCTCAGTGCAAGAGGATGCACTCCGTGGCCATGGGAGAAGATCGCGGCCGACGTAGGCTCCTCCTGATCTTCTCCTAATGGTGTCGCGTGGCACGAGACATGACAGCCGCGACAGCGCACCTGACGGCAGAGGGGGTGAAAACGAAAGCCGACTCAAGTCAGCCGTCGGCCGAGGCGTTGGGCGCTGAAGGTTAGCAGAAGAAAGCCGAATCCAAACAGTGCAAGGAAGCGAGGCCACAGCGCTGCGAGGCCCACTCCTTTGAAAAAGATGCCGACTCCGATATCGGTGAAGTAGCGGAGAGGCGAGACGTAGCTGATGTACTGCATGACCGCAGGCATGGAGTCTACCGGAGTCATTGTACCGGAAAGAAAAACCATGGGTATGACCAGGAAGAACGACGCCAGCAGAGCTTGTTGGAGATTCTGGGCGATAGTGGAGATGGAAAGTCCAATTCCGAAGGCGGCGAACAGAAAGAGAACGCTAGCCGTGAAGAACAGCAGAAGGCTGCCTTGCAGCGGCACGCCGAAAATAACAACGACCTCCAGGAGAGAGATGACGAACCCTGTGAAAGTAACCGCAGCCATCGGAAGCATCTTGGCGACGAGGAGTTCGATCGGTCGGATGGGGGCAACGAGGAGCTGTTCAATAGTGCCAGCTACTCTCTCACGCACTACTGCCACGGCCGGGATGACGATAGCGATGAACATCAAGTCGAGGAGCACCCCCGACAGTGCCATATAGATGGTGGCGTCGAGACCGGGATTGTACCACACCCTGATGCGCCCTACGATCGCAGGTAAAGCCGCCACCTGGGAAGGCGCGATGGCCGAGCGCTCAATCAGCACCTGCCGACTATGACGTAAGATGATAGCGGAAACATAGTTGGCTCCGATGCTAGCGACGACTGAATTGGTGCCGTCCACCAACACTTGCACCCTGACCGGTTGTCCAAGATCTATCTGGCGAGAGAACGAGGCCGGGATGACTACACCGACATCGACCTTCCCCTGATCCAGGAGCATGTTCATTTCTCGCC
Organism: Armatimonadota bacterium; assembly: GCA_011773575.1. Lineage (GTDB taxonomy): Bacteria > Armatimonadota > Hebobacteria > Hebobacterales > WVXJ01 > WVXJ01. Next base: position 15,792 of record WVXJ01000205.1, on the reverse strand, counting down.
CACTGCTCGCCCAGTGGGCAAGGTCTAAGTAGCGCGTTGCGGAGAGCTGCTGGATGAGTTGGCTGCTACGCTGAGAGCGGTCCTGATCGAGCACGCCGAGAGCCAGATGTTCAGGTTTCAAGGCCAAGCTGTACCCCATCAGCAAAGCGTCTACCATGAACGCCCAGGCGACAAGGATAATCACAAACCTGTCGCGGAAGAACTGTAGGAACTCTTTTCTGATGAGAGCGGCCAACCTGATGCCCATGGCCTGGTTCTCCTACACTTTCTTCTTCAGGCGTAGCGAAGCGCCGACCAGCAAGAGACTGGTGTATGCCATGATTATCAACACATCTGGCCAGATCTGCTGAAGGCCCATGCCTTTGAGGACGATGTCGCGAGAGATGCGGTTGAAGTAGTATGCCGGGAATAAGTAACAATTGTACCTGACGAAAGCGGGCAGTTGTTCTACCGGGTACAGAAACCCGGAGAAATAGAACGCGGGCATCATCGCACCCAAAAGGGCGAGGAGAATCGCTCCCAACTGGCTTCGCGTGAGAGTAGAGAAGAGGAGCCCGACGCCGACCGTGCAGACGGTGTAGACTGCGAGCAGAGCCACAAACAGAAGAAGATTCCCCCTCATTGGTACGCGAAATCCGTAAATCCCGACGGCTAACAGTACAAGCGTGACCGCGAACATCAGGGCACAATAAGGAATCGTCTTACCGAGGATAAACTGGTAGGGGCGCACCGGCGATACGAATATCTGGTGGATCGAGCCGCTTTCGCGCTCCCTCACCACGCCCAAGGCTGTGAGGAGAGGGGCAAATGCAAGCAGGATGACTCCATAAAGCCCTGGGACGATATAGTTCATGCTCTTGAGCGCCGGGTCGTACCACACTCGCACTGCAGGCTCGATGGCCAGCTGGCTTGAGCGTTGGCCCTGGCGCTCCAGGTAGCGTACCAGCACCGCCTGGGATGCCGAAGCGTTTATGGCATCGATGTAGCCCACGATGACCTGCGCGGTGGTAGGAAATGACCCATCGACCAGGATCTGCACCTCCGCCGGCCGGTTGTTGTGAAGATTGCGAGAGAAGTCCTGCGGGATTACAAACGCGACCTTCGCCTGGCCTGTGCCCAACATCCTGTTGAGGGCGCCGACGTCGTCGACGTGAGCGACCAGGCGGAAGTAACCGGAGGAAACGAAGCGGTCGATGTACCGCCGAGCGGTCTGGCTGCGGCTGCGGTCGTAGACCGCCAAGGGCATGTCCCGCACGTCCAGCGTGACAGCGTGGGAGAAGAGGAAGAACATCGTGATAGGCAAGACCACGGAGAGCCCGAGGAAATAGGGATCGCGACGCATTTCGCGTGCTTCCTTCCATGCCACGGACAGGATGGCCGAGCGCCAGATCACGGTTGCACCGCCTGTTGCCTTTGCTCGTGCATTCTCACGAAGGCGACGAAGATATCTTCGAGTGAGAGGGACGCAGGTTGGATGGTGTCGGGTTCGAGACCTCTACTACCGAGCAGCTTCCGAAGGGGAGGCAGATCGCGCTCGGCGTCGTCCACCAAGGCCCTCACCGTGGCACCATACAGCGAGACCTGGAGTACAAATGGCTCACCCTCCAGCACTTCCGCTACTTCCACTGGGTGAGAGGATCGAATCTCGATCATTTCGCCAGCGCGCATCCGACGCTTCAGCATCCGGGGAGATGCCAGTCCGAGGAGCCGGCCCTGGTGCATGATAGCCACCCGGTGCGCGTGTTCAGCCTCGTCCATGTAGTGCGTAGTCACGAACACCGTCATTCCGGCGGCCGACAAGGAGTAGATCAGATCCCAGAAACGCCTGCGGGAAACCGGATCTACGCCGGAGGTCGGTTCATCGAGGAACACGATCTTCGGATCGTGCATAACTGCACAGCCGAGCGCCAGCCGCTGCTTCCAGCCGGCCGATAGCTCAGAGGTCTTCATGCTATCTCGTCCGCCAAGGCCTGCCATCTCGAGGACCCATCGTTTCCTGCTGGCCGCGGTAGCACCGGAGAGCCCGTAGGCAGCCGCGAAGAAGTCGAGGTTCTCTCCCACCGTGAGGTCACTATACAGAGAGAAGAGCTGTGACATGTAGCCGATACGCGGCTTAATGAGCTCTGGTTGCCGCGTCACATCGCAACCCAGCACCTTCGCCTGACCCTCGGACGGGGCAAGTCGGCCGGTCAGCATGCGTATTGTGGTGGTCTTGCCGGAGCCGTTGGGGCCGAGGAAGGCGAAGATCTCGCCTGGCCTTACTTGGAAACTGATTCTGTTCACGGCGGTGAAGCCGTTGAAGCGCTTGGTCAATCTGTCGACGACGACGGCCGCGCCGGGTTCCTCAGGTGTTCCCTGGACTTTAGGGCGTGCCGGCCGGTACGCGGCAGTGGGGGCTGCCTCTGGTGCGGATGTCTTAGAGATGAAGACGTCCTCCAAGCGGGGCTCTACTACACCTATTTCGTGAACCGTTACTCCTTCTGCAGTTAGGCTCTTCTGCAGTCGGTCGAGATGTTCAGTAGCGCTCTCGACCAGAACGTGCACGCGATCGCCGAATAACTCTACTCCGCGGAGCAGAGGGTCCTGCTTGAGCAGCGAGATAGCGAACTGCGGGGAGCTGGCACGTATTTCCAGCACCTCGAGTCCCAGTTGTGCGCGCAGTTGGCTAGGGCTGTCACAGGCGACTAACCTGCCCTGGTGCATAAGGGCAATGCGGTCGCAGCGCTCGGCCTCATCCATGTAAGGTGTGGAAACGAAGACTGTCGCTCCGCCCCGTATGAAGTCATACAAGAGCCGCCATAGTTCCCGACGAGACAGCGGATCGACCGCGGTTGTGGGTTCGTCCAGGAACAGGATCTGCGGAGAGTGGATGAGCACCGTACACAATGCAAGCTTCTTCTTCATGCCCCCTGAGAGCTGGCTGGCCCGTCGGTGCAGGAAAGGGCCGAGGCGGCTGAATTTGAGAAGACGCTCAATACGTTCCCTTCGTTCGTTCTCCCGCACCCGGAATAGATTCGAGAAGAGTTCCAGGTTCTCGCTCACTGTGAGACTGGCATACAAGCTGAAGTCTTGGGACATGTAGCCGATATGCTCGGCCAAGCGGTCAGATTCGCGCACGGTGTCGAAGCCAGCTACCTTGGCCCAGCCGTTCGTTGGGTCGAGGATGCCGCACAGCATTTGGATGGTTGTGGTCTTGCCGGCGCCGTCTGGGCCAACGAGCCCAAACAGTTCTCCGGGCCTCACTCTCAGATCGAGGCCCGCCACGGCAGTGAGCTGGCGGTAGCGCTTGGTGAGACCGTCGGTCTCGACAACGCAGGTTTCACACAGCGCTCCCATGGTGTTGTGCTCTGCCATCTTATCTCCGCGTCGGCCGGCATGCCCGGCTTCAGATCCCCCTCAGGATCACGCACGGCTAATTCAACAGCATAGACGAGTCTCACTCGTTCATCCTTCATGTGGACCGGCCTAGGGGTGAACTCAGCCTCTTCGGCAATCCGGGAGACAGAGGCCTCGAAGAAGCGGCCCGGAAAAGAATCGACGTATATCCTGGCGAGATCACCGACCTTCACTCTGTGCGCCTCGACGAGTGGGAGATAGGCCGTGACACGAAGCCGAGAGAGGTCGATCATGGTTAGAAGCGCGGTACCCGCTGCCACCGTCTCTCCCGACTCTACCAAGACCTCGGTTATTGTGCCAGGGCCGGGAGAGCGTATCTCTGCATAGCCGAGCCGGGCGACAGCCTCCTGGCGGGTCGCCTCGGCGGCCACGACGCGCGCACTGGCAGATGCCACAGCGGCCCGGGCCTGGCGCATGTGCTCTCGGATCGCCTCGAGACTTCTCTCTTCGGCGACTGGCGTCAGCGAGCCGGCTCGTGCCTGCTGCAGTATGGATTCGGCCTCGGCCCGTCGCCCCTGCTCCGTCTTCACCTCGGCCTCCCGAAGTCGAACCTCCTCGATGCCGGCTTGGGCCATGGCCAGGGCAGCGTTCGCCCGGGCGCTTTCCTTCTCGGCGGCTCTCAGCATCGCTTGCGCGGTCTCATGAGCCGTCCGTGCCACGTCTGCTTGCTGTTGCGACACGGCGCCGCGCTTCACCAGCTCTTCGTATCTCTCGCGATTCCGACGAGCAAGTTCTGACTCCGCGGCTGCCTCCGCCAGCTTTGCCTTGGCCAATTCGAGTCCCGCTTGTGCGTACCTCAACTGGGCGCGGTAATAGCTCCGCTGGTGGGTCAAGGCGGCAGTGGCTCGGGTCACTTGAGCGCGGGCTACGTCTACCCCTGCTTTCGCTCTCTGCAAATCGCCCGCTGTCCACTCCCGGGATTGGCGCAGCAGGATGTGGGCTTCCTCCTCCTGATGAGCCAGACGGGCTGCTGCCGCTCGAGCTTCCACCAGTTGGGCCTCCGCGTGCGCTACGTGAGCTGTCGCTTGGTCTAGACGAGCCTGCGCTTCGTCAGAGTCCAGCCGAACGAGTATCTGTCCGTGCTCAACCCGACGTCCGTCGGACACAGGCACTTCCACGATCCTGCCAGCAACCTGAGAACTTATCACCAATTCATCGCCCTCAACTTCGCCATTTGCTTCAATGATCCCAGGCATTGTCGGCCGAGGCTTCAGCCAGAAGAAGACAGACACGCTGAGCACCAGCAATAGCGAAGAGGCGACGACAATCGCCCAACGGCGCCGTCGGACAATTACGCCTCCTGGTGTTTCCGTGGACGTCTCTGTCATGTGCTTAACCTCTCGAGCGAGTTGGTCACTAGCGTACAACCTCAATGCGTGGATAGACGCGCTGCGAAGCGCTCATTTTGCCTCGGAGGCATCCCTGTCTACCCCCCTTTGCTCCGCGACAACAAACTTCTCCGGATTGTCCTCGAAGCGCTTCTTGCAGTCTAAGGTGCAAAAGAAATACGTCTTGCCTTGGTATTCTGTCTTGGCTGCGCAGTCGTCCTCTTCAACCTGCATGCCACAGACCGGATCAACAGAGTCGTTCGCCATCTTCAATCAGCTCCTCATAGTCTTGAGGCTTACTCTAGCAGGGGTTTGCCCCGCAGCATCCCCATCTGGCATTGAAACTCGTATTCTCCAGGCTTGGTCGGAGTAAACTCTGAGACTCACTGGTTCACCCATGCAGTCCGGTGAACCGCAGGCGAGCCAGCGAGCTCCTCTGGCAAGAGGCCGGCAGAGGAGCAATCTCGTTTCCCCTGCCGGTGACGGCTCGGTGCGTTCGAAGTAGCCCTCAGTCCGGCGCAGGACGCTCTGGGGATCCTGGGTGTAGAAGTCCATGTAGTCGCAGGTGCCGCACATCAGGCCGATCTGCTTCCATTGCGACTCCGTCAGCTCCAATGTCACGCCGGTGAACGCCCTGCACCACGCTGCCACGAAGTGGCTGGGCCGGAACCGGTATATGGTGCCATCGCATCCGTTCTTTGGGCATTTCATGATGTGCCTCTCGCTCCCTTTGTCGGTCGCGCTCTAGCGGTGGCCTATGTCTTCTTCCAGACGCACGAGGAACTTCTCGGGGTTTTCCTCGAATCGCTCCTTGCAACCGGCGGAGCAGAAGTGGTAGGTCGTCCCTTTGTACTCGACTCGGGCGGCCGCTTTCTCCTCCTCCACGTGCATTCCGCAGACCGGGTCAATCGGGTCATTCGGCATCTCGTTCACCTCCTTCCATGCATAGGCTCACTCGACCAGCAGTTTGCCGCGCAACATGCCCATTTGGCACTGGAATCCGTATTCGCCCGGCTTCGTTGGCGTGAACTCGATGGGAACCGTCTCGTCGGTGGGCAGGGTTGCGCTCTTGTCGAAGTCGGGAAACAGCACCATCTCCGAGCACGCCGAAGTCTCCCGGCGCAGGAAGTTGAGGCGGACCGGCTTGCCTGCCTTAACCACGATGACGTCAGGGTGATAGCCGCCCTTCACGACAATCAGCGCTTCCTGCAAACCGCTCGCGCCGGCCGCCGCCGCCACTCCCTTTGGCTTGGAGAACCAGAAGAACCAGACGATCCCAGCGACTGCAGCCGCTCCCAGCAGGTCCACGATCAGCTTCGACACGATTGGCTCCATCGCTAGCCTCCTTCCGTTGCCCGCGGCCGCCAGCCGCGAAGGCGATTGGCGTTGCTCACCACTGTCACCGAACTGGCGGCCATCGCCGCCGCGGCGATGATCGGAGAGAGCAGGATCCCGAAGAACGGGTATAGGACTCCAGCCGCTATCGGCAGCCCCAGGCTGTTGTAGATGAAGGCCCCGAAAAGGTTCTGGCGGATATTGCGCATCGTCGCCTTGCTCAGCTCGATGGCGGTGGCGACGCTCCGCAGGCTGCCTCGCACCAACGTGATGTCGGAGGCCTCGATGGCCACGTCCGTGCCGGTCCCGATCGCCATCCCAATATCGGCTTGGGCGAGAGCAGGGGCGTCGTTGATACCGTCGCCGACCATGACCACCATCTTCCCCTCCAGTTGAAGCATTTGCACCTGGTGCGCCTTGTCCTCGGGCAAGACCTCGGCCAGCACCCGGTCAATGCCGACCTTGCGGCCGATCGCCTCGGCGGTGTGACGGTTGTCTCCGGTGATCATCACCACCTCGAGCCCCAAACTCTTGAGGCCGCGGATTGCCGCCACCGAGTCTTCCTTCAGGGTATCGGCCACCGCCACGATTCCGGCCGGCTGACCATCGAGTGCAACATACATCGGGGTCTTCCCCTCTTCCGCCAGGGTCTCTGCCTGCTTGGAAAGATCGCCGAGGGGGACGGCTCTTTCCTCCATGAGCTTGAGATTGCCCAGCAGCACCTGGTGACCGGCGATTGTCGCCTCTACACCCCGCCCGGGAAGGGCGTTGAAATCGGTAGGCTCCTTGAGCGAAAGACTCCGCTCCCTCGCGCCCTCCACGATCGCAGTCGCGAGGGGATGCTCCGAGGCCTGCTCAACCGATGCGGCGAAGGAAAGCACTTCCTCCTCCGAGAACTCACCCGATGCTATCACGTCGGTTAAAGACGGCTTGCCGACCGTTATCGTTCCCGTCTTGTCGAGCACGATTGCATCCAGCTTCTGGGCGGTCTCGAGCGCCTGCCCGTTCTTGATCAGGATGCCGTTCTCGGCCCCCTTGCCTACACCGACTATTAAGGAGGTCGGAGTGGCCAACCCGAGCGCGCAGGGGCAAGCAATGATCAGCACAGTAACGAAGACGATGAGAGCATAGACCACTGCCGGCGGCGGCCCCCAAGTGAACCAGATCATGAAGCCGAGGATCGCAAGAATCAATACCGCGGGCACGAAGTAGGCCGCCACCGAGTCCACCACGCGCTGGATGGGCGCCTTTGACGACTGGGCCTCTCGCACCATGCGGATGATCTGGCTGAGCATCGTGTCCTTGCCCACCTTGGTGGCCCGGAATCGCAGCAGGCCGGTGCCGTTGATCGTGGCTCCGATGACTTCGTCGCCCGGGTGCTTCTCGACCGGGATGGATTCCCCGGTCACCATTGACTCGTCCACGGCTGAGGAGCCTTCCGTCACCTCCCCGTCCACGGGTATCTTCTCCCCGGGTCGCACCACGATGACTTCATCGACCAGCACCTCCTCCACAGGGATCTCGACCTCCTGCCCGTCACGAATCACCCGGGCCGTTTTCGCTTGCAGGCCGATGAGTTTGCGCAAGGCTTCGTTGGTACGAGTCTTCGCCCGCAGCTCGAGCGCCAGCCCGAGCAAGACGAGAGCGGTCACCACCGCTGTCACGTCATAGAACACGTCAGCCGCGGTCCCGGCCGGAAACACCGACGGCGCGAGCACCACCACGGTCGAGTAAAGCCAGGCCGCACTGATACCCATGGCGATGAGGGTCTGCATGTTTGCTGAGTGATTGCGTAGCGCGCCCCAGGCGCCCACGAAGAATTGGCTGCCGGCCCACAGCAAAATGGGGAGCGTCAGCACGCCCATTCCGGCCCAGACCAGCCGCTGAACAGAGCTCCCCGGAGGCACCAATCCAGTCAGCCCGAAGAGCGGGGGATAGGAGAAGAGAATGACGGGAACGCTGATCGCCAGGCTCACCCAGAACTTGAGCATCAGGCTTCGGTACTCTTGTTCCCGCTGCTTCTGCTCCCGGTCAACCGGCTCGTCAGTCCCCGTCTCCGCGGGATCATAGCCCGCGGACTTGATCGCGGCACGGATAGCGTCAAGGCTGGTTTCGCTGGGAACATAATCAACCGTTACCTCCGCCGCCGTCGGATTGACGCGCGCGTCGAGAACTCCCGGCGTGCGCTTGAGCGCCTTCTCCGAGACCTGCACGCACGAGTCGCAGAACAGGTTCTTCAGGCCGATGCGTTCAGTCGCCACTCCCATCGAGAAACCGCCGCGCTTGATGACCGCCGCGATGCCAGCAAGGTCTATCTGGGCCGGATCGTAGTCTATCGTCGCCCGCTCGGTGCCCGGGTTCACCCGAGCGGAGGCGATCCCCGGAGTCTCCAGGAGCGCCTTCTCGATGGCTGGGGGACACTTCGGGCAATGCATGCCGACGATGGACAGTTGGATGCGCTGCACTCCCTTCTGGTCGGGGCGCACCCCGCTGGTGGCGGAGAGAGGATGCTTGGGGGGTCTCGTCGGCTTCGCCTTCAGGTAGCGAGAGGGGTCGGCCCTGAACTTCGCCTCACATTGCTCGGAGCAGAAGAAGACCTCTCTCCCATCATAAGAAAGGCGTCTCGCTTGCCCGGCATCTACTTCCATCCCGCAGACCGGATCGGTTAGTACTGCCGTCGCTTCGGTTTCAGGCATCCTCACACCTCCGTTTGCCTCTCCCGGTGCCATCGCGGGATAAAGGATGGAGTGATCGCCGCGTACCGGTCATACTCCGGCCCGAACTTCGCGCGCACCTCGCGCTCCTCGCTCCGCGCCAGCCTCACGTATACCACCACCAAGATCGGAAACATCGCCAATGTCAGGAGCGTGGGCCACTGAAAGAGGAACCCCACCATGATCAGAATGAAGGCCAGGTACTGGGGATGCCGCAGGTATGCGTAAGGGCCGGTCGTGGCGAGGCGGCCGGCGCGGATCGCCTGGTAGAGCACGCTCCAGGCGGCGGACAGCAGGATGAACCCGCCGAAGATCAACAGGTTGCTGATCCAGTGGAGCGGATTCATGTGCGGGTCGCCCTTCGACCCCAACAGCGTCTCCCAGAGGTGCCCCGATCCGTGGGAGAAGATATCGAGCCCTGGGTACCGGCGCTGGAGCCATCCCGACAGCAGGTAGATGGTAAGGGGGAAGCCGTACATCTCCGTGAACAACGCCACCACGAAGGCGGAGAATCCGCCAAGCGCTCGCCAGTCATGCCGAGTGCGCGGCCGCGTGAAACTGAATGCAAAGATGATGAACACGGCGGCATTGATCACCACCAAGGTCCACAGCCCATAAGCAGGAGATGTGTCCGTCACTGTCGCTCCCTCCCTGATGGTGGTTCCTCCTTTGTCCCCTGCTGTGTAGAGGCTGTTCTCGGCCGACCGGGCACGAGGAGATAGAGGAGTATGCAGGATAGCACGATGAGAACAAGCACCCCCTCCACGATGTGCAGGCGATGCTCGCCCACCAGCAACACGCCCGCTAGACCCCCAAAGAGAAGCAGACCCACCCAGATGCGAAACCAGGCCAGTATCCGGTTCCTGCGCTCTTTTCCCGGTTTCACGTCATTCATTCTGGTTCTCGTTGAGCGGCGCCGCGATGACCGCCGGGAATACGCCCAGCGAGTGCCGTTAGACGCTGCTGCCCTGGGATGTAGCTTCCGTTCACTGCGCCGCGCATACCCTATCTCCATCTCCAGACTGATGCCGTTCGCTCAGCATAAAGGTATCCAGATAGAGGTCCATCATCCGGTGGAAGGCGCCTCGCTCGACCGCGGCCCGCACCAGTCGGCTTGTGAACCGATTCGGCAGATGGTTGATCAGCCACTGGAGGCGGAACAGCGAGCGATAGACCCCGCGGTGGCGCGCTGCCGCGCCTCGATAGGCCCGCCGCGCTTCGGCGAGCGTGCATCTTCCATCCACGAACTCCTGGACATGGCGCGCGCAGAGAGACCCGAAGTAGAGACTTGTGCGAATCCCCTCTCCCGTGAGCGGAAGACACTGCCCCGCGGCATCGCCGCACAGAAACAGTGTGCCGACCGTGCCACGGCGCAGCCGGTAGGGGAAGAGGCCCCCGTGGCGCGGGCCAAGTTCTTGGCCGTGGCGACCGACAAAGCAGCGCAGGGCTTCGCCCATCCCGCGCGTTTGGCCCCGGTAGGAGCCCACACCTAGGCGGCAGTGATCGCCGGCGGGGAAAATCCAGGCCACCCCGTTGGGCAGGATGTCAGGGGCGAAGTAGAAGTGCATATCCTCGCCGCGGCAGTCCACAACGCTTTCAAGACCGAAACTGGCATGGTCCGGCCGCACGAAGCCTCGCCTGAGAGAGCTTGCCAGTGTCGCATGCCACCCCGTGGCATCAATCATGGCCCTGGCTCGCACAGGCCCTGCGCTCGTCAGGATAGAGCCATCCCTGGCAACTCCCAAAACACGACAATGGTGGAAGACCGCCCCGCTGCGTTCCAGGAGGGTTTGGCACAGGCGCGCGTAGTCGAAAGTGCAGAACGGCCGCGCCAGCGGCAGATAGATGTCGTCGGTGGCGGTGTGGAGCCAGAAGTTCCGGTGAACCTGGAGCACGGCATCCTGCGCCCCAAGTGCCTCGAACATCTCTGCTGGCGCGCCGCAGGCCGACCGCTGCACAGCGCCCACCGGTTCCTGGCCGAGCACCAGGACACGCCCGGTCAGATGGGCCGCAGCGCTGAGACCAGCGAAGCTGGCCCCCGCAATGACTACATCCCATTCCGCATCTTCCGGCCTCATACCCATTGCCGCCCTCCTTCCAGGCGGCCTAACATGCACGATGGCTGGATCAGCTGCGCGACCGCCAGCACACGGATCGCCCAGTCGGGCACCTCGCCTGGTACGTTGTAAGCAGCGCATCCGCGCCTCTGGCTAATGATAGCCGCGACTATGGCCTCCGCCTGAGTCATCTTCCTTTTCCCGCATATCCGAATGCTCATGTCCACTCTTTCCGGCGGCACCTTCTTCACCCCTGTGCTTGCCGTGCCCAGCATGCCCTCCACAGCAACCGCCATGACGGAACATGAGGTAGAAGAAGGCGATGGCAATGATGATCCAGATCCAGTTCTCCATGTTCGTTCTCCTCCCCGGGTCAGGCTTTCGGTGCCAGCCGATTGTACACTGGCACGAAGATCACCCCGACCAGAAGTCCGTACACAAACACCTGCACAAGCCCGATCAGGAATGTTCCCCACGTGACCTGCGGCAGGCCCGGCAACAGCATCCGCCAGGCGGGATAGAGCGCAGCCTTGTCGTAGAGCGAGTGAAAAGCCACGCACAGGACATAGAGGACATCGAAGGTGATGCCCAACGCCACCCCAACTGGCCCTACCCTTAGCATCGCGAGACTCCTTGCCTGCTCAGTTTGTCGTCTTCTCTTGAAGACCCAGGCACCCGATCTCAGCTTCCGGTTCTCTGCTATTCTTTGTACACCTCTTCGAGCAGGCCGCATTTTTGGCTGAATTCCTCACATTGACCTCTGCGCCCTGAGCCTGGCCCGCTCCGGGTCGGGCCAGGCTCCTCGCCGTCGCAGTTTCTGCCCGGAGACCTGCGGCATCTGTTTTCGGCCCCTAGCGCTGAGAATGTTCTGACTTCGCCGCAGGGTCTGCTGGCGCCCCGGGATGGTGATTGCCACTCATTATCTGGTAGCATCCCTCCATCATTCGGTGCATCCCGGCGTTCCCTGGGTCCACCTGGATCTCGGTCTGGCGAAGCAACTTGAGGTTCTGGTCGTACTTCGACAGCTTGTTGCCGGACAGAACGCAGATCGCGTTGTCGCTTGCTGCGATGGAAGTCCGTCCCGCCATAGCACTCATCATCCCCGGATGCATGGCGCCCATTCCCATCATCTGGTGGCCCATCATACCAGGGGCTACCGAAGGTGCTTGGCCTCCCTTGTCCGGCGACTGCGCCGCGAGGGCAATCGCTGCCAGAATCGCAACCGCGCCCAGCGCGACCGCAATCCCGACCCAGATTCGCATATGGCTTCTCATCGTCTTACCTCCTTGTGAATTGACATCGCCGCGCGATCAGAAGATTAGTATCCGACCTCGTTCCCAGACTGAATCGTCGCTCTGCCTGTTCCTGACCGAGGCGCTCTTCCAGGCTTCCGCCCCTGACGACCCACTTTCCGCTCCGTCTCCGCGCCTCACCGGCTGCGCAGCCTGCCGCTTCGTCGGCACGGGTAGGCCTTCCATGGCAGAGGATTCCTGGCGTGGCTTCCCCAGCAACTGAGTCCGGTGAAAGGCGCGTGCGGCTTGCTCTTGCCACGGGAGTACCGCCTCCTCCCAGGACCCCCGAAGGGGCGACCAACCTGGATTCGATTCTGCGTTGACGCTCATCATCGTCTCCTCTGCCTGACGCTGCCCAGCCACCCACTGGCGAGTAACTCTTGACGTCCGGCTCTGCTTCTGCTAATATATACTATACTTAGGCAGGGTATACTTAAACAAGGGTTGTGGTGTCGGGAGTGTGCAGATATGCTAACAAAGGTGAAAAAAAACTCCCTCAGCCGAATGAGTCGCATCGTGGGGCAGGCCCAGGGCATTCGCCGCATGATTGAGCAGGAACGCTACTGCCCCGAGATCGTCCAGCAAATCACTGCGGTGCGGGCCGCTCTAGCCCAAGTCGGGATGATAGTGCTGCGAGGGCACTTGGAGACTTGCGTCTCTGAAACGGTTCGGGAAGGACGGGAGGACGCCATCCTCGACGAGCTGGATGAAGTGTTGACCAAGTTCCTCCGCTAGCTCTTCGGGAGCGCGATATCGACAGCAGACTTGCCCCGCCACCGCCGCGAGCAGGGGCTCGCGAGTCAGTCAACGAAAGAACTCCCACTTCCCGGAGCCGCCATGCTTCATTACGCCTGGTTCATATCTTGTGTTGCGCTCCTGGCCGTCTGGGCCGTGGTCTATTGGAGCAGCCGCATGAGGCGCGAAATGCTGATCGCCAGCCTGCTCACTATGCCCTTCGGCCTGACCGAGCCGCTCTTTGTGCCGGAGTATTGGAATCCCCCCTCTCTGTTCGATCTGGCTCAGACGACGCAATTCGATATCGAGAGCCTGCTCTTCAGCTTCGCTGTCGGCGGCCTCGGGCTCGTGCTTTACGACCTGATCCTGCGCACGAGGCCCGCGCCCGTGTCGCAGTACGAACGGTCGAAACCCCGTCACCGTTTTCACAAGCTGGCGGTCATCTCGCCGTTTCTCGCGTTCTCGCTCTTGGCCCTTGCGACAGATTGGGGGTTCATCTACATCGGGAGCCTGGCCATGCTGATAGGCGGCGTAGCTACTATCGCGTGCCGCCCCGACCTAGCGGGCCGGACCCTGCTTGGGGGTCTGCTTTTCCTGGGGATGTACTGCGGCTTCTTTCAACTGGTGAACCTGGCGTTTCCCAGCTTTGTGAAGACGGCGTGGAACCTTGAGGCCCTGTCGGGGTTGATGGTGACTGGCATCCCGGCCGAGGAACTCCTCTTTGCCTTCACCTTCGGCTTGATGTGGGCCGGATTCTACCACCACATCACCTGGCATCGCACTGTCCACTGAACATTGACCTCACCGTTCCCTGTTCAACGCCCCACCGGCAAGCCAGCAACCTCGGGTATCGCTTGGCCGTTCACCTGTACGTCAACGTCCTACGCGTGTGAGCCCGAGCTCACGCTTGGTCTGTATCCATCGCACGACTCCAGTCCTGGTGAGAACGCCCTGCAGTTGCTCGCCTCGCATCACGAACTGGCATTCGCAATCTGCCTGCCCCAGCCGCTGAACCGCTTCCCACGCATCGGCATCATGGGCAATCACTTCGTTGTCTCTGAACGCGCGGACGATTTGGCTCACGGCACTCGTACCCCACTCTTCCTTTGGCAGGTTCTGCACTTCTTCGATGCCCACCGCTCCCAGCGGTCTGCCATCCCCGCCAATCGGGAACAGGTTCTCCGGACGCCGGAGCAGATACTCATCCACGAAGGCCTGAACGCTCATGTCAGGCGCAACAATGGGCATCTCCGCCAGTGATAGCTCGCTCACCGGAATACCGGAAAGCGCTTCCTGCAGCATAGTCTGCTGGTGGCTGGATTGGGCTGCATTAAGAAGGAACCAGCCGATGAAGGCAACCCAGATGCCGCTCATGACTCCGCCGGCAAAGAAGGATACGATTCCCAGTCCGATGAGTACATATCCAAACCCCTGGCCAACCGCGGAGGCCGCGAGCGTTGCCTTGCGCAGACTGCCCGTCACCTGCCAAACGATGGACCGCAACACGCGCCCTCCGTCGAGTGGAAACGCTGGCAGGAGATTGAAAACCCCCACGAATGCGTTGATCCACCAGAGCTGTGTGGCCGTCGCCCAAACATGCGATTTCTGAGCAGCTGACCCCCAGGCGATGAGGAAGAAGACGACGGCCAAGACCAAGCTCGTCAGCGGTCCGATAATGGCCATCTGGAGTTCCACGCGCGGTGATTTGGGCTCCTCCTCCAGCGCGGAGATCCCGCCAAAGATGAACAGTGTGATGCTCGAGACCGGCAGACCCCTGCGGATGGCGACATAGGAATGGGCCAGTTCGTGAAGGAGGACCGACCCGAAAAACAGGAGCGTGGTCACCAACCCGAGTAGCAAGTAATGGTAGACTGGCATCTTCGGAAGCGCTGCCGGGAAAAACCCAAATGAGAGCGACAGCGCCACCAGCCCGAAAATGATGAACCACGAGTAGTCGAGGCGAATAGGTATACCCATGATTGTTCCCAGCCTAATTCCGCTGGTCATGGTCTCCTCCCCTGCGCTGTGTCTTCAGCGGACAGCACGCGCCAGCGCTCGCGCCTTTGCATGAATAGCGGATGCGGGTGCTGTATTCCCATCGTTCTACCAGGAGTCCTTCGCATCACCCGGCCACCTTCCCGTTCCGCCGGGACACCTGCCTACCCAAGTGCCACCTGAGTATCTTCTCGCCCGACAAGGGAGACAGGACGGCCTGCTCGTCCTTCAGACTAACGGCCACGCGATTAGCTCGCGTAGTTGCCGTGCCGTTGGCCCTGTCTCTCCCGCTCAGTGATTATAGCACGTCCTTGTCGGCGAGCAGAGCACGGCTGTCAGCCCGCGCCACGCACCAGTCGAACATAGGGAGCAAGGGACCCTCGCATCGCAATCCCCCCTATCGTCCCTATTCACGCTGTTTCGATCCCAGGTCGTTTCTCTAGTCCGAAATGCTCTGGCATCGAAATCTTTGACCTCGTCCATATTTCCGCAGTTTCGATGGCAGGTCGTTTCACTCCAGAGAAGTGCTCTGTAAAGAAACACGATGTTGCACCGACACGCATAGTTCCGGGTGAAATAGTCAGGAACTCATGAAAGATGTCAATCTGCAGATCCTCTCCACGGCTTGCTGTTTTGTGCGGGTATCGGAGTGGAGGTATCTGGCGGTGGTTTCGAGGTCGGAGTGGCCGAGGAGTTCCTGGACGGTGCGGATGTCGACTCCGTTGCGGATTAGGTAGGTGGCGAAGGTGTGGCGGAGTCTGTGCGGTGTGATGCCTTTGTCGGCAAGGCCGGCCTTCTGCAAGACGCGCCCTAGCATCTCACCAATAACGCGTGGGCCGATGGGGTCGCCGAACTGGCTCACAAAGAGCCGTGTGGTGGTCAGCGGCTTGCGGTTGTGAATTCGCCCCTTGCCTCGATGAGGAAGATATTTCAGTATCGC
>WVXJ01000165.1 GCA_011773575.1 Armatimonadota bacterium | reverse complement strand
ACTGCCGACGTTCCTCTGAACGCAGTCTTTGTGGACTCGGGCGGCGGAGCGGGCTCGTTTGTCTTCACTCCTGACTTTACCCAATCCGGAACATACTACGTCAGCTTCTTTGCCAACGACACCTTGGGAGGCGTGGACAGTGAAGTGGTACAAATTGCGGTCGTCGAGTTCGGGAATAATGCGCCGGAGCTTGATTCAATTGGCCCGCAGGCCGTTTACGAGGGGGACAGCCTCCAGTTCAGGATACATGCCGTCGATTTAGACGGTGACTCTATAATTCTAGACACCGTGAATGTCCCGGTGAATGCCGTGTTTGTGGATTCAGGTAACGGCGCAGGATCGTTTCTCTTCACTCCGGGCTTTGATCAGTCGGGAGACTACTCTGTTACGTTCATCGCTTCGGACGGTTTCGCAGCAGACAGCCAGATCGTGGACATCACGGTGAATGACGTCAATCGAGCGCCGGTTCTGGATTCGATTGGTTCTCAGGTGGTCACAGAAGGAGAAACGCTGGAATTCAGGATCTACGCGTCGGATCCGGACATGGATTCCATCATACTAAGTGCTTTGGATGTACCGGCCAATGCAGCTTTTGTTGACTCTGGCAACGGAGCGGGTTCATTTGTTTTCACTCCCGACTTCACCCAAGCCGGGTCATATACTGTTACGTTCCTGGCTTCGGATGGTGCGCTGGCGGACACTGAGGTTGTTGAGATAACAGTTACCGAGGTGGGTAATCAGGCCCCCGTGGTTTCGGACATACCAGGCGAGACCATAACCGAGGGAGAGACTTTCGTCACGATCAGTCTGGATGATTATGTGACGGACGTTGACCATGCTGACAGCGAGATGGTCTGGACTTACAGCGGTAACACGGATCTTGCAGTTGACATAACCGACCGGGTAGCGACTATCAGCACTCCTGGTGCTGACTGGAACGGTTCAGAGACCATCACCTTCCGGGCCACCGATCCGGGCAGTCTGTATGATGAGGATGCGGCCACCTTTACGGTGACTGCGGTTAATGATACACCTGTGGTCTCGGACATTCCTGATCAGACCATCTCTGAGGGTCAGACCTTTACCACCATCAACCTGGATGATTATGTATCTGATGTTGATGATGCCGACAGCGACATGG
>WVXJ01000227.1 GCA_011773575.1 Armatimonadota bacterium | reverse complement strand
TGCTGATCTCTAATGACGCCAAAGCGCCACCGCTCAACTCCGCCCGGACACGGCGCGAAACGACCCGCCTCCAAGATCTGCCGGATCACTTTCTCCGGGATAGGATCGGGTCGGAAATTCCTCACCGAGCGGCGCGCATGTATACACTCCATGACGCTCTTGCTCTCGTGTTGGCATGGTTTTCCGATCTTGTTCTCGCGCTTCATCTGCTCTTTCCTCTTATTAGCTATATAAAGCAAACGCGCCCGCTTCTCCCCACTCCGTCAACGATAGAATGGCAAAAAGCAGGCACGCAAGGGCTGATGGCGTTATCCTGCTATCGGATTATTGTTTTTTCTGTGGTCAGCCGAGTGCAGGGTATCGCATTGACGCTTACGTGTCAAGAATCCACGGTTCGCGCGCTCTCCCCGGAGGTCGATTCCTCTGCGATAATACCCCGAAATTTCGAATCTCACACCCGCCGCGCTTTCACGAGCAAGAACGGCGGTCGGCGACGCTCATCGAGCAACTCCGGCCTCTCTTGTTCAGCGCGTTGCACAGCATGCGGCTCAAGCACTCTAACGATAGAGAAGCCGTTGTCGACGAGTGCATTCAATGTGGTGGCAACTGTACGATGGTACTTCGTAACTCCCTGAGCAAACCAGGTGCTTTTCCTTTGCCCCTCATCCTGATAGCAATCGACCGCCCAGTACTGCTTGTGTCCAGAATCGTCTCGTATCCAGCCGGGATGGATGCCTTGGGCCGCTGTGGCCATGGGATGCTCAATTGAGAAGATGAAGAACCCTCCCGGGACGAGCCACTTGAAGACTTTACGAGCAACGTCTGAGTAATTCTCTACATAATGGAGTGTCAGAGAACTCACCACAAGATCAAATGAACCGGCTGAAGTATCGAAATCTTCAATGGCGGAGTGAACATAACGGATACCCTCGCCGAACTGCCGGGCACACTCAAGCATCTTCTCTGACAAATCGATACCAACGACACTTGCCGCTCCTGACGCCAACAACTCCCGACACAGTTCGCCGACACCACAGCCAAGATCGAGCACACGAAGCCTGGCAACTGGCGGCAGAAGGGTGCGCATTGCCGGCTGTTCCAAAACCGCATTTAGCCCGGATCCCGCTTCACGCATTGCCTGGTATCCTGCGAAGAATTGCGGATCATCGAAGATATTCTGCTTCATCGCGGCGTTCCTGTTTCTCCATTATCAATGTATTTGCGGGAGCTGTCACCTATTTTTCGCAACTCACTTTACATTGAGTTGTCTTACCGGTCTTGCCTCGATATACCCCCGGTAGCCCATGGGGGCGAGTTGGAAGCGCGGGCCGTCTTGGTCGGCCCATTCGAAGCCCTGGATAGTCGGATTGTAGTTACGCATCGCCTGCTTTACTTTTTCGCCGGCCGGGGCATAGTTATCATTTACATCTTCATAAGGCGGGCCTTGAAAGACCATCATTTTGCAGGGGGGAAGGTCGATAATCTCAAAGCCCTCGGGAATCTCACCTGTGAAATCGGCCGGGACTTCGACAGCCGGAGCGTATATTGAGGTGTCGGGCTTGCACAAATTCTCAGGCAGCCACACTCCGATTGGTTCATATAGAGCTTCTTTGATGTTTCCAAGCGCCTCCCACCACGCCTCAAACACATCACAACCTACTTCATCGGTATACTCGAAATACTGGGTCGCTTTTTTGCCGCGCTTCAAAATCAGTTTCCTCGCCGGCCGGTCGACCACTTGGATGAAAATGGTGTTGGAATCCTCAGACATGATATTCTCTCCTCTTTGTGATGTAAGGTGATAGCCACGGGACGGTTTGGGGACGAAGAACTTGATCAGCGGTGCATTCTTGCGATAGTGCTGGGGTGTCATGCCGAACTGTTTGGAAAAGGCTCTTGTGAACCCCTCGTGGGAACCGAATACGAAGTCGAAGGCTACATCAACTATCTTCGCATTTGTATCACGCAATTGAGCCGCTGCCCGAGACAGGCGAACCGCTCGGACATACTCAAACGGCGTTTTCCCGGTTACCTCCTTGAATATCCTCGCCGCATGCCAGGGCGAGTAGTTTGCCGAGTCAGCAAGCATGCGAAGAGTAATCGGTTCTGCGATGTGTTCTTCGATGTAATCCTTCATACGCTGAACAGCAATCTTCTTTTCCCGACTTTCCATGCTCTCACCTACGATGGGAAAGTATCA
>WVXJ01000186.1:296-2566 GCA_011773575.1 Armatimonadota bacterium | reverse complement strand
AGACTCCCTGTGATGATTCGAGTAGGATCTCGATAGGGCAAAGTAATGAACCGATTACTGAATCTGTTCAATTCTCGACCGACGCTCATCGTCTCCCTGCCCAGCAATTCGCCGACATTGGCAAAGGCGGCAAAGGAAGGCGGTGCCGACGCCCTCAAGGTGCATATTCACATTCATCACGAGGCGAGCGGTACTCACTTCGGCTCCCTTGCAGAGGAGCGCTCCGCGCTGGAGCAGATTCTTGCCCTGGGTTTGCCCACGGGCATCGTTGTTGCAGCGGGAGAGACCGCGGCTACCCCCGAGGAGATGTCTGAGATTCTGACGATGGGATTCGATGCTTTCGATGCCTATGCCCATCATCTGCCGGCCTGGATGTTATCTCTCGATGGTATCGCCAAGATAGTCGCCGTGGACGAGAATTCCACGGCGGAGATTGCAGGAGATATGGAATCTCTGGGAGTAGATGTTCTGGAGGCGGCTGTCGTTCCGGTTGAAGGTTATCGCCGCCCCTTGATGTTAAGAGACTTGCTGCACTATCGTGTGCTGAGAGAGGCGGTTTCGATACCAATTGTGATTCCGACTCAACGAAGTATCCGCCCCGAAGATGTGTCTACGCTGTTTGGAAGCTGCCGACCCAATGCTCTCATGATCGGAGCGGTTGTGACGGGAGGCGAATCCGATTCCGTGGGTAAGGCCACAGAAAGGTTTAAGAAGGCACTCACAGATTTGCCGAAGTCTTGATTCATGTTGCGTCTGGCTTTCGGCAAGAGCCTCGAGGCAAATGGCCAGAATTCTTCTTTTGCCTTTAGATGACCGCCCCTGCAACCGCCTTTTTCCGGTGCAGTTGGCCGGCGTCGCCGGATTGAAGGTGTTGTCACCTCCGCGCGAGTTGNNGATAAGGGCGGAAGCGTTGATGCTGCAATCGTCTCCGTGGACATGCTCTGTTTTGGCGGGCTCTGGGCTTCACGCTCCACAAGTGTTCCTCTCGAACTGGCACAGCGTCGCCTGAAGAATGTCAGGGCCCTCAAGGAGCGCAATCCGGACCTGCCCATATACGGCTTCAATATCATTATGCGTCTTTCCATCACTCAGGACTCTGAGGAAGGAGTCTCTCACTGGCGTGATGTGGCTCTCTTTTCCCAACTTAGCTACCGCGTGGAAGAACTGGGGCAGAGCCGTTGGGAGGAGGCCTTAGACGCAGTTCGGAGGCGGCTCCCCTCCGAGATTCTGGATTCCTATCTCGCTGCAAGGGAACGCAATCATATCATCAACCAGGAGACCGTGCGACTGGCGGCTGACGGGATTCTCGAGTCGGCGATTGTGTGTCAGGAGGATACGGCGCCCATTGGGCTGCACATCCCGGAACAAGAAGCGCTCAAAGCATTGGTGAAGCAGCTGTCTGTGAGGGACCGGGTCTTCATTCATGCCGGCGCAGATGAGGCAACCCTCACTTTGCTTGCAAGAGCGGCAAATAAAATGGGGGAGTGGGAACCCGGCGTCGCCGTAATCTATGCCTCACAGGAGGGGGCTGACAGAGTCGCCCTTTATGAAGATCAGCCTATTGGTGAGAATGTACTCGGGCATGTTATTGCTAGCGGTGCGAAATTAGCCAGGAATCCGGCACAAGCGGATCTGGTGCTGCTCGTTCATACTCCCACCGGGCCGCAGCGAGAAGTGGTGAGGCGAGACGCGCAAACAGACAAGCGAAGCCGCCCCCAGGCGAAACGGCTGGTGCGCCGAGCGGCTGCTCTATTAAAGAAGGGTGCCAGAGTGTCTGTCGTGGATTTGGCCTACTGCAATGGCTCGGATCCGATACTCGCAAGCGCGCTGGCAGATGCAGGGATCCTCCCGGCATTGGCGGCTTTTGCGGGATGGAATACCGCCGGCAACAGCATTGGTACGGCGCTTGCGCAGGGATTACTCGTGGGGCTGGCGGAGAAGAGACCACCACGGCCGTCTCACCACTCGTCTCTCTCCCGTAATCTGAACTTCCTTTTCGCGCGCTTGGGGGACGACTTCCTCTATCAGTCAAAGGTGCGCCAAGAAGCCAATGATTGGGTCAGAAGCATTGGACTCACCCCGGTGTTTCTTGGAGAGATAAGGGGAAGAACAGAGAGGTTGATAAGAAGACGACTGAAGGAGGAAGCGCAGAAACTGTTCCGGGATGGTTTCGAGGGACGGCGGATTGGCGCGCACCGAATTACCCGCCTCAAGAAACTGGGAGTTCGCCTTCCCTGGCCCAGAACCTTCGAGATAGAAGTGAATCCGGA
>WVXJ01000186.1:0-212 GCA_011773575.1 Armatimonadota bacterium | reverse complement strand
CCCTGGACCGAGCGCATCTGATCAATAATCCCCTCGGTTTCTTCTGTTCCGGCCTTCCGAAAGTCTTCTTCATAGAGGCAGGCCCAGGCAATTTTACCGGATGAATCAATCTTCAGTCCGGAAAGAGCGCGTCCCAATAGCAGTCTGGAAGCCAGGGTTCGTTCGTCATACACCCTGTTGGCGATTTCGCTCGGCCGAGCGCCGGCCGAGAC
>WVXJ01000156.1 GCA_011773575.1 Armatimonadota bacterium | reverse complement strand
GAGACAGAGAACTGGGCCTGCTGCACTGCTTTGCTTGCCCGTGTCAAAGGGGAAGGCGAGGCTTTTTTTCTACTGGCCCAGCCGCGGGAGGCGGCCTCCACACTCTTCGTGATGGGGGAGCCGGCCCCACTGGAGGAGATCTTCCAGCATCCGCTGGCAGCAGTGGGTTTTGTATGGATAAGTGCGAAAGACGAACACATGAAGTGTCTAAGAAAACACTGGCATGTCAAAGACCCGGAGAAGATGCTGCGGATGGCGGTGAGCCGAGAAACCTTTCGCCCGCCGAAGAAGAAAAACCGCGCAGTAGATCTGCGAAGGCTGGAGCCCGGTGACAACACCGCCCTGGAGGAAGCCTATGAGACCGCCTTCGGTAGCCCGGTGACAGCGCGCCTGATGGCAAAGGGCCCGTATTACGGAGTCTGGAGTAAAGGCCGGCTCGTTTCCGTGGCGGGAACCCATGTCATCTGTCCGCGATTCGGTCTGGCGGCGGCGGGCAATGTCTGGACAAGGCCGGGTTATCGAGGTCGGGGGTTGGGCACCCTCACTGTAGGAGCGGTGACACAGGAATTACTGGAGAGTTGTGGAGAGGTGGTTCTAAATGTACGGGAAGACAATTTGCAGGCAACACGGCTCTATGAGCGGCTCGGATACCGGATCCACTGTCACTACTGGCAGATGCGGGGAGGCGCGCCGCGGCAAAGCCGCCGGAGCAGGCTGGCGGAGCGGCGGGGTTAAGATGAGAAATGTGGTTCTGCTGCTGGCAGGTTTGCTGATGGCGTTTGTCGCGACCGCAGAGGCCGGCGGGCAGATGCAATCTGCAGCGCTTGTGCCCTCCCTGAGGCTGGAGCGGATAGTCCGTCTCGCCCAGGCCTACAGTCCGGCTCCCGCCGATGCACTAATCTGTCCCAGGCTTTCCTCCGCTCCCCGGATTGACGCCAGTCTGCGCGATTGGCCCGAACTGCGAGAGGCCGAATACCTTATGCTGGGTGGAGATAGTGATTTGAGCGCGGTATTGCGGGCAGGTTGGAACGCCTCCGCTCTCTATCTGGCGGTTGACATAAGAGATGATGCGGTTTTGCCTGCAGCGGCGGATGACTGGCAGTGCGGGGACCTGCTGGCGATAAGTCTTTCCCGGGAAGACGAGTCCGATGCTCAAGTGAACGAGGAAAACGTCCATACATTTTTCATGACGAGAACTTCGGCGGCCCCGATCTTGCTGCGGCTGAGGGGATACCCGAAAGCGCTGCCCTCAAGAAACCTCCTCGCCATCAATGACTATCCCGGCCGCCGCGTGGTGGAGATCCGTCTGCCGTGGAAGATGTTGTCTCCGATCAGTCCTTTGCATGAAGGCGGTTTGGGGTTGGTCGTGAGGATTGAGGATCGTGATTCTCCCCATGAGATTGAGCCGACTCATCTTCGTACCAGTGGAAGGGGAATCCGGCTTGCGCTGACTCCGGATCACTCCAACAAGATCCAAGGTCATCTGAGTCTCGGCTCCGCGTCGGTTTCCGCGGGCGAATCGCTGAAAGGGATTCTTCTTGTGGATTCCCCTCAGCCTGCGGCCTCGGTAAAAGTGGGGCTGGAGATTCTCGACGGACGACAAGACGTTGTCGCTCGTATTTCGAGGGGCCTGGAACTTGAGGGCGGAGTCAACTCTTTCCGGCTAAGTTGGAACTCGGCGAATCAACCCGAGGGAGACTATCTTGTGCGCGCCTCAGCCTCTACTGCTTCCGGGCGACTCTTTTCTCTTGGAGAGCCCTTCAAGATTGGAGAGCGGTGGAGCATATGGGAGAAACTGGATAGTCACGGGAAGAACCTCTCCACCTCGGCGGTCCTTGCCCGCCTGCAAAAGGATCGGGCAGATGTTCCCGCAAAGCCGCTCAAATTCGCAGTACTGGGCGACCTTCGCGGCGGGGAAAGAATCTTCTTCGAGTTACTGAGGGAAGCCGCCAACCAGGGGGCGGAATTCGCCATTGTTCCCGGTGATCTGGTGAATAATGGTAAGCAGGAAGAGTATCTTTATTTGGCGCGGGTATTGGAAGACTCCCCTCTGCCGGTGCTGACCACCACCGGCAACCACGATTTCATCGGACAAGGCCTGCTCTACTACCAGCATCTCTTCGGCCCGCTCAACTACACCTTTGAACTCGACGGGTTTCGTTTCATTGTGCTCGACAATGCCTTGGGAAGACTGAGCACCTCTCAACTGGATTGGCTGGAGACGCAACTTCAGACCCCGCTGCCCAGATTCGTTCTGCTGCACATGCCGCCAGATACCATCCAGCGCTGGGCCTGGCACTCCTTTTCTCACGGGGCGAAACGCTTCACCGATATTATGGAGCAATACCTGCCCAGCCGCGTCTTTGTCGCGCATATTCATGCCTATGATCGGGTGACTCAAAACGGCGTAGAGTATGTGCTCAGCGGAGGCGCCGGCGCGCCCCTGTATAAGCAATTGGGGCCGGATGCCGCGTTCTATCACTTCGTTCTAGTGGAGGCGGGTCCTGAAGGTGTGACCGATACAGTCATAAAGATGACCTGGCAAAAGGGGCCGAAGAAGGCCGCGCCGGAACCGCTCGTAATGAGCAAGGTTGAGTGAGAGTGTGAGAGTTGCCCGAACCTACTCGCTCTATTCCGGCTCCACGGGAACGGGCGTGGTGAAGAACTGCGGATGTTGGCTTCGGAACTCAGTCATTTCGCCTGCGATATATCTATTGGTAATAGATACTGCCTTCGCTCTCAGCCGTGCCGCCTGAATGGTGTTGAGGGCATAGCATAATGTCAGAAGCACCAAACAGACCGGCGCGACTTGGCGCAGTACTCCGGCGAATATCGCGCGCCATGAGTGGCGGCCCCTCGATTTCCTCTTTATCCAAACTCCCGCGAAAAGCGTACAGAGTATAAGGATCACCGGTAGAGTGGCAAGGACCATGGCAGGATGAAATTGCATGAGGTTTTTGCTCAAGAAGGTAAGCCAGTGTTCGTCGGAGGGACCCCTCACGCAAATCAGGTAGAGCGACGAATATGGCAGTGTCAAAGCAAGCGGGATGAGTGCGAGAATGATAACCCAAAACCGGCGCAAACGGGTTGCACTTCGCGCCCTATCTCGAACCACCATCCAGAGCAATATCGTGAGTGCTAACAGTAACATCATCTGGCCCAGAATAATGGTTCCACCAATCAGAGTGCCGATTGCTCTGCGGTCGATATGGTGCTCCTTCTCGTACGCCTTGTCCAAGTATTCTCGCATCTCGAGTCTGAGCTCTTGGCCTTGCTCCAGACCTGCCAGGACATCCGCAGCCGCGCCCGCGCCGGCATGCTTTAGAAAGTAATCAAGAGGCTCCCTTTCGAAGATGTCACCACCCCTATAGCGGCCCTCTTTCCCGGCGAGTTCGGAGGCCGGTTTCAGTCCGTGTTCGGCCGCTGGTTCCATCAGCACCCAGCTATACATTGGACGCGCCCCAATTTCTTCGATGCCGATCCCCACCAGGATTTCGATGAATGTGTGCCCTTTGTGACGGATGAGCCGACCAAGTTTAATCACGGCCATCCAGTCTTCCACCGCTTCTTGGTCTCGGCCCGCCTTCTTCGCCTCTTCCGCCTTAAATGCGGCGGCATACGCAAGGTCATTTCGCAGTCTGGCGCTGAAAGCCGCCCAAGGCTCCCACGTTGCGGAAAGCCATGAAGCCTCGAACTCCGGTATTCCGGCATCGGTCCAGACCTGTATCTGCGTACGTGCTAGTGCTCCCTCGTAAAGATCCCATTTCGGTTTGGCGACTGCTGCCTTCAGATGAGCGAGTGCTTCGGTGTCACGCTTCTCACCGAAATCCAGCCATGCCAGCAGCGCTTCCGGAAAAGCATTATCTGGATCAATTCGCTTCAGGCGTTCCAGAGTTTCGCGCGCGAACTTAGTATTTTCTGCGGTTAGCAATTCCTCTGTGAAATCGGATGGCGACTCTCCTCCGTGCCGATGCGACCTCACGTCTTGCCTGCTCCAGGAGAGCCACGGCATATGCGCGCCGAGAAGGGTGATGAGCGCAATGGGCTCATCAGGAGCGAGTTCCACGACTTCTTCGAGACAGGCGAGTCTCTGCTCCTCGGCCTGAGCGTACAGTGCGCCACCCCTTGGTGTATCGTAGTAGCGCATTGCCGCGTCGCGTTTTGCTCTCCAGGCCAGCAGCCCAATTGCCAGCGCTGTCTTCCAGTCTTCTGGACGTTTGGCGCGGGCTTGTGCCGACAGTTGGTCAATATTAAGATCGGGTCCTGGTGGCTGACAGCGGTCGCGAGCAGACCAATGCGGGTAGAGATTATGAAACCGGGCAAAGGGGCAAAATGCGCTCGCCTCAATGCGAACCACTTCTCGTGTGGCAGGGGCTACCAGAAGGCCGGCGATGACGATGACTACCACCAGCAATGACCAGCCATAGGTTCGCATTCTCGTCGCTCCGTTGGATTATGAGACTGCTTTGCCCATTCATGCCGTACAGCCGATGCCTGGGTCTATCCTACTATTCTGGCATTGGCAGATATCTTCCTGGAGGCCCTGACGCCCTTACTGCGGTTCCACAGGAGAAGGCGTGGTGAAGAACTGCGGATGGTCCCGCCGGAACTCGGCCATTTCTCCGTGGGCCATCCTCTCTTTCATCAGAGATACAGACTTTGTTCTAAGCCGTGCTGTCTGAATGGCAGCACCTGCATATAACAAGGTCAGTAATACTATGCAGACGGGCAAAGTCTGATGCAATAGTCTGCCATAAGTCTTCCAGAAAGAAGCATGTGTGGTTGCACGGCGTAAGCGAAACCA
>WVXJ01000161.1:22556-30088 GCA_011773575.1 Armatimonadota bacterium | reverse complement strand
GTGTCTTCTTCCCCCATATAGACATCACATTCCATTCCCAGCAAGGCCGCAACAGTGGCAACGGCTACACCATGCTGCCCCGCGCCGGTCTCCGCCATGACTTTCTTGCGGCCCATGCGCTTAGCGAGCAGGCCCTGGCCGATGCAGTTGTTGATTTTGTGGGAACCGGTGTGGGCGAGGTCCTCTCGCTTGAGGTATATCTTTGCCTTTCCACACGCCTCACTGAGCCGCGGACAGTAAGTCAATGGAGTGGGCCGGCCCACGTACTCTCTGAGATAATAACTCAATTCCTGCTGGAAATCGGGATCCTGGCGAGCTTCTTCATAGGCCTCGGCCACCTCCAACAATGGGGTCATCAAAGTATCAGGGACATAAATTCCGCCAAACTCGCCGAAATGTCCCAGCGCATCATTTGTCTTCTGACTCATATTCCCCTCACCAGTCGGACGAATTCTCTGACCTTCACGGGATCCTTCTTGCCCGGCGCGGCTTCCACGCCGCTGATGATATCCACGCCAAAAGGATCAACCTGGGAGAGCGCTTCGCCTATATTTTCAGGGCTCAAGCCTCCTGCCAGGATTACCCGGCCATATTTCTTTGCCGCTTTTGCCAGGCCCCAATCCGCGCGCTTGCCGGTACCACCCCTTACACCTTCGACATGGGCGTCAATCAGAAATGCCTGTGCGGCAGTGTATTTTTCCAGTATCTCCAAATCACTTTCCTGGCGCGGCGCAAAGACTTTTACCAGCAGAGGCCACCCGGCGGTTTCTTTTTCATATGTTGGCATATGCTGAGATATTTCTTCGACCGCTTCAGGAGGTTCATCACCGTGTAGCTGCACTGCCTTTACTCCCGATGCTGCTACTGTGGTTAGAATTGTCCTCAACGAACCATTTACAAACACGCCCACGGAGAGTACATGGGACGGGAGCTGTGAGGTTATTTCCTTTACCTGTTCGGGCTCGACCTGCCGGGGACTCTTCGCAAAGACGAAACCAAGAGCATCCGCGCCGGCCTCAACCGCGCATAATGCATCATCCAAATTGGTAGTCCCACAGATTTTGACTAGTGCCTGCACTCTAAAAGACGCCTAATCTGAGTTTATCTGGCTACCGCCCAAGTAATTCCCGTACCTTTTGGGCCGGTTCAGGGCTTTGCATCAGCGTCTCGCCGACCAGAATAGCATCTATCCCCAGCCCCTGCAACCAAGCCACATCATCACGGCTGTGAATCCCGCTTTCGCTGACAACCACCTTGCCGGCCGGAATGAGATTGCACAAGCGCGCGGTTGTCTTGAGATCAATGTCGAAAGTCTTTAGGTTCCGGTTATTGATGCCGATGATTTCCGCGTCCGCGCGCAAAGCAACATCCACCTCTTCTTCCGAGTGTACTTCGACCAGACAATCTATCCCGTATCGCCCTGCTTCGGCGAGCAGGGCCTTCAGTCGCTCTTCGGAAAGCGCGGCGACAATGAGAAGCAGCGCATCTGTTCCATTCTTTCCCGCCACCTGCCAGATCTGGGTCTCGTCTAGGATGAAGTCCTTTCGCAGCACCGGAAGAGAGGCGGCTGCACGCGCCTTCTGAAGGTCAGCCAGGCTGCCGCCAAAGAAATGCTCTTCAGTAAGTACCGAGATGGCGGAGGCGCCTGCAGTTTCGTAGGAAGCGGCAAGTTGCGCGGGATCAAGATCAGGCCTCAAATCTCCGCGTGAAGGAGAGCGGCGCTTTATTTCCGCGATGAGCCGTATTTCGCCAGAGGAACGGAGTGCCGCAGCGAATCCCCTTCTCTTGAATGTCGGAAGCGGCGGCGGAGCCAACAATTCAGGACTTATCTTCAGTCTCTCAATCTCCTTCTTCTTGTGGGCAAGGATTTCTTCCAGTGGCACTTTTGACTCTCACTGAAGCAGGGTTAGCAACCGTCTCGACATTCTCAGGCTTGCTCCGCGGCCGCCTTCTCGGTGTAGGCGCGGAGAGATTCCAGTTTCTGCAGCGCATGCCCGGAATCAACCGCTTCTGCGGCCATCTTCAGACCTTGGGCGAAATCGGACGCCTTGCCCGCCGCAATCAAGGCTGCCGCAGAATTCAAGAGAACCGCGTCTCTTCTGGGCCCGGCTTTCCCCTGCAGCACTTCTATCAGCATATCGGCATTTTCCTGCGCATTGGCGCCACAGCGCAGATCTTCAATGTCAACCCGCGGCAGGTCGAATTCCTCGGGAGAAACAACATAGGTCTTAACCTCTCCATCAACCAGTTCGCTGATCTGTGTGGGACCGGCCGTGGAGATTTCGTCCAGCCCTTCCATTCCGTGCACCACCAGGGCCCTTTGAGAGCCGAGGTTTTTCAGGACTTTGGCGTGAGATTCGGTGAGTGCCGGGGCATAGACTCCAAGCACCTGAGCCTGGGCACAGGCGGGATTCGCCAGCGGACCCAAGAGATTGAATACGGTGCGAACCCCCATTTCCTTTCGAACCGGCATGGCGTGTTTCATGGCGGGATGCAGCCCGGGCGCGAACATGAAGCCGATACCGACTTCATCAATACAGTCAGCAATCTGCTGAGGGGTAAGTGCAAGCTTTACCCCCAATGCCTCAAGTACATCCGCGCTGCCGCAAGCGCTGCTGACCGCGCGGTTGCCGTGTTTGGCAATCGCAACACCCGCGCCGGCCGCCACTAAGGCCGCCGCTGTAGAGATATTGAATGTATTGACTTTGTCTCCGCCTGTTCCGCAAGTATCCACAAGGGGCCGCGCTTTCGGGGAGACGGGGGCCATCTTCTCCCTCATCGCCTCCGCAAATCCGGTGATTTCATCTACCGTTTCTCCTTTCATGCGGAGTGCAATAAGAAAACCGGCCATCGTTGCCGGGCCCACTTCACCCCCCATTATCTCCAGCATGGCGGTTTGCGCCTCCTGGCGGCTCAAATCCGTTTTATCCAGCAATCTCGTAAGATAGGATTGGATCATGCTTGCCTCCTGTCATTGCGCAGGGCGAGGAAATTGCGCAGTAGGTCCTTGCCCGTATCAGTGAGTATGGATTCCGGGTGGAACTGTACCCCTTCAATACAGAACTGCTTATGCCTGATGCCCATGATCTCGCCCTCATCGGTTTTGGCCGTTACCTCCAGGCAGTCCGGCAGGCTGTCGGGTTGAATAATCAGGGAGTGGTAGCGTGTTGCCTCGAAAGGGTTCGGCAGGTCATGGTAAATTGTCTTCCCGTCATGATGAATCATGGAAGTCTTGCCGTGCATGAGACGGGGGGCGCGGACGATGTCTGCGCCGAAAACCTGTCCGACGCACTGATGCCCCAGACATACTCCCAGGATCGGCACCTTACCGGCGAAATGAGTGATTATCTCATTCGACACCCCCGCCTCATTGGGGGTACAGGGGCCGGGGGAAATCACGACGCGCTCCGGCGAGAGGGCATCGGCCTCTTCGGGGGTAATCTTGTCATTGCGGAATACCCGCAATTTCTCGCCCAACTCACCCAGGTATTGCACCAGGATGTAGGTGAAAGAATCGTAATTGTCAATCATCAGTATCATAGTTCTCTCCTGCTTATCGCTGTTATGTGAGGCCGTTCTCGCACATCTCTATCGCTTTCAGGAGAGCGCCGGCCTTGATGACCGCGCACTCTTCATGTTCTCGCTGCGGATCCGAATCCGCCACTATCCCCGCTCCCACCTGTATGTGTGCCATGTCCCCTTTCATGGTGATTGTGCGAATGGTGATAGCGGTGTCCATATTGCCGGAGAAACTGAAATAACCGATGGCTCCTCCATAGGTCGCCCGGCGCGTTGGCTCCAGTTCTTCTATGATCTCCATTGCGCGCACCTTCGGCGCTCCGGAGAGAGTGCCTGCGGGAAAACATGCCCGCAGCACATCGAACTGATCACAGTCCGGGCGCAATCTTCCCCGCACATTGGAGACGATGTGTATTACATGAGAGTATTTTTCGATTGTCATCAACTCATCCACTGACACGGAGCCATACTCACAGACTCTGCCGATGTCATTTCTCCCCAAATCCACCAACATGATGTGTTCGGCCCGCTCTTTCTCGTCAGAGAGCAAATCAGCGATGATCTCTTCATCTTCTTCTAGAGAACCACCGCGTCGGCGGGAGCCGGCGATGGGCCTGGTAATCACTTCTCCGTCCTCTTCAGAGACCAGCCGCTCAGGAGATGAGCCGATGATCTTCAGGTCGCCATAGGTGAGATAGTACATGTAAGGCGAAGGATTGAGAGAACGCAGTGCGCGATAGAGGTCAAATGGATCACTGGCAATCTTCAGGCTCAGTCGCTGAGAGAGTACTACCTGGACGGCATCACCGGCGGCAATGTAGTCCTTGACTTTAAGTACTCCCTGCCGGAACTGCTCAGGAGTCACATTCCGCTGGAGCGTGCCATTGCGCAAGGAGTGTTGTGGAGCGGGTTCCGGTAAGGGCCCGTTCAATTTCGCAACGAGCGCCTCGATCTTCTCTACGGCTTCATGGTAAGCGCGCTCAGGGTCTCCGTTTATCCGGGCGTTTGAAAGCACCTTCACACTGTGGCGAACGCGGTCGAAGATGAGGCAAGTGTCAGTGAAGACCAACATGGAGTCCGGAAGGTTCAAATCATCCTCCGCGAGCGCGGGCAGCCTTTCGAAGAATCTGACCACATCGTAGCCGATATAGCCCACCGCTCCGCCGCAGAAACGAGGCAATCCCGCCACCGGCACAAAGCGGTATTCCTCCAGCAGTTCTTTCAGCGCGGTAAGTGGATCCTCGCCTTCCTCGAGATAACGTGTCTTCGTCTCCCCATCACGGGTTATCTTGACCTCCCGCCCCTTGCTCTGAAAAACGGCAAACGGCTCACTACCCATGAAGGAGTGGCGTCCTACCTGCTCACCTCCTTCAACGCTCTCCAACAGGAAAGCATATTGACCTTGGCCGATCTTACGAAAAGCGCTGACGGGAGTCTCCATATCGGCCAGTATCTCTCGATATACCGGAATCAGGTTCCCCTGCTTCGCCTTCTCTTTGAATTCTTCCAGAGTTGGATAGTACATGATCTTCTCCACATTATAAGGGTTGTGCGGCTGGAGTCGAGGGTGCTGAGCGATAACTTGAAAATAGGAGATCTAAATTCTCAACACCAGGCGCTTGAATCTAGGTTATGTATCTACTCGGGCGGGCCATAAAAAGAACCAGCCCAGCGGGTGCCGGGCTGGTCAGACGGGTCCAAAAACTGATTAATTCGTTTTTCTCAAGTGGCCAAGCGGGCCCGGCGTACGCTCGCCACGCCGCGCCAGACCCAAGCCGAATTATTAATGAAAAACGCTTTCATACAATAAATCCTACAAATAAACCGGCGTTTTGTCAATAGCAAACAATGAAACACCGGAGAAGCAATACATTCTTAGCCGCGGATTCACGCAGATGAAATGCGTTGGGCATGAGCGAGTCTCCTTGCCCCTGACTGTAGGGCGGGGTCTCCTGACCCCGCCGGCAGTCTTAAACCCTTTCCTCCCATTCACCCCCTCCCGTTGGGCAGGACCTGCGCCTCCTGTCCCTGCCTGCCCAAGCTTATCTTATGTAGGACGGGTTCGGAGACCCCGCCCAACCTCTTTCGGCGGGGTTCGGAGACCCCGCCCTACACGCCTTCGCTGAGCCTTCTTCGCCATCCTGCTTCGTCAAGACTACGCAGGACAGGCGGCTTCGTAGGACAAGCAGTTACGGCGGGCAAGCAACTTCTTTATCCGTGTGAATCTACGGCTGAATGCTTCTTGGCAGGGCATGGATGCCCTGCCCTACAAAAAAATGCCGGCGGGGTTAATCCCTCAACTTTGCTCGGGATGCTGAGCGGAGTCGAAGCATAAATGCCGCCCTACAAAAACTGCCAGGGGGATGCCCTTCGAGTTCCTCAAAGTGAATGGAGAGGCCGCCCTACATTAGACTGCCGGAGGTTAGGAGTTGTTGCGAGAGGGCAAGGCAGCGTTTTGCGGAGCGGACGGCGACTCCTGCGTGGCAGTTGTTGAAGAAGATGAAGGCCTGTGAGGGTGGGGGAGAGATCTTACCGATTTTGTCTAGGACTGACCGGAGTTCTTCATCACTGTATTGATAATCATAGCGGCTGGTGGTGGGCCGATACCATTCTCTGTTTCTGCCGTGGAAGCGAACATAGGCGATGCCATTGGTGACTGCCGGCGCAAGAGACGGCAAGGTGTCCAGGTCAGGCAGATCCGCCATACAGTATCCGAAGTCTTCCTGTTTCAGGAAGTCAAAATTTTCAGGAGCGCCCCAGTGAGGATGGCGAAATTCGATGAAGAGCGGAAAAGGGGCAAATCTTTTTCTGAGATACTGCAGCCAGTCGCGGGACTCTTTTCCCGGCATGAAGGCGGGAGGAAACTGGGCTAATAGACCGCGGAGTTTACCGGATTGGGCAAGAGGCGCAATCCCTTGATGAAAAGTACGAAATGCCTTGGGTGTTGCTTCGCGTAGATTGTGGGTGAAGCCGTGAAATACCTTCACCATGAAGTGGAAATTCTCGGGGCTGCGGCTGGCGAGTGAAGCCATGCTCTTGGCCGCGGGAGGGCGATAAAAACTGCTGTTGATTTCTACACAATCAAAGCCGAAGTTGTGACAGTAATAATCGAACATCCGAGAAGCTTTCAGCGAGTAAGGATAAATCTGCGCGCGCCAGCTAGAGAATGAGAAGCCGCTGGTTCCGATGTGAATGTCCATTTCCCTTCCTCTCGTTTTTCAGAGTGAAGTTGAAGCAGTGCCGCGGGTTTGATGGAGAACTCGCCGAAGCGGTCCAGCACCGCATCTTCGGCATTTTCCAGAGCCTGGAGTTTGTCATTATCTATAAAAAGTTCCGGTTGGCGAGCACCCTTTACAAGATTGGCCACAGCTACTCCTATCATACGGACCGGCCCTTTAAGAGGAAGCTGTCGCAAGATTTGCAGCGCGCCCAGATAGATCTGACGGCCGTGAGAAAACCAGCGGGGGAAAGTCCGGTGGCGGCAGAGGGTGGTGAAATCAGAGGTGCGCAAGGTCAGTCGAATGGTGCGGCCGGCGAAGTTTTCCGCGCGCAATCTGCGGCCCACCATAAGGGCCAGACGCAGCAGGTGGGCTTGTACTTCCTCCATTTCCCAGGTATCTCGGTTAAGAGTATAGGAATGCCCCATGCTCTTGACGGTCGGTTCGAACAGACAAGAGACCACAGGCGAAGGGTCCAGGCCGCGGCCCATCTCCGCCAGACGCTCTCCCCAGAAGTTGCCGAAATGCCCTCTCAGCAATGAGATGGGGGCATGCCCCAATTGGCCCAGGGTGAAAATCCTTAGAGCCTGGAGCCGTTTCTCTATCCGGGGGCCGATACCACACAATTCTGATACCGGCAGGGTTGCAAATACCCTGGGTATGTCGGCGCGGCGGATCCAAACCAGCCCATCGGGTTTCTCCATGCCGGCGGCGAGTTTCGCCACCATCTTGTTAGGGCCGATACCGATGCTGCAGGTGAGGCCGAAGGCGGCCTTCAACAGTGCTTTGAAGGCG
>WVXJ01000161.1:15522-22493 GCA_011773575.1 Armatimonadota bacterium | reverse complement strand
TCAACTAAAACAGCCTTTGGGCAGAGGCGAAGCGCTTCGCCCAATGGCATACCGCTTTTGATGCCGAAAGGGCGGGCCTCATAAGAGGCGGCGGTTACAATGGTTCGGGTGGTGGGATTGCCGCACACCAGGACCGGCTGACCCCGCAGATGTGGATTACACTGCTGTTCGATGGCAGCGAAGAAGGCATTCATATCCACCAACATTACGGTTCGTTCGCCCATGACTATCCCGCGGTCCAGGCTTTTTCCAGCCACCAGGTAGTGTCTTCATCTCGATAGCAGAGTTGGTAGGCATCCTCGGTTTTAGATGTAACTACGGCAAAGAAGTGGAGGGTGGCCCGGCCTTGGCGGGTGCGCCAGCGATAAGTCGTCTTTTGCACCTGATACTGCCGGCCTGCCCAGGTGAAGGCCAGGGGTTGGATACTCCCTTTAGTGGAAAAGAGAGCGATTACTTCAATAGATTCTTGTATCTGAGCATATCCCATGGTTTATCTCCACCCTCTAATTATATAGAACAGAAGTTTGAAATGCAATAGGGGAATATCTTCTTTTTCAAAAACCGGGAATCGCTCTCTCGTCGCCCTTTGAGTTCTATATGCAGGCGACGAAAGAGCCCTTGTCTATGGAAAATAGAAAAGGGGGGTTTTTTGCCTTTATGAAACCTATTCAGAATTCATCGCATGCCGCCAGACCTGGCGAGACGCCGGTCAAATCCCCGGCGCGCCTGTTCCGAGGCGTTCCCAGAGAAAAGGCCGCCGCAGCGATTCGCGCCTTCGTGCTTCTTACTGTGGTAATAATGGCGCGTTTCCAGTCACCACCGCCGTCAGATTCCCTGGAATGGGTCTTTTTGGCGGGAGCCACCTATATTCTCGCCACTACCTTCTTGCCTCTGATGCGCTCGCCTTCCGAGCACTTGGCAATCGTGCTTTCCGTAATTGACATCGGCCTGATCACCGGTTTGATCTACTCTACCGGCGGGGTTCACAGCGAATACTACATCCTCTACTATCTGCCCATTCTCAATGCCGCGGTAAGACTCAATTTCCGCGACGCGGTGGGGGCTTCCGTGCTCGCCGCGGCCTGTTATGTCTTCACCGTTACTGTGGTGGTGTCGGATGGAGAGAGTGCCCCCAACCTTTTTCCGCGCGCCTTTACCTTCAGCGCATCCAGCATCTTGCTGGCCGGTTTCTTCGCTTACATGTGTCATGAATCACGCACCTATCAACAGTTGACTCATTGGTACCAGCGAGCGAATGAAGAAAAGACAGAGTTTGTGTCCGATGCTTCNNTCGGAACTACATCCGGAAAAAGAGCAGGAGTATCTGAGAATAATCAAGAACCAGGCGGAGCGGCTGGCGAGGCTCATCGAGAATATCCTGCAGATGTCTCGCATCGAAGCTGGGCGGATCAGAGTACAATCCGCTCCAGTACACCTGTCCGAGGTGGTCTCCCGAACCATTGAGAGTATGAATGAGGTGAATGGGAATGTGTTGGTCTCCATGCCTGAGAATTTGCCTCCGGCGCGGGCAGACCTCCAGCGGGTGGAGCAGATACTTCGCATCTTCTTTGACAACGCCATCAGTCATTGCCCGGAAGGGCCCATAGAGATCACCGCCGCCCTCGAATCTCGGCCGGATGCGGCGAAGACTTATCTGTCGATCAGAGTGAGAGACCATGGCCCCGGCATACCCGCCGATGATCTGCCTCATATCTTCGACATGTTTTATTCTGCTTCCAACTCCACGGGCCGACAGGGGACGGGCCTCGGCCTTGCCATAGCAAAGCGCATGGCGCAACTGCAAAACGGAGAGGTGTGGGCGGAAAGTACCCTGGGACATGGATCGACCTTTGGCTTGCGACTATTGCTGTGGGAGGGGGAGGAAACGCCGTCAGAAGTTGGACCTCATGACGGCACAAAGGAGCCCGCGGCGGTGGGCTAGCAGCGGGCTCTGAAGACATGCCCCAAGTGAGGCCGGGGAGCCGGGGAGTGGTTGAGAGCCTCTCTTCTCTTCGGGTTGCCGGTATGCTTTTACAGAGGTGTCTTGGCCGGCTTACTCACCGGACTTCCGGCTCTGGGTCGCGGGAGAGGAATCGTCGCAGGGAGAGCCAGGCTCCGGCGACACCGAGAAGTGTACCACTTGCGATTAGTGCGACAGCGATGGGCAGAAGTTGATCATCGGGCAAGAGCTTGAGGAGCGCCCACCCCGAATTGGCCGCCAGAGCGCGCAAATACATGTGGACAGGGACAAGCACACAACAGGCGAGGAGGGCCCCGGAGAAGCCGTGGACCGCACCCTCCAGCAGAAACGGAGCGGCAACAAACCCGGGAGTGGCGCCGACCTGTTGCATGATGGAGATCTCCCGGCGGCGGGCAAACAGAGACAGTCTGGTCGTGTTGTGAATGATGAGAAAGCCGGCCAGGGCCATTAGCCCCGCCAGAAGCAGAACGCCGTAGTTCATCCAGTGACGCACGCGAATGATCCTCTGAGGCACACCCGTGCGGGCCCCTATCTCCTCAGGAGTGGGGACCAGGTCTTTTGCCTCCTCCAGGGCGGCAAGTTTCTCACCTATAGCCGGAACATCCGCCGAGGTTTGCGTGCGGACTTCAACGGCGTCAGTCCAGGGAATGGGAAAACCCTCCAAACGCTCCCCCACAGGGTGAGTCTTCTTGAATTCCTCCCAACCTTCTTCTTTGGTGATTAATCTGGCTGAGGAGACGCGAGGCCATGCGGCGACCTCTGTCTCCAAACTCTTTGCGCGGTCGCGGGATACATCGCGCTTCAGGTAAACGGTAATTTTCAACTCTTTTGCGACCTGCTCGGTCAGCAGTCTTAAGTTGAGCAGAAACAAGATTATCCCGCCCAGCACACAGATGGCGACGGCGACGACCCCCAAGGTGGCAAAGCTGATCAGCCTGTCTCGCCGGAGATTAGTGATTACTTCCTCAATTATAAAATCCAAACTTTGGAGGCCCATAGCTCTATTTGTTGCAAAACTGCGCGCGCGTTGACTTACTCCGATTAGATTCGGATCGAAGCGGTCGGACGAATCGCTCCCACAGGAACATCCAAGGCGATTTTCCCGTGGGAGAGCGTGATAACCCGTCTGCGGAGGGCCTGGACGATGCCCCGATTGTGAGTGGCACAGATTACGGTTGTGCCGGAGAGATTAATGTCAGCAAGGAGTTTCATGATCCCCCAACCGGTGTCCGTATCCAAGTTTCCCGTTGGCTCATCGGCGAGCAGGATGGCGGGAGAATTGACCAGCGCCCTGGCAATGGCGGCTCGCTGTTGCTCTCCCGCAGAGACCTGGTCGGGGAAGGCGTCGGCCTTATCGGATAAGTGCACGCGCCGAAGCAGGTCCGGCACCACACGATGAATGCGTCGCCGCGAGACACCTGTCACCCGCAGGGCAAAGGCGACATTCTCCCACAGAGTACGAGTGGCGAGCAGTCGGAAATCCTGAAATATCATCCCCACGCGTCGGCGCAGAAATGCCACCTGCCGCGGTGACAGTGTCTTTGTATCCTGCCCCGCCACTCTCACTTCTCCCTTGGAGGGAATCAGTTCCCGGTGGATCAGTTTGAGAAGACTGGATTTGCCGTGGCCGGTAGGGCCCACCAGAAAGACGAATTCACCCTTCTCAATTTTGCAGTTGACCTCACCGAGTGCCAATGTGCCATTGGGATAGACTGCCGATACATCTCTAAGTTCGATCATTCGTAAGGCTCCTCGCCATTTCATTTATCAATATCGCGATGTTCGACGAACGCGCGATGTCCCTGGCTGCGCAAGGAACTCGTCAATGCCTGAGCCAGCACCACTGCACGGTGGCGGCCCCCGGTGCAGCCGATGGCAATGGTGAGAATAGGTCTGCCCTCCTCACGGTGCTTTGGAAGGGTGGATTCCAACAGGCTCTCCACCCGCGGCAGGAATTCTTGCGTCTCAGGTTGGCCCAGGACGAATTCAGATACCCGTATATCCGTCCCCGGTAATTCGCGCAATCCCTCAACATAGTGCGGATTGGGAAGAAAACGAGCATCGAAAACCATATCCGCATCTGCCGGCAAACCATACTTGAATCCAAAGGAGATGATGTTCACCAGCATCCCTTCGGATTCCGGCGTGTCCGGGAAGATGGAGGCCACCTCCTCCTTTAATTCTTGCGGTTTGAGCATGGAGGTGTCAATGACTTTGTCCGCCCGGCCGCGGAGATCTTGCAGTCGAGCGCGTTCTTCTCTCAAACATTCCAGCAAAGAGCGGTGCTTGCTCATAAGCGGATGAGGGCGGCGGACTTCCTTGAAGCGGCTTACCAGCACCTCCTCCGCCGCTTCGAGAAAGAGGATTCTGTAATCAAAGCCGGCGCCTCTAAGTTCCGAGAGTGCCGCCTCCAGGTCATCGAAGAAGTCTCCACCCCGCACATCTGTCACGAGAACGGCGTTAGGAATGGGCCGCGCCGAGCGTTCACATAATTCGGCGAAGCGAACCAGCAGTGCGGGCGGCAGGTTGTCCACGCAGTAGAAGCCAAGATCCTCGAAACAGCGGATCACCTCGCTCTTGCCCGCACCGGAAAGGCCGGTAACGATTACAAGACGCGTACGACCATGACCGGCGAATTTCTCTTCCATCAGCCTATCCCGTGTCTCTTCCGAGGGGAAGCGAGAAGATTGAGCAGAGCATTGATGATACTCAAGCCCAGAGGCCCCAGTACCAGAGCGGAGGTTCTATCCACGCGAATTCCCCACTCCATACTGCTCATTATCCAGAAAATAAGTATATTGAAGGCGAAGGAGATAAGCAAACTCATCAGCCCAAGGGTAAGAAGGGTCAGGGGAAG
Organism: Armatimonadota bacterium; assembly: GCA_011773575.1. Lineage (GTDB taxonomy): Bacteria > Armatimonadota > Hebobacteria > Hebobacterales > WVXJ01 > WVXJ01. Next base: position 17,655 of record WVXJ01000161.1, on the reverse strand, counting down.
GGCGAGAGTCTTCAACAACCACACCAACGGGGTAACGAGCAGGTTTAGGCCCACGAAGACTGCCGCAGCCAGGAAGGCGGAGAGAGGAGCGCCCGTCAGTTGGACTCCCGGCACGAAACGGGTAATCACGAGAAATGCCACCCCCAGAAATATGATTCGCAGCAGAAGTCGCCTCATGTCATTTCCTCGGCTTGCAGCCGGCTTCGAGCGCAAGCAGACGCTTCTTCAAGTCCAAGCCTCCGGCGAACCCACGCAGATCTCCGTTCACTCCAATTACGCGGTGACAAGGAATGACAATGGCTATGGGATTGCGCTTGAGCGCTTGTCCAACCGCCCGCGCTGCTCTGGGGCGGCCTATACGGCGGGCCAATTCTCCATAACTCCATCGTTCTCCATAAGATATTCTGCGCGTCGCCAATAATACCTGGCGGCTGAACTCAGGTAAAGAGGAAAGGTCTACCGGATAACGCGAGAAAGAGACTTTCTCTCCGGCAAAATAGCGCGCCAAATCAGCGCGCAAGCGTGTTTCTTCGGGGTTTTCTTTCTTCTGAGAAATCGTACTACCTGGGGCGCGCAATGAGAGCCGCAGAATGGTATTTCCGCGAAATTCAACCGCAACCGGCCCCAATGGTGTGAATATGGTCACTCTTCTTCCTGTTCCTCCGGAGAAATCGTCGGCGCTTTCGCGCGGAGGTTGGTCAAAAGGGTCTCCGCGGCGGCGCGACCCATCCCTGGTAATTTGGCCACCTCCTCCACACCGGCCTGGCGAATCGCCTCCAGGGAGGGGAAGTGGGAGAGCAGGGTTTGCTGGCGTTTGGGGCCGATTCCGGGGATGGAGCCAAGAATGCTGGTTACCGCCTCTCGGCGCCGTAAAGTCCGATGATAAGCAATGGCGAAGCGGTGGGCCTCGTCACGAAGGGCCTGGAGAAGATGGAGGGAACGGGAATGGCGAGGAAGCAGGATAGGCTCCGACCGCCCTGGTACAAATATATGTTCGAATTGTTTGGCCAGCCCCACCGCGGGAATGTCAATCTTCATTTTCCGCAGCAACTCCAGAGCGACATTCAGTTGCCCCTTTCCACCGTCCACCATAATCAAATCCGGCATAGGGCTGAATCTCTCTGAGCCCTCCAGGCCGGCTCGCAAACGCCGAGTCAGCGCTTCTCGCATCATGGCGAAATCATCCGGCTGCCCCTCCTTGATGCGAATCTTGAAGCGGCGATAATCGGATTTTCTGGGTCTGCCGTCCTCGAAGACTACCATGGAGCCTACCGCTTGAGTGCCGAAGAGGTTAGATATGTCATAACACTCAATCCGTCGCGGCGCAGCAGCCAGCCCGAGCACGCCCTTCAATTCAAGGAGCGCGTCTTCCGCGCGTCGGCGGCCGCTCTCTTCACGACCGAGGGCTTCTCGCAGGTAGTGCTGAGCATTCTTCAGAGCGAGGTCAATGAGTTTTCGCTTCTCACCTCTCTTGGGAACCAGCAGAGATGTACGCCGCCCTCTCTTCTGCGTCAGAAGGCTGGTGATAGCCTCTTTCTCATCTACTTCTGATGCGAGTAGTACTTGTTTAGGCACTGACGCGGGCCACAGATAATAGGATTTAACGAATGCAGTGAGCACCGCGTCTTCTTCCAGTCCCGTGATCCCCTCCAAGAAGAAGCCATTCTGCCCGATCAGCCTCCCTTCTCGTATCTGGAGCACGACGACACACGCCAGATCTTGCTCCATGGCGGAAGCGATGACATCTGCATCCTCACGCTTTTCGCTCATCACTCTCTGTTTAGCGGTCACCGCTTCTACCGCAGCGATATGGTCACGAAGCCTGGCGGCGGCCTCGAAGCGCATCTGTTCGGAGGCTTCCTCCATCTCCGCGTTCAGGCGGCGCAGCAGACTTTCGGTACGGCCCTCGAGAAAATCAATCGTCCTGCCCACGGCGGCGGCATATTCCTCATCTGTCACGGTCCCCTCCACACATGGAGCCAGACACAGCCCGATGAAGTGATCCAGGCAGGGCCGGCGGCGTTTGGGTCCAAGCGGGTCCCAGGGATGGCCCGAACAGGTTCGTTTCGTATCACCGCGGGCATATCTCAGCCCGAAGAGCCGCCTCAAGAGCCGGATAGTGTGCCGCATGGA